>JBBPZD010000288.1:0-21724 GCA_038199265.1 Actinomycetales bacterium | reverse complement strand
TCCCCATAGTCCTGGGCGGGGGCAGCGAACCGTTGGATGTCGGGCGGGCCAAACGCCTGTTCACCGGGGGACTGCGCGCGGCGATCACCCACCGAGACAAACACTGCACCTTCCCCCACTGCGACAGGCCACCGGGTTGGTGCGACGCACACCACGTCACCCCGTGGTGGTGCGGCGGCGAAACAACCCTGACCAACGCGGCACTGCTATGCGCCCGGCATCACACCATCGTGCACCGAGACCTACTGACCGCCCAGGTCACCACGACCAACGTCACCTGGAACCCCCAACCCGGACTCATGCCCAAACAAGCCGCCTAGCTCAGCCGGTGCTTCCCCTTTGGAATCGTTCATAGGTTCGAGCGAGGAGTTCAGGGTCTGGTTGTTCCCTGGCTTGCTTCGGGAGACTCATCAGCGGCTGGCCGTGGCGACGTTTCAGTCCGTGCTCGAGCATCGGGCCGTCAATCTCGACCAACAGGTCGTGCCGGATCTCGACTACGTAGTCGGGTCGTACCCCGAGAATAAACCGGTCGTAGGCGGCATGGTGGATACGGCACAGGGCCAGACCGTTCGTCACCGAAGCAATGCCGGCTTCGAGGGAGTCAGGAATGATATGGGCCGCATCGAGCAATTCTGCGTGTCCCAGCGAACACACAGCGCACCTGGTGGCGTAGGCCCGCATCACCGTCGCCCGGAACACAGGTTGGTGCACCCGTATCTTGGTCTCTCGCACTACGTAGCGCCGAATCGCAGCCTCCATGGGCGAATCGGGAACGGGCGACATGAACTCCGGCTCGTACCCGACAACGAACTGGTGCTCGGCCGGTTCCTCGGCCACCAGGTAGACCGGGAACACTGCCTGAAACTGACTCGAGCCGATCCCGAACAACCAGATCAGCGGAAGCCCTAGCTCCATCGCGCGACGCAGCGCCACGTTGTCCGGGTGGTCGGCGTCCAGGCCGCGCCATTTGTAGCGCAGCATCCCGTCGAGCCCCGCTTGATCGTCGTAGGGACGCACCGCGGTGCTGCTGGTGTAGGTCGTGACCATCGAGAGTGCGGCTTCGAGCACGATCGGCTTACGGATACCGCGCTGTGGATCGATCAACGGCAGTCGTTCAGCGTCGAATCTGAACTCAGCCAACTCTTCACGACTGATCGGATCTCGTCCGTCGGAGGTTCGGACCTCCAGCCACCGCATGGCCTCGTCACGTAGCCGAGCATCCCGGTCTGCCGACCAGTAGAGGCGCCCCATTGCCTCACTCTGGCAGATTCGAAGGCGGTTGAGGTTGCACACGCCGCGCCAAATGCGGCGGGCTGTCGGTGGTGGCTCCTAGCCTTCGAACTGTGCGCATCATTCACACCTCCGACTGGCACCTGGGCCGTTCCTTCCACGGTGCCGGGCTTCTCGATGCCCAGGTGGGGTACCTCGACCACCTCATCGACGTGGTGCGCGAGGAGTCGATCGATGCAGTACTCGTGTCGGGCGACATCTACGACCGAGCACTCCCCGCGCCTGCCACTGTCGCGGCGCTCGACGAAGCGGTCGTCCGACTGCTCGACACCGGGGCTCAGGTCGTCCTGTCCAGCGGAAACCACGACTCCGCAATCCGGCTCGGGTTCGGTGCACGGGTGCTCGAGCGCGCTGGGTTGCACATACGCACCTCGGTGCAGAGCATCGGCCGCCCGGTCGACCTGGGCGGCGCGGTCGTCTACCCGATCCCCTACCTCGAACCCGCCGTGACTGCCCCCCAGCTGCAATCGGCAGAGCCGACACATGCCGGGGTGCTGCGCGAAGCTATGCAACGGGTGAATGACGACGCACTCGGTCGAGAAGTCCCGACCGTGGTCATGGCTCACGCTTTCGTTACGGGCGCCACGACGTCCGACTCCGAACGCGACATCGCCGTTGGCGGAGTCGCAGCCGTACCGCGAGCTGTATTCGCCGGCATCGACTACGTCGCTCTCGGCCATATCCACCGACCGATGGAACTGGCCGCGGGTGTGCGGTACAGCGGCTCGCCCGTCGCCATGTCTTTCTCTGAGGCCGGGCACAAGAAGTCTTCGGTTCTGGTCGCTATCGAACACGGACGGGTGCACGCCGAGTTGATCGCAGCACCAGTCCACAGGCCGCTGGCCAGGCTGCGCGGCATGCTCACAGACCTGTTGCACGACCCGGCGCACGCCGATGCCGAATCGGCGTGGTGCGAAGTCACCTTGACCGACGCAGCCCGCCCGCCCGCCGCAATGGAACAGGTCCGGCGACGGTTTCCCCACACGTTGATGTTGGGTTTCGATCAGCCGGCTACCGCCATTGACCGGCGCAGCTACGCCGACCGGGTCAAGGGACGTGGCGACCTGGACCTCTGCTGCGACTTCACCAACCATGTGCGCGGCGGTGCTGCCGTCACCGACGACGAGCGCGCCGTCTGGCGAGCAGCATTGGAAGAGTCACGCGTCGAACGCGAACTGACCGGGGAGCAGGACCGCCTCACATCGCCGGATCGGGGAGTTGCGTGAAACTTCACCAGCTCGAAATCCAGGCGTTCGGGCCATTTGCCGGCAAGCAGTCGATCGACTTCGACGCCCTTGACGCTTTCGGCTTGTTCCTCATCCACGGAGCCACCGGAGCAGGTAAGACATCGATCCTCGACGCAATCTGTTATGCCGTGTACGGCGCTGTTCCGGGCAGCCGTCTCGGTCTCCGCGAGACGATCCGTAGTGATCACGCCGATCCCGATGTGCAGCCGTATGTACTGATCGAGTTCACTGCTGCCGGCGAACGTCTGCGCATCCGTCGCAGCCCAGAATGGGTGGCCCCCAAGAAACGGGGAGAGGGAACCACCCGCCGGCCCGCGACCGTCGTCCTGGAAGTGCTCCAGTCCGGCAACTGGAGCGCGCAGAGCACCCGGATCGATGAAGCGGCCGAGATCGTCAGCGACCACTTGGGTCTGGGGTTGGAACAGTTCGCTCAGGTGGTGCTGCTCCCCCAGGGCGAGTTCGCGACTTTCCTTCGGTCCAGGCCCGAAGACCGCGCAGCATTGCTCGGCCGCCTCTTCGACGTCGACCGGTTCAGCAGAGCCCAATCGTGGCTCGCGGAACGCAAGCGTGAACTGGCCTTGCGGATCCGGATGGTCGACTCCTCCCTCGGCTACCAGACCGAACGGCTGACAAACCTCCTGACCGAGCTCGATCTACCGCCAGGCGCCCTTCGTGCCCCCTGCATGAACCTCGACGGCGGTGCCCCGGAAAGTGCGCTGTCTCTCGACTCAACACGCTTGCTGGAAACGATCGAACAATTCCGAGGACTCGCTGCCGAGCACGCGACTCTTGCCCTGGTCGAGGCTGACAGGACCGAGCGCGATCGCGATCTCGCCCGAGATGCCGCCCATCAGGGCGCACGCATTGCCGAACTGCAGGTGCAGGCGCAGCGCGCTCGCGCGACCTGCGAGAGGTTCTCAGCTCGATCACTCGATCGCGCCGTAGAGGCCGAAAGTGTGCAGGCTGCGGGGCGGGCCGCGGTGGTGCAGCCAGTAGCCGCTCGGCATCTCATCACAGCGCGAGACCTCGAACTCGCGCGTGGGGAGGCAGATCGATCAGCAGGTGCTGCGTGCTCCCTGCTCGCTAGTGGCCGCAGCCTCGAGACACCCACGCAACGCCTCCAATTTGCCCAGGCTCTCGAAGCCGGCACAGTGGCACTGGCAGGACTTGGCGCCCTGGAGGCCCGCTATGCCTCGACCACGAAGGAGACCGAAGAAATTGCGGCCGATCTACGTGCCGCCACCACACGGTCCAGCGAAGTCAACGGCCGTATCGCCAAGCTCGTCAAGAGCGTCGATGTCCTTCGTCACGCCCTCGAAGCCGAGCCGGAGCAGGCCGATGGCGTGGGCGTTGCTCAACGCCGCGTCGATTCTGCAGAGGCCGCGGTACGCACAGCCGCCGGAGTCATCGAAACCTGGCGTGCCGTGACCGAGATCCAAACAGCCGCCCAGAACGCGAGGAGCGTGTTCGTCGCTGCTGAGAAAGCGGTGATCGATCTGCGCAGCCGCCGGCTCGCCAGCATCGTCGGTGAACTGGGTTCGCAGCTGGAAGTGGACTGCCCCTGCCCGGTATGCGGATCCGCCGATCACCCCTCGATCGCTGCCGTCACGCTGGACTCAGTGACCGCCGACCAGGTGGAGGAAGCCGAAGCCGAAGCCGCCCGGACACGCTCGCTTCAGACCGAATGCGAGAGCGCACTGGCTGCCGCACGAGGCCGTCTCGACGAGCGCCGCAGGACACACCACCTCGCGCTAATGTCCATGAACGCCGATATCTCGTCTTCCGACCTGCCCGATCCCGGTATCGAAGAGCTCCCGGACACAGACGCTCTGGAAACCGCGGCCCTGGCTGCGCGCGCTGCATTGTCGAACGCGAACGCCACCCGGCAGCGGCACGCCGCGCTGCTGAGTAGGTCCCAGGCGGCCGTTTCCGCACTCGATGCTGCCCGGGACGACAGGGTCGCCGTAGAGGTAGACGTCGCAACCGCGACCGCTCGATTGCATGATTCCAAACGACGATGCGCCCGCACCGCGGATGACATCGCAGCTGTGCTCGATCGCCACACTCACGAATGCTGGTGCGACGCCATCGACGCCTCTCGGCCGACTGAGCGGCATTTCCGGTTGCAGCAGCTGCATCAAGATCTTCAGCGTGGTGACGTCGCACTGCAAGCGGCCCTCGCTTCGCATGACTGCGCAACCGCCGATCTGGTCGACCTACTTGCCTCACAAGGGTTCGCCGATGCACGAGCGTCTGAGATTGCGATGCTGGATGCTGGGCGCATAAGGCAGCTCCAGGCAGCCATCACTGACGAACGGGCCGGTTACGAACGGGCGCTCGGCGTTCTGGAGCAACCTCAGGTCATCGAAGCCGAAGAGTTCGCCGCTCCGGACGTCGACCACCTCCACGCCACTGCGCGGGCCGCCGACCATCGCAGAACAGCAGCAGCACAGGTCGTCTCGGCCGCCGATCGAGGCGTACGCGAACTACACGCGATCGGGACCGCCGTGCGTGATGCGGCGGCCGCATCGACCGCCGATCGCGCCGAATTGGCTGTGGTGGGCCCCTTGGCGGACGTCGCTGCGGGTACCGGCGACAACATCCGTCGGATGCGTCTGACGTCCTACGTCCTCGCTGCACGCCTGGAGATGGTGACCACCCTGGCGAACGAGCGCCTCTCGGTGATGTCCGACGGTCGATACACCTTGGAGCACACCGACGACCTGGCCAAGAGCGGCGCGCGTAGCGGACTCGGATTGCGTGTACTGGATGCCTGGACCGGTCGAGCCCGTGACACCAGCAGCTTGTCTGGAGGCGAGGCCTTCATCGCCTCGCTCGCACTGGCGCTAGGCCTGGGTGCCGCAGTGTTGAACGACAGCGGTGGACGCCCGCTTGAATCCCTCTTCGTCGACGAAGGATTCGGCTCGCTGGACGAACAGACCCTCGACCAGGTGATGTCGATGCTCGACGGGCTGCGGGCAGGCGGGCGCAGCGTCGGCATCGTGAGCCACGTCGGGGAGTTGCGTGACCGTATCGACAGTCGGGTAGAGGTCATCAAGACGGAGAGCGGTTCACGGGTGGTTGTCCACGCTGCGCGGGGCTCCTTAGCCGTCTGAATCGCAGGTCACGTCCAGGAGCCGTGATGTGTCAGGCTGTGCGCCGTGCGTGAGATCAAACAGTCGGCGAAACTACAGCATGTCCGGTACGACGTCCGTGGCCCCATCCTGGTCGAGGCAGAGCGGCTCGAAGCCGAAGGTCACCGGGTCCTCAAGCTGAACATCGGCAACCCGGCACCGTTCGGTTTCGAGGCCCCCGACCCGATTCAGCAGGATCTGATCCACCACCTGCCCCGAAGCCAGGGCTACAGCGACTCCCGCGGAATTTTCTCCGCGCGCACAGCCGTGGCGAACTTTTACCAGAGCGAGGGTCTGACCGATGTCGGCGTCGGCGACATCTTCATCGGCAACGGCGTCAGCGAGCTCATCTCGATGGTGTTGCAGGCCTTCGTCGACACCGGCAACGAGATTCTCATCCCGGCCCCTGACTACCCACTCTGGACGGGCGCCGTCACCCTTGCTGGCGGTACCCCGGTGCACTACCGGTGCGATGAGGACAACGGCTGGAACCCGGACCTGAACGACATCGAGTCGCGGATCACGGCGAACACGCACGCGCTGGTGCTGATCAATCCCAACAATCCGACGGGCGCCGTCTACAGCGAACAGATCGTCCGCGGATTCGTCGACATCGCCCGTCGTCACGATCTGGTGCTGATGTGCGACGAGATTTACGAGAAAATCCTGTTCGACGGAGCGGTCCACCACCACGCCGCGACATTCGCCGGCGACGATGTGCTATGTCTGACGTTCAGCGGGCTCTCCAAGGCCTACAGGGTGTGCGGCTACCGCTCCGGCTGGTTGGCGGTCACCGGCCCGCGGCACCGCGCGGTCGACTTCCTCGAGGGACTGACCCTGCTGGCGAACATGCGGATGTGCGCGAACGTACCGGCCCAGCACGCGATCCAGACTGCGCTCGGCGGGTATCAGTCGATCCAGGAGTTGATCGGCCCTGGTGGGCGCTTCTACGAGCAGTCCATGCTCGCGTGGAAGCTGCTCAACGAGATTCCCGGGGTCAGCTGCGTCAAACCCCAAGGTGCTCTCTACTGCTTCCCTCGGCTGGACCCCCAGATCTACCCGATCCAGGACGATCAGGCTTTCGTGATCGACCTGCTACGGGCGGAGAAGATCCTGGTCACGCACGGAACCGGGTTCAACTGGTTCGCTCCCGACCACTTCCGCCTGGTCACCCTGCCTGACGTCGACACGCTCACCGAGGCAATCGGCCGGATCGCGCATTACCTGAGCACGATCCGGGCCTGAAAGTCCCGCTGGCGATCACTCCTCGAATGCCTCCGGCGGAGGGCAGGAACACACCAGGTTCCGGTCGCCGTAGGCACCGTCGACCCGACCTACCGGCGCCCAGTACTTGCGCATCGGATCTACTCCTGATGGGTAGACCGCTTCGGCGCGGGTGTACGGGTGGTCCCAGTCTTTGGTGAGTGACTCGGCGGTGTGCGGCGCGTGTCGTAGTGCGCTGTCCGAAGCGCTGACCTCACCGTCTTCGACCCGCTGAATCTCGGCGCGGATCGCGAGCATCGCATCGCAGAAGCGGTCGATCTCTCCCAAGCTTTCGCTCTCAGTCGGCTCGACCATGAGGGTGCCGGCAACTGGGAACGACATTGTGGGCGAGTGGAAGCCGTAGTCGACCAACCGCTTGGCGACGTCATCGACAGTGACTCCGCACGCCTTGGTGATACCGCGCAGGTCGAGGATGCACTCGTGTGCGACCAGGCCGTTCACGCCGGAGTAGAGCACCGGATAAGCGTTCTCGAGCCGAGCGGCGATGTAGTTGGCCGACAGCACCGCCGTCCGGGTGGCCTCAGTGAGTCCCCGCCCGCCCATCAGACGGATATAAGCCCACGAGATCGGCAGGATGGAAGCAGAGCCGTACGGCGCGCCGGAAATCGGTCCTACTCCGGTTTCCGGACCGGCCTGCGCCGCGAACGGGTGGTTGGGCAGGTAAGGAGCCAGGTGGGCGCGAACACCGATCGGTCCGACGCCCGGGCCACCACCACCGTGCGGGATGCAGAACGTCTTGTGCAGGTTCAAGTGCGATACATCGCCGCCGAACGAACCAGGCTCGGCGATGCCGATCAGCGCGTTCAGGTTCGCGCCGTCGACGTACACCTGCCCACCGGCTTCGTGTACTGCGTCGCACAGCGGGGTGATCGTGTCTTCGTAGACACCGTGGGTCGAGGGGTAGGTGATCATCACCGCTGCGAGCGTGTCCCTGTGCTGTTCGATCTTGGCGTACAGGTCTTCGAGGTCGATCTCACCGGACGCCGCAGTCTTGACGACTACGACTTTCAGGCCTGCCATGACTGCGCTGGCTGCGTTCGTGCCGTGCGCTGAGGCCGGGATGAGACAGATCCGACGATCGTCATCACCGTTGGCCTGGTGATAGGCGTGGATCGCGAGCAATCCCGCGAACTCGCCCTGTGAACCGGCGTTGGGCTGCAGCGACACCGTGTCGTAGCCCGTGATTGTCGCGAGCCAGTCCTGCAGGTCGGTGACGATCGAGCGGATGCCCTCGTTCTGGTCTGCGGGCGCGAACGGGTGCAGGTTCGCGAACTCCGGCCAGGTGACGGCCTCCATCTCGGTGGTCGCGTTCAACTTCATGGTGCAGGATCCGAGCGGGATCATCCCGCGGTCCAGCGCGAAGTCCCGGTCGGACAGCGCCCGCAGGTAACGCAGCATCGACGTCTCGTCGTGATGGCGGTGGAAGACCGGGTGGGTCAGCACTTCATCGGTGCGACGCAGCGTGGCGGGCCAGGTCGGGTCTACCTGTTTCCCGGGCGCGTAGTTCGGTTCGTCGGCGCCGAAGGCATCGGCGACCAGGCGCAGCTCCTCGGCCGACGTCGTCTCGTCGACGCTGATCGAGACGTGATCGGCATCGACCAGCCACAGGTTGATGCCGCGGTCAAGTGCTGCCGCACGGACCTGCTCGGCGCGTCCGGGGAGGTCGATGGTGAGGGTGTCGAAGAAGTCACCTTCGGCGACCATCACACCGGCATCACATAAAACTGCCGACAGACTCACCGCCTTGGCGTGCACGTCTCGGGCAATGCGCGCCAAGCCCTGCGGGCCGTGCCACACCGCGTACATCGAAGCCATCACTGCGAGCAGCACCTGCGCGGTGCAGATGTTGGAGGTGGCCTTCTCGCGGCGGATGTGCTGCTCGCGGGTCTGCAGCGCAAGGCGGTAAGCCGCCCTACCCGCTGAGTCGACACTGACTCCGACCAAGCGCCCCGGCATGGTGCGTTCCAAGCCTGATCTCACACTCATGTATCCGGCGTGCGGACCGCCAAATCCCATCGGCACGCCAAAGCGCTGAGTTGTCCCGACCACGATATCCGCGCCCTGACTCCCGGGGGCGGTGAGCAGGGTGAGCGCCAGCAGGTCAGCCGCAACGGTCACCAGAGTGCCGACTTCGTGAGCAGCCTTGGCCAACGCGCTCCAGTCGACGGTGCGACCTGAGGCGTCCGGGTACTGCACGACGACGCCGAAGACGTCGCGGTCTCCCGCAGCCTCGCGGATCGCAACTGCGGTTTCGACAGCCTGCAGATCGGCGACGACCACGTCGATTCCGAGCGGAAGGGCACGGGTCTGCGTCACTGCGATCGACTGCGGCATGACCTGAGCATCGATGAGCAGCACTGCGTTCTTAGCGACCTTGCTACCTCGGCGCATGAGGGTCGCTGCCTCGGCCACCGCTGTTGCCTCGTCCAACAGCGATGCCCCGGCAATGGGCAGACCGGTCAGGTCGCTGACGACGGTCTGAAAGTTGAGTAATGCCTCGAGCCGACCTTGGGAGATCTCCGGCTGGTAGGGCGTGTACGCCGTGTACCAGGCTGGGTTCTCCAGAACATTGCGACGGATGACGGCAGGTGTGTGCGTGCCGTAGTAGCCGAGCCCGATCATGTTGGTGAGCACCGTGTTGCGAGCCGCGATTGCTCGGAGCTCGGCGATGACGGCGGGCTCGGATGCTGCCGCGCCCAGCGCCAGCGGTTCCGAGGAACGAATGCCGTCCGGGACCGCGCGCTCAATCAGCGATTCGACACTCGGCTGGCCCAGGGCCTTCAGCATCACCGATTGGTCGGCGTCTGTGGGAGCGATATGGCGGCTGACGAAGTCGGGCAGGGTGTTGTCACGGGAGTGGTTGACGCTCATTGGGGGTCTCCGAGAGGCAGACGGCAGGCGGTCGCCTCCCCTACTGTCGATCCGCTCACCTACATAGGATGAACACACCTTCAGAGATGCCTCGACTGATCGGTCCTGGAGCCTGAGAGGTTCTGGGGAGAATTGCCCCTTCGGCGTCCTCGCAGCGGATGCAAGTTCTCTCCCGCCAGCGTCAACAGCACTGTCAGGTTACTACGTCCACCAATGAGTGGTCCGCACTCGTGACGCTGAGGTCAACCAGCGTCGCGCACGGCGCGTCGTTGGCGTAGCTCGTCACCGGGGTGAACTGCGGGCACTGCAGCCTCAGGCCTCTCGCTGGGTAGATCACTGAGAGTTCCCTCGACTTCACGCCACACGGAGCCGAGCGCGATTCCGAAGACACCCTGACCGCCGCGCAGAAGATCCAGCATCTCTTGATCCGACGTGCACTCGTACACGCTCGCACCGTCGGACATCAACGTGATCCTGGCCAAATCAGAGACGCCGCGGGCTCGCAGAGCGCTGACGGCGATCCGGATCTGTTGCAGAGACACGCCCGTGTCCAGGAGTCGCTTGACCACCTTAAGGACCAGGATGTCTCGGAAGCTGTACAACCGTTGGTGACCGGACCCGGACGGATTGCGTACCGAGGGCTCCAGGAGTCCGGTGCGCGCCCAGTAGTCGAGTTGGCGATACGTCACGCCAGCGGTGTTGCAGGCAACGGGGCCTCGATATCCGACAGTCTCTGTATCGACCACATCGCCCGGGTGATCGAACAGCGCACCTTGGAGCGGTTCGATGCCCCCCAGGTTGCCGGGCGCCGGTAAACCGTCGTCTGTCGTGCCCGTCTTGCCACGTACAGCCACCGGGACCTCCAATTCTGCAGACCTCATCGGACTGCGTGAGCACCCGCCTCACAGCAGTGCTGACCATTCACTCTACGACCGGCGGAACGCCGTGGATGCCCCACGTGGTGCCGAACCCATCACCGAAACGTAAAGGGTGAAGCGGGGCAGGTCAACGACCTTCCGCGGCTGGGCGTGGCGTGTCGCGGCCATCGGCCCCACGCTAACCGTCAAGTCGAGGATGAGGGTCTGTCATCCTCGCCGGTCTCCCGTTGGTCATCGGCATCTTCCCCGGAATCCTCACCGAGACCGGCCTGGAAGTCCTCAGCCGAAACATTGTCGAGGAACTCCCGGAATTTCTCGACCTCGTCGTCCTCCTCGACGGGAACAGCGACCCCTACTTCCTCGAATATCTCGTCGGCGACGTAGATGGATACGCCTGCCCGCAGCGCGATCGCAATGGCGTCGGAGGACCGCGCGCTGATAGTGGTGTCGCCGTCGACAACCAGCTCGGCGTAGAAGATGTTGTCCTGCATACGGCTGACGACGACGTGCTCCAACGTGTGACCCAGCTCTGTCAGGACGTTGACGAGCAGGTCATGCGTCAAGGGCCGGGCAGGAGACACTCCCTGCTGGGCGTAAGCAATTGCAGTAGCCTCTGGAGCGCCTATCCAGATGGGTACATAGAGATCACCGTCTCGCTCGCGTAACAACACGATCGGCTTATTCGTCGGCATCTCGACGCGTACACCCATGACATCTACCCGTCTCATGGGTGTAACGCTACCTGCGCCCTCAGCAACGCGAGATGCAGTGCCAAGCACTCCCCCACAACTCGCTCTGCATCGGCGCCCCGCCCACCCCGACCGCGCAACTGGGTGACCATCGCCGCCTCACGTTCGGCGGCCAGCCGAAAGGTCCGCAGATGGCGCGCGCCCAGCCCGCGCGCCATCAGCGCTGCAGCACTGCGGGCGATCACAAGTGCCTGCCGATCGAAGTAACCTGCGTCGGGTGTGATCAGTCCAAATCCCGCAAGATCACGGATCTGAGCCTCATTCAGGCCCGATCCCCGAGCTACCTCGGTCAAAGTCAGGCGCAGGGGTGGCTCCGCAACCTCAGGCTCGGGGACAACTGCAGATGAGGCGAGAGCCGGATCACCGTCGGGTACCGGCGCAACCGGCCGGGCATCCAGCCCTGCGGGAGGTTCCAACCCTCGGTCGTAGGCATCGAGGGCTTCCCGGATCACTTTCAGCGGCCAGAAGCGATCCCGTTGGGCGCTCAGCACGAAGCGAAGCCGCTCGACGTCGGCGTTGCTGTAACGGCGGTAGCCCGACGGAGACCGCCCGGGCACGACGAGTCCCTCGGTGTCGAGAAACCGCACCTTGGAGATCGTCAGGTCGGGAAAATCCTCGTTCAGTTCAACCAGGACGGCGCCGACTGTGTGGCTGCCGCCCTCAGGAACCGACTGCACCGTAGTAGACCAACCGGTACTTGCCGATCTGTACTTCTGTGCCGGTTACCAGCGGAGCCGAATCGGTAATTTCGCCGTTGATGTAGGTACCGTTCAGAGAACCCACATCTTGCATGACATATCCATGATCCACCCGCTTGAAAATCGCGTGACGGCGCGAAACGGTGACGTCATCCAAGAAGATGTCACTCTTGGGGTGGCGCCCTGAACTGACCTCGTCAGCGTCGAGCAGGAACTTTGCTCCGGACCCCGGTCCGCGGTGCGCGATAAGAAGCGCAGTGCCAGGTCGTAGGGCATCGATAGTGGCCTGATCTGCGGCGGAGAGCCGCACTTCATTCGACTGAACGACTTCTGGTGGCTCCACACCGATGGCAGGGATACGTGCGGTGGCGTCCCCGGAGGCTGGCTGATCGGTCATTGCGCAACCTTACGTGATGGGTGTTCGAGGATCGGTACAGAAGCAATAACCCGGTGAGAGGGGTCTTCCGGGCGGGTCAACCCAGGGAGGCGATATAGGCGTCGGCATCCTGCAGCGATGCGACGACGGCTGCATCAGCCAGACGCATCTCGAACATCCACCCCTGGCCGTAGGGGTCGGTGTTGATGAGTTCGGGGGTGCTGTCGAGCTGCTCGTTGACCGCTGTTACCTCGCCCGCGAGGGGAGCGTAGAGGTCACTGACCGACTTGGTTGATTCGACCTCTCCGCAGGAGTCACCGGGACTCAACGCATCGCCGATGGCGGGCAAACTGACGTAAACGACGTCACCCAGCGCCTCTTGCGCGAAAGCAGTGATGCCGATGCGCACCACCCCTTCCTGTTCGCGAACCCACTCGTGGTCTTCGGTGTAGCGCAGATCGGCGGGGTACTCCAGTTGGGACATGAGGCTCCTCGAACGAAACGGAATGGCAGGTGACGACAGGTAGGTCAACGGTTGGGCGGGGAATCAGGTCGAGAGTATCTATCGCTACCGGGCGCCCGCAACGCACTCACCTCAATGCTCTTGGAACTGGTCACGACGGCGGTTGCGCCCAACTGTCGCATCGTGCTGACCACCCCACCTGGAATGGCCATCGCCGTCGACATGGTGTGCGCTTCACCGATCGCCAGGATCGTGTAAGGCGCGCTGATCGCAGTGGTGTCCACTCGTAACCGATTCCCCGGCCCGGCCGAAAAATAGGTACTCGCGACGACGCGAACCCCGTTGAGCTGGATCGCTTCGGCGCCGGCGTCGCGCAGCTCCTGTACTGCGTCGAGCAGATTGGGTGCCTGAACCGCGGCTTTCGGATCAGCGACCACGATCTTCACTCCCTGCCCCCTTGCCTTAACAGTCCCCGCCAGGATTCCCAACTGGGTCAACCTCTGACGAGCAGCTTTGAGTGCTGCTTCGTCGTTGCCGCTACCCCGCAGCTGGTTGCGCGTCGCGGTCAGCGCCGTTGCTTCTCGGTCCAGCCGGATGGACTGCTGCGCTTCGCCGTCCAGCAGGGCCACCAGGTCGTCCTGCGAGAGATTGTCCAGGCCTGAGGAGCGGTTCAGTTGCACCTGGGTCACCATGGCGAATCCCAGAGCTGCGGCGAGAAGCGCAGCCAACAGGTTGGCTTTGGTGGCCCGCGGCCGACCCATCCGCGCCAAGGTGCGCCACCCGGATACCTCCTTGTCGCTCATGCGTGAAAAAGATGGCGGCGGATGGCGGCGACGTTGGAGAAGATGCGCAGCCCGAGTACGACGACGACAGCCGTCGACAGTTGGGAGCCGACGCCGAGTTGATCGCCCATGAACACGATCAGGGCTGCGACCACCACATTCGACAAGAACGAAACGACGAAGACCTTGTCGTTGAAGATTCCGTCGAGCATCGCTCTAACGGCGCCGAAAACCGCGTCGAGAGCGGCAATGATTGCGACCGGGAGATACGGCTGCAGCCAGAGCGGCACATCAGGATGCAAGAAGATGCCCAGGAGCAGCCCACCGACAAGTCCAAGTGCCGGAATCATGGGACAACCTTTGCAAATCGAAGGTCCGGCACGACGGCAGCCGGAAGACGGAGCAATTTTTCAGTCCTGATGCTGCTGCGTATCCCGAACCCGTTGCGCAAACCAGCGAGGTAGATGCCCCCTTCGCTTCGTTCGAAACTGGCTTCCAGTGACGCAGGGCCAGTGGCTGAGACCTCGTAGGGTGGCGCGAGGGGGGTGAAGTTGACCAGGATCGCCTCCCCGGCCGAACGAATCGCAGAGTGACCGGTCAGTCGCTGCCCGTTGATCGAGACCGCGTCAGCGCCAGCCTGCCACACCCCGTTGACGACGATCTGCAGGTCAGCGGACGTGAGCACGCCTTTGCTCGATCCCGCTTGCGGATCCTGCGCTGCCCGGGGGTCACCGCCGGAACCGCTGCCACTGGTCGCCGCATCGTCGACCTTCAGCACGATCCCAGGACCGCTGACGGTGGCGACGCCCGTGCCTGCACTGAGTCGTGTCAGTTGCGACGCAGTTCCATCCGCATTGTTGCGGCTCAGCGCACGTTCCTGCAGTTCGGCAATCTCGGCGCGAAGGCCGACGATCCGAGCGGAACTAGTAGTGATCTCACCCTGGCGCGTCTCAATTCGAGAAACCAGAGACGCGCGTTTGCGGTCCTGCTCGGTGCGCGGCACTCGCAACGCGATAGCGCCTGTCGCCAGCGCGAACCCCAGCAGGATCACAGTCACGATCAGGACGGGAGAGTGGCGACTGCTCGCTTTGCCGTCAGCCTTGGAGCGTCGATCCGCTTCGAGTTGGTAGGCCGGATCGAGCGGATTCTTCGTGAGTTCGTTGATGAGGGACATCGAGGCAGCCGGATCGACGGGCCTGCGGTCAGTGCCGGTGGCCATCAGGCATTCGCTTTGCTGTGAACAGGGCGAGGGCGGTCCCGGACCATCTGCCGGATCTGTTCGCCGTACATCACACCTGCAACCCAGTACAGTCCCGTGCCCCACCAGACGAAGCCCCACCCGATGGGCAACGCGATATCGCCGACAATTCCCGGCTGCTGGCCCAGCAGCACGGTGGGAAACGCATAGATGAGGTTGAAGGTGGCGGCTTTCCCGATGAAGTGAACTGGCGGAATCGGTAGCCGATGGATCTTGAGCAACGGTCCGAAGCTCAGCACAAAGAATTCACGCGCGATGAGCACGACCACGAGCCACCACGGAATGATGTCGCGCCACGCCAGGCCCAGCAACGTGGACAAGATGTAGAGCCGGTCCGCGATGGGGTCGAGCAGTTGCCCGAGCCGAGACACCAGCCCGTAGGCACGAGCGACCTTGCCATCGAGGTAGTCGGTGACACCGGATAGGACCAGTACCAATATCGCCCAAAGATCCTGTCGCTCCACTATCAGCACCAGGAAGATCGGTACACCCACGAGGCGGGATGTCGACAACAGATTAGGAACGGTCCAAATGCGTTCGCTGACGGGATGACCGTCCTCCGTCAGCGGGCGTCGCCCCTCCTTGTCCTGCACAGGCGCAGCCTAGTTGCTGGCGATCCCATGGTCGGCCCGCCGCGCGTCAGGTGGACGTAGTCGTTCGGGGTGGGCGAACGCCGTCATTCGATCTTCGCGCAGGAATGCTACGAGAGTCAGCCCCAGATCCTGTGCCGCCTCGACCGCCAGACTGGATGGGGCTGAGACGCAGGCCACAATGCCGACACCGGCCATCGCGGCCTTCTGGACGATTTCGAAAGACGCGCGAGACGTGACCACGAGCGCCTGCGCCGCTCGGTCGCCGCCGGTCATACCGGCCATCACTGACCACCCGATGGCCTTGTCGACCGCGTTGTGTCGACCGATGTCTTCCCGGGCGACGAGCATCCGCGTGTCGGCGTCGAAGAGGCCGGCGGCGTGCACTCCCCCGGTCTTGGCGAAGACAGCCTGCCCTTCTCGCAGCGCGGCCGCACAGACCGCCATTGCCTGCGGGGTCCAGCCGCCGTCAGCCGACGGATCGCCGTCGAGAGCCGAAGGAGGCGATGCAGCCAGAACCGCTTCGATGGTCGTCTTTCCGCACAGACCGCAGCCGCCGTGCATCACCATGCTGCGCTGTGCGCTGACCGGAAGCACGTATCCGGCGTTGCGCAACGTGACCTCGACGACGTTCATCGTTTCGGTGTCGTTGCAGTAACGGGCAGCGACCACGTCGTCGCGGTGCCTGATGATGCCTTCGGCCAGTAGGAACCCGTGCACCAGCTCCATGTCGTTGCCCGGGGTCCGCATCGTGACGGTCAGTTGGTCGCTCCCGATCCGCACTTCCAGCGGTTCTTCGACGACGACGGTCTCGATGCGCGATCGGGCATTTCCTGCGAGATCGAACCGGACGGCTTTGTACCGTGTGGTGATTCGGCCCATCAGCAGCCGATCGGTTGCTGATTAATGCGCGGCCTCCAGGCGTATCAGCACAGCCTTGGAGGTGGGGGTGTTGCTGCGTTTGGCGACGGAATCGAGTGGGACCAGCACATTCGTCTCCGGGAAGTAGGCGGCAGCGCACTGGCGAGCCGTGGGATAGGAGACGATGCGGAAGCCGTCGGCGCGGCGCTCCTGCGGTGCGTCGGTGCCATCGAGACCGCGCCATACCGAGACGATGTCGACCATCTGCTCGTCTGCCAGGCCCAGCTGCGTCAGATCGTCGGGGTTGACGAAGATGACTCGGCGACCGTTTTTGATACCCCGGTAGTGGTCGTCCATGCCGTAGATCGTGGTGTTGTATTGATCGTGACTGCGCACCGTCTGCAACAGCAGGTGGCCGGCCGGGCAGTCCGGTGTCCAGACCTCGTGGGTGGTGAAAGTGGCTTTTCCGGAGTCGGTCTCGAACCGGCGCTCGTCGCGCGGGGGGCTGGGCAACAGGAAGCCGCCCGAGATGTCCAGTCGGGCCTCGAAGTCCTCGAAACCAGGCACCACCGCTTCGATATGCCTGCGGATCACCCGGTAGTCGGCGTGCATGGCAGCCCAGTCGATGCTGCTGTCCGGAAGCGTCCGTCGTGCTAACTCGCACACGATGCCGACTTCGCTGAGCAACGTGGCATCCGCCGCTTTCAACCGCCCCTGCGAAGCGTGCACCATGCTCATCGAGTCTTCGACGCTGACCCGCTGCGGACCGCCCACCTGCAGATCCTGCTCCGTACGCCCCAGCGTGGGCAGGATCAACGCTTCGTCACCGACGACTGCATGTGATCCGTTCAGCTTGGTGGAGACCTGGACGGTCAACGCTGCCCGCTCCAATGCTGCGGCAGCCACGTCGGAGTCGGAGGTCGCTCGTACGAAGTTTCCGCCGACGGCCATGAAGACCTTTGCGCGGCCGTCACGGAAGGCGCGGATCGTGTCGACGACGTCGTGGCCGTGCTCGCGCGGCGAGACGATTCCGAACTCGAGGTCGAGCGCCTTCAGGAACGGCTCGGCCGGCTTTTCGTAGATGCCCATCGTGCGGTCACCCTGCACGTTGGAGTGCCCGCGCACCGGGCAGACTCCAGCCCCGGGCTTGCCCATGTTGCCCTGTAACAGGAGCACGTTGGTGACGTCCTGGATCATTGCGACCGAGTGGCGGTGCTGAGTCAGACCCATCGCCCAGCACACGATGGTCGCCTTGGAGTTGGCGAATTCGTCTGCCAGCGCTTCGATCTCAGAACGTTTCAGTCCGGTTGCGAGGGTCGTTGCGTCCCAGTCGATGGTGGCGAGCGATTCGGCGTATTCCGCAAAGCTGCTGGTGTGCTGTTCGATGAACTCGGTGTCGAGTGCGTCCGGTCGCTGCAGCAACAGGTGTCCGACCGCCTGGAAAAGCGCCTGGTCCCCACCGAGTCGCACCTGCAGGTAGAGATCGCAGAGTTCCGTGCCGACCCCTACGACGCCCCGCGGCGTTTGCGGGTTGAGGAACTTGATGAGCCCGGCTTCGGGCAATGGGTTGATCGCGACGATACGTGCGCCCCGCTGCTTCGCCTTCTCAAGGGCCGAGAGCATCCGGGGATGGTTGGTGCCGGGGTTCTGGCCGGCGACCACGAGGAGCTGTGCGTTCTCGACATCCTCGAGCGAGACGGTGCCCTTGCCGACACCGATCGATTCGGAGAGCGCAGCCCCACTGGATTCGTGGCACATGTTGGAGCAGTCGGGGAGGTTATTGGTGCCGAAAGCGCGCACGAACAGCTGGTAGACGAACGCGGCCTCGTTGCTGGTGCGTCCAGAGGTGTAGAAGGCGGCCTGGTCGGGGTCATCCAATGCCCGGAGGTGCCGGGCCACGATGTCGAGTGCTGTTCCCCAGGTGACAGCCCGGTAGTGGGTGTCTCCCGGGGCTTTGTGCATCGGCGTCGTGAGGCGGCCCTGCTGGCCGAGCCAGTAATCGCTACGGCCTCTCAGGTCGGCGACGCTGTGCTCGGCGAAGAAGTCGGCCCGCACCCGGCGCGTCGTCGCCTCCTCGGCGACTGCCTTGACTCCGTTCTCACAGAACTCAGCTGCGTGGGTGTGGCCCGGGTCTGGCCAGGCGCACCCGGGGCAGTCGAAACCACCCGGCTGGTTGAGTTTGAGCAACGTACGACCCGACCGAACCGGACCCATCTGCTTCATTGCCATCTTCATCGAACGCACGACCGCAGGTACGCCGGCTGCCGCGTGCTTCGGATCGCCGACCTCGATTTCGTCATCGTTGCCGTCGATGTTCTTGACCTTGAGTTCGCGTGCCACAACGCCACCGTAACTCCCGCGTGCCGCGAAGAACATGGCCCAGGAGCGTTTTGTGTCAGTCGCCGCCGAACAGGTCGCGGGTGTAGACCTTCTCGGCCGCTTCGTGCAGATCCGAAGTACGGCGGTTGGCCACGATGACGTCGGATGCGGCGATGAACTCGGCGAGGTCGCGCACAACCTTGGAACCGAAGAACTCCTCCCCCGGCAACTCCGGTTCGTAGACGATCACCTCCACGCCTCGAGCCTTGATGCGCTTCATGATTCCCTGCACGCTGCTTGCCCTGAAGTTGTCGGAACCGGACTTCATGATCAGCCGATAGATGCCCACCACACCGGGAGTACGGCGCAGGATGTCGTCGGCGATGAAGTCCTTGCGGGTCATGTTGGCCCCCACGATCGCCTCGACGAGCTTCTGTGGCACGTCCTGGTAGTTGGCCAACAACTGCTTGGTGTCCTTGGGTAGGCAGTAGCCCCCGTAGCCGAATGACGGGTTGTTGTAGTGGTCGCCGATCCGCGGATCGAGGCTGACTCCGTCGATGATCTGGCGACTGTCGACCCCGTGGGTGATTGCGAAGGTGTCCAACTCGTTGAAGTAGGCCACCCGCATGGCGAGGTAGGTATTGGAGAAAAGCTTGATCGACTCAGCCTCCTTGGACGACGTCAGCAGTACTGGCGCGTCCGGTTCGAGCGAGCCCTCGCGCAACAGGTCGCCGAACGCCTGTGCCTGTGCCGTCTGCGCACCGACGATGATCCGTGACGGGTGCAGGTTGTCGTGCAACGCACGGCCCTCACGCAAGAACTCCGGCGAGTGCATGATCGCCTCGCTGACGAATTTTTCCCGCAGCGCCTGCACGCAGCCGACTGGGATCGTTGACTTGATGACGACGCACGCCCCGCTACCGCTGGCCAGCACTTCACGCGTGACCGCTTCAACGCTGGAGGTGTCGAAATAGTTGGTCTGCGGGTCGTAGTCGGTGGGGGTGGCCACGATCACGAAGTCCGCGGCCCGATAGGCGTCACCGGGGTCGGTGGCGAAGGTAAGCCGCAATTCACGATGCGCCAGGAAATCCTCGATGTCCGGGTCGCTGATCGGGCTGGTCCCGGCCTGCAACGACTCGATCTTGGCGTCGTCCAGATCGATGCCCAACACGTCGTTGTGTTGCGCGAGCAGGATGGCGTTGGACAGCCCGACGTACCCCATGCCCACAACGACTATCTGGCGATTCATGGCGCTCATCCTGCCTCAGACGCGGTGGCTCGCCCCGCACATCGAACTCAGCGGGCCTGTTCGTAGCGGCGTAGGGCTTCTTTGCGTTCCTCAGCGTGGTCGACGATGCGCTGCGGGTAGTCGTGCTCGTATCCGTCACCGGTCGACCAGGGCTCGTGGGTCTTCTTGCCGCTCAGGTGCCGCAGTTCGGGCACCCACCGACGAACGTAGGCGCCGTCCGGGTCGAACTTCTGGCCCTGGGTGACCGGGTTGAACACCCGGAAATAGGGCGAGGCGTCGGTGCCGGTTCCCGCGACCCACTGCCAACCGTGGTTGTTCGACGCGAGATCGCCGTCGACGAGGTGGTCCATGAAGTGCCGCGCGCCTACCGGCCACCACACGTGCAGGTCCTTGGTGAGGAAGCTCGCAGTGATCATCCGCAGTCGGTTGTGCATCCACCCCGTCTCCAGCAATTGCCGCATCCCGGCGTCGACGATCGGGTAACCGGTCCGTCCTGCCTTCCACGCTTCGACGGTGTCACCCGGATCGTCGTACTCCATCGTGGGCAGCGCCTCGCGCAGGTCGTGCCATGACGAACGTGGGTTGTGCCAGAGCACGTCGGCGTAGAACTCCCGCCACGCGATCTCGGTTCGGTAGGTGCCAGCGCCGTCGGAGTGCTTGTGCGCCAGGTCGGCAAGCAGGGTGCGCGGGTGCAGGACGCCTAGTTTCAAGTAGGGCGACAGGCGCGAGGTGCCGTCGACGGCGGGGCGGTCGCGGTCGGTGCCGTAGCGGTCGACCGGTCCGTCCAAGAACTGTGCCCATCTCTCGAAGGCGGCATCCTCGCCGACCTCGAAGTCCAGTCCCCCGGCACTCGCCGCCGAAAGTCGCTGGGCCGCGTCGTCGTCGGACTCGCCGTCGACCCAGTGGATGCGCGTCGGTCGCTCGGCGGGCGCCGGCCAGCCGTGGTCACGCCACGCCCGCGAGAACGGGGTGAACACCTTGTACGGCGTCCCGCTGCCGTTCAGGATCACGCCCGGACCGATCGCGTAGGGAGTCCCGGTTTCGAGCAGGTTCGCAATGCCGCCGAGCGATTGTCGGACCCGGTCGTCACGACGGGTGCCGTGCGGGGTGGTCTCGCGGGAGATGTGGACTGTCTGAGCTTTCTGCTCGCGAGCAATGTGGGCGACGACTTTCTCCGGGTCCCCCATCCGCACCGTCAGCCGCCCGTTGCATGCCTCGTTGAGAGCTCGCAGGTTGGCGGCGAGCCACCGTCGACGCGAATCCCCCGCGCCCTCCCACAGTTTGGGCTCGACCACGAAGAGCGGGACCACACCGCCGGCGCCTGCTTCTTCGACAGCAGCGTTGAGAGCAGGGTGATCGTGCAGGCGGAGGTCACGTCGGAACCACAGAATCGAACGGGTCATGAATCCATCCTGCCGGTCGACATCGATCGTTCGTGCGCGAGGATCACCCCAGACCCCCTCGCGAAAGGCGGACGACGATGTCGCGTCTGATCGATCCCACCTCCTTGGCCTTTCTCATCGCCGAGAACCGGACCATGCCCATGCATGTCGGCAGTCTGCAGTTGTTCGCCGCACCCGGGGGTGCACCGCGGGACTACGCACGCCGGGTGTACGAGCAGCTCATCAGCGACCCAGACGTCTCTGCGCTGTTCCTCAAACGCCCTGTTCGTTCC
>JBBPZD010000287.1:0-7029 GCA_038199265.1 Actinomycetales bacterium | reverse complement strand
CCCGTAATCGCCGTCATCTCCGCTTCGGTCAGTTCGAACCCGAAGATGTCCAGGTTGTCGCGTTGACGCTGCGGGGTTGCAGACTTCGGGATCGGCAAACTGCCCAACTGGTGGTGCCACCGAAGGATGACCTGACCAGGTGAGACGTCGTACTTCTGGGCCGGTTCCCGCACCGCGTCCTCATCGAACGGCGCCTGCCGCTTGCCCATCGGGCTCCATGCCTCGGTGCGGATGCCGAGGCCGGCGTTCACCGCGAGCATCTCGGTCTGCGGGAAATAAGGGTGCAGCTCAATCTGATTGACGGCAGGGGTGACGCCGGAGTCATCGATGACCGCCTTCAGGTGTTCGGCGGTGAAGTTCGATACGCCGATCGACCGCACCAAACCCTCCTCGCGTGCCTCCACCAGTGCGCGCCAGGCTTGAACGTACTTGCCGACGCTCGGGTTCGGCCAGTGGATGAGGTGCAGGTCGATGTAGTCGAGGTCAAGTGCCACCAGGGATGACCGGATCGACGTGCGGGCTTCGTCGTATCCGTGGTGTCGCCCCGGAATCTTGGTGGTCACTTGAAGCTGCTCACGGGGTACTGCGCTGCTGCGCATCGCTTGACCGACCTGCGCTTCGTTCTCGTAGTTGACGGCCGAATCGAGCAACCGGTACCCCGCCTGGATCGCGCTGACCATCGCGTCAGTCCCGTCCTGACCTGCCAGCGGATAGGTACCGAAGCCGATGACGGGCAGCGAGTTGCCGTCGTTCAGGGTGTAGGTCGGGAGATCGCTTGTCGTCATATCCCGCACGTTACGCGTGCTCAGTGCAGCGAAGCAGCCCCCGCCGACTCGATCAGTAGCGAAGTAACCTTTTGGCCGATCTTCGGGCTGACCCGCGGCAACAGAGCGTCGACATAGCCACCGAGAGTTTCCACCATTCGTTTCGACCTCATCAACCCACTGACCCCTCGCACCGCGAGGTTCCAGGGCGACTTCATCGGATGCGAATCAGTCAGCACGCTCGGTCCGTGCTTCTGGAGGAAGACCGCCCGCGATTCCCCCGACTGGTAGGCCTTGGTCGCTCGGATGCCGGCGGTCGGCGCCGGGTTGAGGTGCTCGACCTCCAACTCTGGGCACACGACGACGGGAATCCCTGCCTGATGGACTCGATATCCCCAGTCGATGTCCTCCCAGCCGTACTGGGTGAACCGCAGGTCGTAGGGCCCGACCCGTTCCCACGTTGCACGTGAAACAGAGACGTTCGCACCCCAACGCCGCCACGTGGTGGCGGGGGCCAACCGGTACGCCGATTCCCGCATCCGCTCACGCGCCTGAGCTCCGTAGGCACGCGAGTACGCCGTGTCGTCGAAGACGTCCAAGCACACCCCGACCGCGCCGACCGCACTCCCCCGATGAGCCTTGAGATGATCCGCGACGTAGTCAGAACCAGGCCGCAGGTCGTCGTCGCAGCGGACCAGCACGTCACCCTCCGCAGCATCGAAACCGGCGTTGAGGGCAGCGGACCGCCCGCGATTCTCAGGAAGGACCACGGCTCGCACCGGGATTCGTTTGCTCCACTCCCGCACGACCTCGGCTGAACCGTCCGTATCACCGTCGATCGCAACGATGCATTCGTAGGAGTCAATGGTCTGAGCTTCCAACGCCGCAAACAAGACCGGCAGACGCTGTGCTCCCCGATAACTGGGCACCACGATCGAGGCGTCGAGGGTCATGACCGAAGGCTAACCTCAGCCGGCACGGCGCCGCTGTCCGAGAGCGCCGCCAAAGATCGCAGTGCAAACGTCGAGCCGAGCCGTAGGCCGAGACATCGAGGGTTCAGCCAGGGGCAAGGAAATCCGTGGACGTGCGCCATATGCCGCGCTCGATGGGAGGCTAGGGGCATGAGCTCTATGACGGAACGTTGCTGGTTGACCGACACCTTGGCTGTGACGTTGGCTCGGGTCGATTTCCTCGATCCGGCATTCGCCGATCAGCCGGACACCCGCGAGCGTGGAATCAGGGTGGAGATACGGCCGGTGAATGCACACTATCGCGGCACCATCTACTCCTCACCGCAGCTCGTTCTCGGAGAGGCCATTGCCCGGATGGACCTGTTGGAGTCAGCCCCGCACGCAGCGGACCGGATGCACTGGCACCCGGGAATGATCGACGGCGAACCAGAAGACCGGACCTACGATCCTGCAATGCCTGCGGATCCGACGGGTTGGCTGGGAGGACGGTTGAGAGACGTCAGTGGACTACTGCAGCAGTCAGGGGTGAGTGACACCGGCCGCTTCCAGGCTGCTGCTGCTTCCATTGCCGACCTGACACCGGAGATCGTGCATGAAGCTCGCGCCGGCCTGGCATGGGCACGCGAGGCGTGGCCCGAGGTCGACCACGACGAACGGGGGATGGCGGTTCAGCCCGTCTGACGCAGTTCGAGATGGATGCCGGCAATCATGCAACGCACCGATCCACCGGACAGTTCAATGGTGGGCACCGAAACCGGCAGCAGCGCGGCGTGCGCCCCGATGGCGTCCCGCTGATCGCCGCGGAGACTGTCGAAGGCTCGCTGAGACATCGCCACCAGGTGCCCGTCAGCGCCTTCCAGTTCGATGACATTGCCGGCGAACTCGTCGACCTGCGCGAGGCTCAGTTCGATCACGCTCCGACCGGTGGCCCTCAGCGACCTCTCGACTACGGCGCGCTGCGCCGCGTCGGGGATAGCGTCAAGCGCGACCACTGCGAAGTCGGTGCCCACGCTCATCATCACGTTCGTGTGATAAATCGGAAGGCCGCGGCTATCGGCGGTATCGAAGAACACCGGCTCGTACCCGAGGTCCGCGCATATTCCTCGGGCGGTCACCTCGTCAGCCCGAAGTGACCGGCCGATGTACGCGAGCCGTCCGATGTGGTCCAGCACCATCGCACCGGTGCCCTCCATGAAGATCGCCCGGGTCTCGCTACCGGAGTAGTCGACGACGTCGATAACCTCGTAGTCCTGCCGCAGTGAGTCGATGATGTCGTCCCTGCGTTCACCTCGCCGGTTGGGCGCGAGCATTGGGTAGAGCACGACCTGGCCGTCTGCGTGCGTGGAGAACCAGTTGTTCGGAAAAACACTGTCGGGGAAGTCGTGGCCACGGTCCTCGAACAACCGCACAGTGACTCCGGCAGACCGCAGAGCCTCGGCGAGCTCCGTCGTCTCTCTGTACGCGGCTGCAGCAACTTCCTGCGGGCCGCGCACCGGCTCCCGTACCTGGAACGGGTTATCGAGTTCGGAGAACGGATTGGTGCGGAACCAGGCGGGCCGCACCATCACGACATCCGACGGTGCCTGACAGCATTTCGGGGTGAGCGGGGTTGCCCGGACCTCACACGTGGACATCGGCGGCGACGGGCGCTACCGCACCGAAGAGGTCCTTGGGATCGGCTGGTTCGGCAATCAGATCGAGGTAAGCGACGTAGTCAGTGCCCTTCATCGCCGCGAAGGCAAAGCACAGCGCAGAGAAGTCCTCGATAGCGAAACCGACCGAATCGAACACAGTGATCTGCTCAGGTGAGACTCGGCCGGCGCTCTGGCCAGCGATGACTTCCCACAGCTGCGTGACGGGGAAATCCGGGTCGCACTGTTGGATCTCGCCTTCAATGCGCGTCTGCTCCGGGAACTCCACGTAGACAGTGGCCCGGTCCAGGATCCGGCGATCGAGTTCGGTTTTTCCGGGACAGTCCCCACCGATCGCGTTGACGTGCACCCCAGCGCCCACCATCTCGTCAGTGAGAACGGTCGCGTTCGTCTTGTCGGCAGTGCAGGTCGTGATGATGTCGGCCCCGATGACGGCCTCGGCCGCGCTCGAGCAGATCGTAACGTCGAACCCGAGCGGCTCGGCGTTACGGGCGAACTTGTGCATCGCCGCGAGGTCAGTGTCCCAGACTCGCAGGGTGTTGATCCCGAGAACTGATCTGAAGCCGAGCGATTGGAATTCGGCCTGCGAACCAGTGCCGATCAGCGCCATCGTGGTGGCGTCCTTTCGGGCGAGGTGTCGCGCAGCCATGGCTGATGTGGCCGCCGTGCGCAGCGCAGTCAGGATCGTCATCTCAGTCACGAACAACGGATATCCGTTGTGCACCTCGGACAACACCCCGAACGCCGTCACGGTCTGAAAACCCCGGCCAGGATTGGACGGGTGCCCGTTGACGTACTTGAAGCCGTACATCACGCCGTCACTCGTTGGCATCAACTCGATGACGCCCTCGCGGGAGTGCGATGCGACTCGGGGGGTCTTATCGAACTGCTGCCAACGCAGGAAGTCCGCCTCGATCGCGTTGGTCATCGCCCTGATGATGTTTTCCGCGCCCTGGTCACGGACCCACCGGGCCATATTCGCCACATCGACAAATGCCACGCTGCTCATGCGTTCCTCCTACGTCACGTTCGGTATATACCGAACATATCTGCCCACATCACCGCTATCAACGGCGATTTGTTGCACAATCGTAGGTAAGACAACCGAAATCGTTGTTATCTCGACCGTAATCGATAGGAATGTCGTGGATGCAGTCAATCGGGCCATCATCGGGCATCTCCTGCGGGACGGCCGAGCCAGCTATCACGACATCGGATCGCGAGTAGGGCTTTCAGCCCCGGCGGTCAAAAGGCGAGTCGACCAAATGATCGCCCGGAAAGAGATCGCCGGCTTCACGGTGCTCATTGACCCGGCATCGCTGGGGTGGGACACCGAGGCGTATGTCGAGATCTACTACCAGGGCAACGTCTCAACAGCCCGCCTGAAGAGGGACCTGGAGACGATTCCACAGGTCGTCGGTGTGTGGACGGTCTCAGGTGACGCTGACGCACTCGTTCACGTCATGGCCTCGAATATGGCCGACATCGAAGCGACCGTGAAACTGATGCGTGAGATTGCAAACGTCGACCGGACGCGCAGCGCCATCGTGATGTCGCGGGTGTTCCAACGACCGAGGTCGTGAAGACTTGCCATGAGTCGGTGGAGCATAGCGGGTTCGAACCGCTGACCCCCGCCTTGCAAAGGCGGTGCTCTACCAGCTGAGCTAATGCCCCGTGTTCAGTTGTCGTGCGCAGCCGGTGGTTCAGTGACGAACGCCCGCAGTGGGGTTGTCGGCCGCCTGGGCCCACAGGTCCTTGCCGGCCTGGTCCTTTTCTTTCTTCTTCATCACGGCTGCAACCGCTGCGGCGAGACCCGCCAGTACCACGATCTTCTTCAGCATCGGTATCTCCTGGTAAGTACGTCGCACGTGCGGACGGCACGCGCAGCGGGTGGTGGTGGGCCTAACAGGACTTGAACCTGTGGCCTCTTCCTTATCAGGGAAGCGCTCTAACCGACTGAGCTATAGGCCCCTCATCACCGCAGTGCGCCCTCCCGCGATATCGCAGTCGAGCGCGAAGCGAGGTTACCTCACTGGCTGCCAGGCAGCCAAAACGCCGGGCCTCATTCGTCCGTCAGAGTCAGATGCATCCCGCCGACCAGAGAGGAACAGATGTTGTAGAGGAACGCCCCGAGTGTGGCCAGCGCCGTCATCAGGAAGATGTCGATCACGCCGATCACCACGGACAACGACATCACCCGACCGAACCCGATGTAGTTCATCAGGTCGAAAGTGGAGCCTTGCCGGTCCATTGAACGCAGCAGGTCGTTGAGATTGGCGAAAACGCCCATCCCCGACAACACGGTCCACAGCACGCCGATCATCACCACGAAGGCAATAGCGATCGCTACGGCGAGTAGGAAGGAAATCTTGAAGACCGACCACGGATCGACCCGCGACAAGGACAAACGGACACGGCGCGGCCGAGCACGACCAGGCCCGGAGGTGCGCGGTGCGGCGCGATTGGTAGCTGCCGGACGCGACCCGCCCGTAGGTCGCGCGGTACTCCCACCTGACTCGGGGCTCCCTTTGCCGGGCAACTTCGCCGCAGCATTTTCAGCGCCCGGTTTCGAGGCAGCCGTGCGTGCGGTTTCGTTAGGCGTGTCAGTGCTCACTCAGGATCTCCTGACTCGTGCGGCCCGACCTCGCCGGGCTCCTCGCCTGACGCTACGGCATCATCGGCCAGCTCTTCGACCTCCGCTTCCGCGTTGCGCGCTACGGCAACGATTGAATCTCGCTTGTCGGGGGTCGCGAACTGCACGCCTTGGGTGGAGCGGCCGGTTCTACGCACCTCATCCACCCGGGACCGCACGATCTTGCCCTTCTCCATCACCACGAGGACTTCGTCGCCCTCGCCGGTGATGAGCGCGCCCACCAGGTCGCCACCTCGTTCGGAGATACTTGCGACCTTCACCCCGAGCGTCGCCCGACCCTTGGTCGGGTAGTCCGATGCCGGTGTTCGCTTGGCCAACCCGTTCTCGAAGACCACGAACACGTCCGGGTCGGACTCGTCGTCCTCTGGAATCACGTTCATTGCCAGCAGCTCGTCGCCCGCACGGAACTTCATACCCGTGACACCTGAGGTCCCCCGGCCCATCGGGCGCAAACTGTCGTCAGTGGCGTGGAAGCGCACCGCCTGACCCTTGCGGGAGACCAGCAGCACATCGTCCTGACCAGCAGCAAGTGCGGCTGCGACCAGTTCGTCACCGTCGCGCAGGTTCACCGCGATCAGGCCGCCCGAGCGGGGCGAGTCGTACTCGGTGAGCCTGGTCTTCTTCACCAGGCCGCGACGCGTCGCCAACAGGAGATACGGCGCGGTGGTGTATTCGCGCAGAGCCATGACCTGCGCGATCTGTTCACCCGGCTGGAAGGCGAGCAGGTTCGCGACGTGCTGGCCCTTGGCCTCGCGCGAGCTCTCTGGAAGCTCGTAGGCTTTGATCCGGTACACCCGGCCGGTGTTGGTGAAGAACAACAACCAGTGGTGGGTGGAGGTCGTGAAGAAATGCGACACCACGTCGTCGCCGCGCAGTTGTGCGCCACGCACGCCCTTGCCACCGCGATGCTGCGAGCGGTACTCGACCATCTTGACCCGCTTGGCGTAGCCACCGCGGGTGACGGTGACGACCACGTCCTCCTCCGGAAT
>JBBPZD010000286.1:0-11670 GCA_038199265.1 Actinomycetales bacterium | reverse complement strand
GCGGTCACGAGGTGCACACCCATCTGTATGACGCGCCGGACACAGTGCGTGGCCGGGTGGCGAACAAGCTGCTGCACGATCTGCCCGACGCTATTACCCCAGCCCGCCTCCGTGAATCTCTGACGGATCGAACGATCGCCGCCGTTCGACGGCACGACCCTCAAGTAGTCGTGGTGGTCAAGGGCGATCTGCTGCAGCACACTTTCTGGCAGCTGCTGGAGGAACGCCGGACCGTACGGGTCACCTGGCTTTACGACGAGGTTCGCCGCACCCACTACACCGATGAAACCTTACGGTCGATCGGTCCGCTCGCCACCTACAGCGCAGCCGATGCGGTCGCCTACGGCGCTACGCACCTGCCGCTCGCCTTCGATCACCGGACGAGCTTCGAGCCCCGCCGGGAGGACGCGATCACCTTCATCGGCGCCCGTTATCCGCGGCGCGAGCAGTCTCTGCGCCGGCTTCACGATGATGGCCTTCCGGTGCGGGCCTACGGGCGCGACTGGTCAGGCGAATTTACCGACCGGTTGCGCACCCACACCCTTCACGCCAGCGAACTACCGTGCGGGCCTGCAGTGTCGCGAGCCGACGCGTACGCGGTAATGGCCGGAAGTGCGGCGACACTCAACCTGCACGGTGACCAGGACGGGTTCACGATGCGCACTTTCGAAGCCAGCGGCACCGGAGGCGTGCAGATCGTCGATCGGTCGGATGTGGCAGGTCTTTACGACGTGGGTCAGGAGTTGCTCGTCGCCACAGACCAGGAAAGTCTTCTCGACCTCGCGACCCGCTGTCTGCGCGACCCCAGCTGGGCCGCGACCATCCGCGAACAGGGCCGCGCCCGCACGCTGCATGAGCACACCTTCGACCACCGAGTAGATGTCCTGGAGTCATTGTGGGATTGACCGAGGTTCGTGCGACCGTCGCACGGCGTTTGACGACTGCCCGCCCGTCGGTTCGATGGCATGTCGGACGTCTGGTGACTGCCGGCGTCTACCGTCCGGCTTTCGGCGCACTAGGCACGGACAGCGTGATCGTGTCGCCGCGCATCTTGCGTGGCGTCGAAGCGATCAACATCAGGAACCGGGTTCAGATCTACTCCGGCGCATGGCTGCAATGCGAAAGGGGCGGCAGTCTGACGATCGGGGACGACGTCTACGTCGGACATGACGCACATCTGCACTCAATCGATCCGATCACCATTGGATCGGGCTGCGTCCTCGCAGACGGTGTGTTCATCGCGACGACCGACCACGAGCGCGGCGACCGCCACAAAGTACGCGGCACCGGATCCATCTCTATCGGAGATCGGGTCTTCATCGGTCAACGCTGCATCGTGCTCGGCGGAGTGACAATCGGCGACGGCGCGACCATCGCGGCCGGCTCCGTGGTCACCAACGACGTTGCTCCAGGAACCGTTGTAGCCGGTGCTCCGGCGCGGGTCATCTCGGCGCCACGAGCATGACCGGGCTCAATCACCCGTCCAATCTGAACGCCTGGCAGCGGTGGCAAGCGTCCACAAGTCCGGTTAGACGTGCCGTTCGCGCCCTCAGATCCAACGGCCTGCCGGGCGATCTCGTCCTCAGCCTGCCGAACGGCGGAACGCCAAAACTCATCGTCGCAGCCGACGTAACCAGCGGGCCGAAACTGAAAGTTCTTCTCGCTCCGGCGCGCTTGTTCGGCCTCGACAGGGTCGCGATCCTATCGAGTTCTTCGATCTCAGCCGATCTAGGGCCAGATCGCACCGAAGTACGCGTGCCGCCGGACATCGGTTCGGAGGGGTTGCTCGCTGCTGCATCTGCAGTGTGCTCGGTCCGCGCTGTGCTGAGTTACGGGCACTACCTCGGTGTCGGGTTCGCGCTCGATCGGCTCTCGGTCGACGCGGGCTGGGAGCACTTCGTCCTGCAGCACGGGCTCATCACTCCATTCCAGCCACCGCTCCCCCACAATGCCCATGCGCTGTCATGGAGCTCAAAAGACGCCGCGTTCTGGGCGTCTGGCCGTCCCGACGTACGCCATACCGTTGTTGGGTCCGCGATGCTCGCGACCGCCCGCGAATCCAATGTCTCGCATGGACATACTTCAGATCTACCACCGATGTTCCTAGGTCAACTGCATGGCGCGGAGCTACCGCGCCGTGGCATGGCGCGCGCGGCAGGATCTTTCTGTCGCGCGAATGGAGCCGTATACCGCCCGCACCCCTCGGAAGTGGACCGGCTTTCGCGACTACAACACTCGATGTGGGAGCGGCGGGGCATCGCCATCGACCGCAGCGGTGCTGCGTTGCGCGAGCACGATGGACCGGTCGTCGCGGCGTTTTCCACCGGAATTCTAGAGGCCGCTGCGCGAGGTGTGCCAGCTTATGTCCACTATCCTGGGGCTCCGGACTGGCTGCGTGAATTCTGGCAGCGATACCAGATGGCCCCTTGGGGGTCGTCGGACCCCACTCCGGCTCCCGACACCAGCGGCGACCCCGTCGCGGCCGTGCGCGATGCCGTCCTTGCAACCATTGACAGAACCGGCGGATGAGCATGCTCTGCGTGATTCCCGTTCGTGGTGGATCCAAAGGAGTGCCCGGCAAGAATCTGCGTCAGCTCGAAGGTCGCCCGCTCGTCGTCTGGACCATCGAGCAGGCGCTCGCGGTCGAGGGTTTGGACGTCTTGGTCTCTACTGATGACGAGCGCATCGCCGAGGTCGCCCGGGCCGCTGGCGCCAGCGTGCCCTTCCTGCGCCCTGCAGCACTCGCGCAGGACGCGACCCCCACTGAACCGGTGGTTCAACACGCCATCCAGTACCAGGTCGACCATGGGCGAGCCCCCGATTCTGTGATGTTGCTGCAGGCAACCTCTCCCCTACGCCTGCCCGGCACCCTCGATCGGGCTATCGCCCAATTCACTGCATCAGAAACCGACTCACTCGTGGGCGTTGTGCCCTTCGCACCGTTCTTCTGGTGGCAGGGCCAGGACGGCCAATCCCCTCGCGCCGATTACGAGGTTCAAGGGCGCCCTCGCCGCCAAGACCTCACCAGCGCAGAACTGCGCTACCGCGAGACCGGCTCCCTCTACCTGACCAAATCGTGGGTCTATCAAAAGCACGACAACCGGCTCGGCGGACGCATCGAGCTCTTCGTGATGGACGAGGTCGAGGGCATCGATATCGACACCGAGCACGATTTACGTCTCGCAGCGCACGAGCTGCGACGCATCGCCGAACACAGCGCTGCGGCCGGGAGTTCACTGTGATTATCGAGCGCAACATCGCGCCCTACGTCGTCTTCTCCGAAGACCCGATCGTCCGGGCGTTGGGCAAGATCAGTGACAACAAAGAACGCATCGTCTTCTGTGTTGGCGCGCAGGGCCACCTGGAGGGTTCGCTGTCCGACGGCGACTTCCGCCGCTGGATCGTTGCGAACCCCGACGCCGACCTGCAGACCTCAGCAGTTCAGGTCGCACATCGCGATGTCGCGAGTGCCCGGTTCAAGACTCCCAACTCATCACTTCGGTCATACTTTCGCCCGGGCGTCGCGCACCTACCCCTCGTTGACGAGCAGCAGCGAATGGTCGCCATCGCAATCGACCGCGACGACGAACTACGCGTCGGTCGGCATGCCATCGGCCCCGGCCATCCGGCGTTCGTGATCGCCGAGATCGGCAACAACCACCAGGGTTCGATCGATCTGGCCAAAGAGCTGGTCGACCTCGCCGCCGACGCAGGCGCCGATGCGGTCAAGTTCCAACTGCGCGATATGGCAGCGCTCTATCGCGGACCGCAGGGCTCTACTGCCGGCGAGGACCTCGGCGCCCAATACACCTTGGACCTCCTCGCGAAGTTCGCCCTGAACGCCGATCAGCTCGCGGTTGTCTTCGATCACTGCCGCGATCGCGACATCGACGTCATGTGCACCCCATGGGACAGCCCGAGCGTCAAGGCGCTCGCCGAGTACGGCATCCCCGGATTGAAGATCGCCTCCGCCGACCTCACCAACCATGGACTGCTGCGCGAAGCCGCTAGCTATGGCCTGCCTCTGGTGATGTCGACCGGAATGTCCCGCGAGGACGAGATCCGCGAGAGTGCCGCCGTCGTGCGCGCCACCGGTGCCAGCTTTGCAATGCTGCACTGCCAGTCGACCTACCCGGCGCCGTTCAAAGACGTCAACCTGGCTTACATGGACCGGCTGGCAGAAATCGGGCAGTGCGTCGTCGGCTACTCCGGCCACGAGCGCGGTTTCCACGTGCCCATCGCTGCGGTTGCCCGGGGTGCGCACATCATTGAGAAACATTTCACCATCGACCGTTCCCTTGAGGGCAACGACCACAAGGTGTCGTTGCTGCCGGGTGAGTTTGCAGAGATGGTCACCCGCATCCGTGAGGTCGAGGAATCACTCGGCACCTCAGCGCCGCGCGAGGTGTCGACCGGCGAGATGATGAACCGAGTCAACCTGGCCAAGAGCCTGGTCTCGACCCGGCCTATCGCGACCGGCGAGATCATCACGAGCGATGATGTGACTATCAAGAGCCCGGGCCGCGGTCTGCAGCCCAACACGCTGTCCCAACTCGTCGGCCGGGCGTCGCGCCGCGACATCGAAAAGGGTGACTTTTTCTACGAGGGCGACCTGGGTGTCACGCAGATCGATCGGCGTACTTTCGATTTCCGCCGCCCCTGGGGCCTCCCGGTTCGATACCACGACTTCCGTTCGCTGGTTCGCAACTCGAACGCCGACTTCGTGGAGTTCCACCTCAGCTACAAAGACCTTGACCTCGATCTGGGCGGGACCTTTCCCGCGGGCTCCGAACCGGCGCCGTACTTCTTCACCACCCACACTCCCGACCTCTTCAGAGGTGACTTCATCCTCGACCTCGCCAGCGAGGACCCAGAGATCTGGGGCCGGTCAATCACCGAGCTGCAGCGCGTCGTCGACATCACCCGGTCGTTGCGCCAGCACTTCAGCTGTGTCCAGGACCCGCTCATCGTTGCCACGCTGGGCGGGTTCACCGCCGACGCACATCTCGACCCCTCGCTGCGGGAGCGGATGTACGCCCGCATTGCCGCCGGTCTGGACCAGATCGACGAGACCGGGGTTCGCCTGACAGCACAGACCTTGCCGCCGTACCCCTGGTTGATGGGTGGGCAGCAATTCCACAACCTGTTCCTGGACGCACGGGACACGGCAGCCTTCGCACAGCGCTACGACCGGCGCCTCACGCTTGACGTGTCGCACACAAAGCTGGCCGCAAACTTCGCCGGTCGACCGTTCAGCGAATACGTAGAGCTACTCGGCCCCTACACGGACCACCTGCACATGGTCGATGCCACGGGTGTCGACGGCGAAGGCGTGCAGATAGCCGACGGTGAAGTGGACTTCCCAGCGCTGGCCGCCCAACTGGACCGGCTCGCACCACATGCGCCGTTCATCCCGGAGATCTGGCAGGGTCACGTCGGCGAAGGTGAAGGCTTTTGGGTTGCACTCGACCGTCTCGAGGGATGGTTCTGAGTACCGGCTCGGCAGACGACGACGCATCTGCGCTCGATCCGCTGGCCCTCTGGGTGCTGCCCGTCAGCAACCTGGCCGGGGTTGCTCGTCACACGCTCGATGCCCTCGGTGCTGGCATCCGCGGATGGCGCGTCGTGGTGCTCGCTCCCCCGGGGCCGATCATCGAAAAGCTCGAGACGCTCGGCGTGCCGGTGGTGGTCGGTGACTTCGGCCCAGATGCAGGTCTTAGAACCTCGATCCGCACCTTGCGACACACGTGCGCCGCACTCCGACCGGCGGTCGTGCACACCCATCTCGCCTATGCCGACATCGCTGCCGCCCTGACTCCCCTCTCGGGCGCCAAGCGCGTCAGCACCGAACACGGCATCGCCGCAGACGATCAGATCTACCAAGGTGGAAAATGGCGCTCACAGGTTATGCGCCGAGTGCACCAGACCCGCCTCAAGCGCGCTGACGCCTTGATCGCTGTGTGTCAGTCCACCGCTGACACGATGCGCCGCAACTGGCGCACCAACGCATCCATCACAGTCATCCTCAACGGCTTCGACCCACCTCTGGCTCCACCGCACCGACAGCCAACCTCTTCACCGCGCGTGCTGTCGCTATCCCGGTTGGCTCCCGAGAAACGAATCGACGCACTCCTACAGGCGTTCGCGGTGCTCGTGAAAGATCATCCGGGCGCGCACCTCACAGTTGCCGGCGAAGGCGAACTAGCTACCGATCTCCGCGCGCTGGCTGCCGACCTCGGAATTACCGACCAGGTCGCCTTTCCCGGATTCGTAGACCCCGACAAGGCGCTCGCTGCGGCGGACGTCGTCGTCCAACTCTCGAGCTGGGAAAACTGCTCCTACACCTTGCTCGACGCTATCGGCGCAGGCTGCGGCGTCGTCGCCAGCCCGGTGGGAGGAAACCCTGAAATCCTCCCCCCGCATTGTCTGGTTGATCCGGCAATTGCGTGGGCTGTCGCTGACGCCGTCATCGGCCAGGCAGATGGGATAGAGCCCCGTCCACTGCTTCGCCCTGACTGGCCGACCAACTCACGCATGGGGGCGCAGATCTCGCAGATTTACGCCCCCCTCGCACCCACCGTTGGGCCACAATCGCGCACTGAACTCTCCTGCCAAAGCGGGCTGCCCTCTGGCTAGCGGTTTCGGCAAGTCAACTCCGACGAAAGATCTTCTGTGACGTTAGGGCTGTTTCGGTCAGAACCTTCGGCCTCGAAATCAACCGCGTCGGGCACCGCCACATACCCCAGCACACGAGACCTTTATTGGCGCGCCAGCGAAAGTCCCCAGGCTGCGGCGTGGACGTTGGTACTGACCCGTGTCATGACATACTGCTACGAGGTATTTAACTTGAATATATCAAGGGACAAGTCAAAAGCCGGAGTTATCGGAGCCAACAATTTCGCCCGTGCGTGGCTAAGAGAAAAAACGATGGGAATGGCTGCGCTCACTGACGAACTCTTTAATCATGCAGAATGAGACATAGTGGTCAAGGTATCGAAGTCCAGCCGACCTCAGGAGCTCAAGCGCGGATCGTTTCATTGCCTTATCGCATCACGGCCCAAATGTTCTGCGTCGGGGTTGATCACGTGTTCAGCTTGGTCGGGAGTCAAGGCCCAAATGTCCACATATGGTACACATACGTGCCCGTCACGTTGCTCCATGAGCCACCCGGTGAGGGCGCCGAGAGCGCGTGACTGATGTACTCCCGGTCCGAGGGTAAGCATCTTTCGTCCGAGGTTGTCGTAAACGAGGCACACGAGCCCACTGTCGGCGAGCAGATCAAGCAATAATACGATGTCGGACCGGTTACCCAAGGTAGATGCAGGATCGTACTCGAACCAGAGCACCTCACATCGCCTCATGATGGCATCCCAATGTTCGACTAAAACGTGGATGTCGAATCCGTCTATATCGCTCTTCCAGACGACCAGGTGATCATCCGGCGCCCTTTGCACGAGATGCTCAGGCGTGATCCAGTCCAAAACCTGCTGGTCGTCTTCGGTTCCCGTTGTGTTGAAGCCGCCCGTCGTCCCGTGTCGGGAGTACGAAACGTGCGTTCCCACCGGACCGACGAAGCCTTCGACCACCGTTGCTCTTCGCGCGTGGGGTCGAAGATTTCTGTGCAGATAACTGACGAAGCACGGGTCGCCCTCCACGCTGATCACCGACGTATTCGGGTTGGAGGCCAGTATCGCTGCAGCAGTATCTCCGACATTCGCACCTACATCGATGACGGTGAGAAGGCGATCATGCGCTGCGAGGTCCCGCAGGATCGAGATTGCATACGCGTCGTACGTGGGATCCCGCTTTTGGTAGAACGGCAAGTTGTGCCCGGGCGGAAGCGTGATCCGGATGCCGCCGATGTCGTGATCCTGTTCCGTACCCCTCGCGGTCCGCCAGCGCACGGCGACTGGATTCGTCGCGTAGCCGAGCATGCGACGAATGAAGCGACGCTTCCGAACATTGAGATGCACGCTGCTCCTGTCCTAGGGGTCGAGTGCGAAATGGCGTGCCCGAAAGCTCAACGGTATGGCCAGGAGGCCCGTTTCAACCGATTGCGTCGCACAGGATCGCACCAAAGGGTCGAGGTCCTAGCTGCGTTACCGACGGGGTCGAGACCTAGACTTTCAGTGTCCCGTCACGCCGCACCCTCGTCGCGCTGATGCCCCTCTTGGAAGTCGTGACTCATGATCACCCGTATCGGCAAACCGTCGATGGATCATCAACAGCCCAAGGATGCCAGCCTCCTGGGAGCGATGGAGCGGATCGACAATCCCGCGATCATCTCGACTCTGATCCCAGTCGGCTTGGCGTTTGCTGCGATCGGGCTCTACGGCGTGCCAATGCCGGGTGCGGGCGTTCCTGCCAGCACTGTGGTCCTCGGTATTGCAGCTTTGCTGTCACTCTTCGCACGGCCCACCTTTGGTTTGCTTCGACCGCAGCGCCTACTGCTGCTGCTGATGATGACGCCCGCGTGGTTGCTTGTTGCTAGCCTCCTTAATCATCTGCATCCGACGAAAAGACTCGTGAGTCTGGCGATCTGGCTCCTCGTGGTGTTGGTGCTGAGTTCTGGTCGATTGTGCCGTATATCTGCTTCTCGTGGAGTCGCACTCGGTCTGGTGGCAGCCGCTATCTGGAGTCTCGCTCGAATTCCCGCCAGTAGTTATTCTGGGCGTCTAAGTGGCACATTTGGCGAGCCAAATTCCGCAGGCATGGTGCTGTGCGGGGCTGGCTTCGCCGCTATCGGGCACCTGTCGACGCGCCGATCACAATTGGCTGTGTTGGGGGTGCTCATCACAGGAATATTCTTCACCTATTCTCGCACCAGCTATTTTGCGGTCGCTGTGATGATCGCCTGGATCCTCCTCAGTCGCTTCTTTAAACCGCGGATTCTGCTCATTGCGACTGGTATTGGGATGTACCTGATAAGTCGAGCACCGGAGACTGATTTCGCCACAGAACGATTTGCGGGCCGCGTCGGTAGCGATGCACTCCGTGGGCGAATCTCCGACGCCGAACATGCCCTGGTGTCAATTCATCCCGTCTACGGAAACGGCGCCGGCACAGCCCAGGTGCAGGTGCAGGACAGGACTTTCTTCTTCCACAACTCGTATCTGGCCCTTCGCGCCGAGGGTGGTTACATCGCGTGGGCCCTCCTGGTGCTCTTTGGGATCGGCCTCTTGCTAGCGATGGTGAGCCTCCCCCACGGTCAACGAAATCTCTGGTTAGAGGCCTCTCTCCTCGGTATTGCCGTGTGTGCCCTTAACCTCGGCAACGTACTCCTGACCTCTCCCGCCGCGATCGTAATCGGGATGTCGCTGCGACATTTGGCCGTTGAGCGCCGGCGAATGCGTGATACTCATGCCGATGATTCTCGTGAGGCTGAAACCGATTCAGCGGCGGACTGGGCAGGGTCCGCGTTAGCCACTACCTGACGTCGTGATAAACGCGCCGGGCCAACGTAGAACCCGCGACATCAGCCTCGATAGCGTTCGAGGTGTCGCAATCTTCGGGGTGGTCACCAATCACGTTGTCAGGGGCATACGTGATGCGCGACTCTCGGGCCACTATGACGTATTCCTCCACCAGCTCGATCTCACCTTCTACCTTCCCGAACTCGTTCTCTTCGCTTTCGTCTCCGGCCTGTTCGTACCCGGCTCGCTGCGGCACAGCACCAGCGCCACATATCTGCGTACCAGATTGCTCAACCTCGGTTACCTGTATCTCGTGTGGACCATCGCCCAGGGAAGCGCCGAGGTGTTCAGTAGCTCCGTGAAGAACACCCCCACCACCTGGACTGAGGTCTTGCAACTGTGGAATCCGCTGGGACACCTGTGGTTCCTACCCTGGCTCGCGATAGCCACTGTCATCACTGTGGTAGCCCGCCCGTGGGAGTCGCGCCTGACCTGGCGGGTGGGCGTCACCGTGCTTGCGGTGATCCTCAGCGTCACGATGTGGGGTGTGGACGGCCCCGCGTTCTACCAACGGGGCATCGGACTGACGATGTTCATGCTGCTGGGAGCCGCCGTCACCCGTGCGCGCTGGCAACGCTCGGTCGCTACGTTGCCAACTCTTCCTCTGACGGTTGTCGGCATCGCTCTGACCGGCGGTTACCTGCTCCTGCGAACGCTCCCGGACGTCACGCTGCCCACAGCGCCGGATCCGACGCGCACACCGCTGTCGATCGCTGCCGGCGTCGCCTTCGCCATCGTCGCCTGCCTCGGTGTGCTGGCGCTCGGCACTACAGCTGGCCGTTCGACCGGGCTCGCTGCTCTCACCGGTGCGTTGGCCTACCTCGGTCGGCAGTCACTGCCGATCTACGTCTCACACATCATCTTCGCCGCCGGTACTCGAGTTGTCATGGTCGAAGCAGGTGTAAGCGCTCCACTGCTCCTGTTCGGTGTCTGCCTAACCGGCGGGCTCGCCGGGCCGCTGCTGTTGGAACGCATCACCCGTCCTGTTCCAGTGCTCTTCATACCGGTGTGGGAGCTCGGTCCGATCCACAACCGGCGCACCGGAGCCCGGACTAAACAGGACGGACTAGTCGCATCAACACATCGAAGGCGGTCGGGATGACTCAACCGGTCCTCGACGCATCGCGGGTGCTCCTGCTGCTAGCCAACAACGGTGACATCGGCGGGGGCGAGATCATGCTGTTGGAGATGGCACGAATCGCTCGGGATGCGGGGATCGCCGTGACGGTGGTTGCGCCAGAAGAGCCGCCTGAGATTGCCGACACCGCGCGCGGTGAAGGCTTCCCTGTCGAGACCTTTGCTGGTGTGTCCCGCCTCGATCAAGCTCGGTCCCTGAGGGCATTGCTTCGCACGAACACTCTGGACGTGCTGTGGTGTAACGGGCTCGCTCCAGCTCTGGCGACGACGGGCTGGAGCCGCCGGGTAGCTCACATTCATCAACTACCGACCTGGAAGCACATCGTCTCGGCCCGTCTCTCTGGGCTGCGTGCCCGGGAAACCTTCGTGCCCTCATTCGCGATGGCCAACCTCCTGCCAGGGTCGCGCGTGATGCACAACTGGACTGCCCCGATAGCGATCGCGCACCCTCGGCGAACACCGGACCGACCTGTTCTGTTGGGCTTTATCGGTCGCATAACCTGCGCCAAAGGCGTCGATGTGTTGTTCAGCGCCTTGAAGATCCTGGAGGACGAAAGTCCGGGTCAGTTCCGATTGCAGATCGCCGGTGACGACCGGTTTGCTGCCGTGGGTGAGGCCAAACTCATCGCCGAGGCACAGCGCCCGGTGGAGCATCTCGTCGATCTCCTCGGGTGGGTCGAACCGTCCGAATTCCTGGCACGGGTCGACCTCGCTGTCTTCCCGAGCATCGCTCGGGAATCATTCGGGCTGGTTGTCGCGGAAGCGATGTCGGCCCGAATGCCGTTCGTCATCAGCAACTCCGGCGCGTTGCCCGAGGTGGCCGGGCCCGATCATCCGTTCGTTGCAGTCGCCGGAAATCCTGAAGCTCTCGCATCCAGTATTCGAGCTGCCGTGTCGATGCGTGAGGAACAACCCGACCACTTCGAAACACTGCTCGACAACGCTCAGGCACGATGGGAGCAGGAGTTCTCACCCGCTGCCGGTCGTGTCCGCTTTCTACAGGTTCTGCGCGAGTTGGGCTTCTCGCCGACCGACCAGGAGGGGATCTAGCCACCATGGC
>JBBPZD010000285.1:0-4082 GCA_038199265.1 Actinomycetales bacterium | reverse complement strand
CCACTTTACTCCACATCACTCCACATTTGGATCTAATCGCCCACCCAGGACCCCTTCTCCCTCCCAAAGGCGCTGGCCAGGGCTGCGTAAAGAAGTGGAGGATCCCGAGCAACCGACCAGCATCGACACTGCGATGTCGGGCACGGCAGCACAGGCAGCCCTGGCATCAGGCAGGATTCAGCTATGAGTCATTCCGCGCCGATCGCTTCCCTACCGAAATCGGGCGCAGACGAATCGACCTTTTCGCTGGACGATGTGCGTCGCGTGGCGACCGATATCAAGGCGTCTGTAGCTGGAGTGATCGAAGGAAAAGACGAGGTGATAGCAACCTCCGTGGTCGTTCTGCTGGCCGAGGGGCACCTCTTGATCGAGGACGTGCCAGGGGTCGGCAAAACAATGCTCGCCAAGGCTCTGGCCCGGTCCATCGACTGCACGATGCGACGCCTGCAGTTCACACCCGATCTGCTGCCCAGTGACGTGACAGGCGTCAGTATCTTCAATCAGGACACGCACCGGTTCGAGTTCCGCCCAGGTGCCGTCTTCGCCGGGATCGTGGTGGGCGACGAGATCAACCGCGCATCCCCCAAGACCCAGTCGGCCCTCCTGGAGTGCATGGCCGAGAACCAGGTCACCGTGGACGGCACGACCTACGAGCTGCAGCGGCCGTTCATGGTGATGGCCACCCAGAACCCCATCGAGATGGAGGGCACGTACCCGTTGCCCGAGGCACAACGAGACCGATTCATGGCCCGGATCTCGATGGGGTACCCGACACCGTCGGCTGAACTTCGAATGCTCGACCTGCATTCGGTAAGACGCCCGGTGGAGTCGGTGCTGCCGGTGGCCGACTCCGACACCATCCTGCGAGCCATCGAGACCGTCCGCACCGTCTACGCCAGCGCGGCTCTGCGGCAGTACATCGTGGATCTGGTGACCGCTACCCGGACTGCCCCGAGTTTCCGATTGGGAGCATCGCCCCGCAGCTCGCTGCAACTGCTGCGAGCCGCCCGCGCCTACGCGGCGCTCGATGGCCGCGACCACGTGCTACCCGAGGACGTGCAGCTGCTCTGGGTGTCGGTGATGGCTCATCGGGTGATCACCGGCGGCGAGGCTGGCGGGCGCGCGGCAACAGAAATTCTCACCCAGTTGCTGGACCGGGTGCCGGTTCCGGCGCAAGCCCGCTGAGACAGGCGATGTTTCATCGGACGTCCCACCGGCCGACGAGCCGCGCTCGCCTCACGCGTCGCGGTCAGGTGTTCCTCGGCGCAGGGGCAGGGCTGGTCATCGCAGGCGCGGGCCTGGGTTACGGCGATCTGACTCGCGTGGGTGTCTTTCTCCTGCTCCTGCCGCTGTTCGCTGTGCTGTTGTCGTCCAGTCGTTCCACCAAGCTGAGCCTGCGGCGGGTCATCTCCCCCTCCGTGCTGCGCCCTGACCAACCAGCAACGGTGAAAGGTGTCTTCACCAACAGCGGTCGACGGGCAAGTCGGTTCGGAGCTGCGCAGGACCGTATCGATGCCAGTCTCGGAGACCGACCGCGCTACACGATGGCCAGTATCGCGCCCCAGGAGACAGCAGCCGTCAACTACACAGTGAGGGGGCGGGCGCGTGGCCTGCATACCCTCGGCCCCACTGTGATCCAGCACCCCGACCCGTTCGGGCTGTGCACCTCGACCAGTGTGGTGACTGCCGATGATCGGATCCTGGTCTTGCCGAGGACTTTCGCCTTACCAGCCGAGCGCCTGCCCTCGGCGACCGGCGGCAATGGCGACACGGGCCACTCCATCGCCTTGCATGGAGAGCAGGACATCAGCATCCGGGGATACGTCGAAGGCGATGAGCTGCGACGCATCCACTGGCCGGCGACCGCTCACCGCGGGCAACTGATGGTCCGTCAGGAAGACCGCCCAGAACGCAAGCACGCCTTGTTGCTGTTGGATTCCCGCAGCGAAGTCCACCAGTTCGACGGTGCCTACAGCTCGTTCGAGTGGGCCGTCAGCGCACTGGCGTCGATCGGGCTTCACCTCAACTCGTTGAAGTACCAGACCCATCTCCTGTCGCCGGAGACGCTGGCCACTGGATTATTCGATGGTCCCGCCACCGACGAGACCATATTGACCAACCTCGCCACCGCCGCGCAGTGCCCTGATGCGGTGCACGAGGGCGTGCTCGCCGAGGGCACCCGGATGGCGGCGTCGGGCACCACGATCGTCGCGGTGCTGACAGACGTCAGCGGCCCCCGCCTGCTCGATCTCGCCGCGGCGTGCGGTCGCGGAGCCGTCGGCATCGCCATCGTCATCGATACGGCGGCGTATCAGCGATCTTCGCCTGCCATCAGTTCTCCCGCCGCAGAGGTGGAGCAGATGTTCATCCGGTCGGGTTGGCGCACCACGGTCGCCGGTCCGGATACCGGCATCCCTGCAGCCTGGCGGACAGTTGCGGGCGACCGACGGATAGAGGTGAGGCCGCGGTGAGCCGCGCACGCCCATTCCAGACCCTCCTGGCGGCGCTGGCAACGCTCGTCGCTGCCTGGCCTGCGACCACCTTGTTCGTCGGGTACGCCTGGGTACCCGGAACTTCGGCGCTCGTCGCGCTCGTCGCGGCCATTGGGCTGGTCGGCAGATACTTCGACCTCTCTCCCCTGTTGACGCTGTCGGGCCAGCTGTTCGGGATCGTGACCGCTGTCCTGATCGGCCACCTGGGAGATCATCTGGACAGCACGCTGCCCGCGGCACTGCAGGCTCTGGGTTCAGATGCACACCACACGGTCATCTCCTATGCCGCGCCTGCTCCCACCACCATCGGGATCATCTTCTTCATTCAGTTGATCATCGCCGTCATTGCCGTATCGGTGGATTTCCTGGCCGTCACCGGGCGGTCACCTGCTCTGGCCGGTCTTCCGTTGCTGGTGGCGTTCGTCATCTCTGCCGCGAACTCCGGGGGTGCGCTGCACCCGAAGTACTTCTTCGCTCTGGGTGTGGTGTGGCTGGCGATGCTCTACGCGGCCTCTGAACGATTGGCCAGCGACTGGTCGGGTCTGAGGGCGCACAGTTCTGGTCGCTCCAGCCCCAGCGTGACCCTCGGTGGACACGACTTCGGCCAGTTCACCCGGCTAGCCGGGGTAGCGGCGCTCGTACTCGCAGTGGTTGCCGCCGGCGTGCTGCCCGCCTCTTCACAGAGGTTCGTCACCAACGGTCTGGCTCGAGGCGCCAACGGCGCGTCTAGTGTCGGATTCTCCTCAACTCTGGACCTCAAGAAGAACTTGAACGATCAGGACAAGACCCCCGTCCTGACGTTTCGCACGAAGGACCCCAGCCCCCCGCCTCTTCGCGCGTTGGTGTCCGACACGTATTCGGACGGCAACTGGGTGCAGAGCAAACCGCGTGAGTTGCTGCGCGGCACCGACGGCCAGCGCTTGCGCCGGGACGAGAATCCGGCCCCGGTGAACGCCGACAGCTTTCAGCTGACCGTGTCGAACAGCGCGATGCGTCCGCCCTACGTAGTAGCGCCTACCCAGGTCCGCTCCGCCGATTTCGGGAGCCGCATCTGGAACTACGACTCCGGCACGGGTCAGCCGTCTGCCCCTTCCCCGATCTCGGGGTACGGCATCGATTACCTCGTCCCGCGCGCTACCGCGCGTCCAACGACCGAGCAGGATGCGGCCGCGCCAGCACCGGACACCCTTTTGGCCGACCTGGCAGTGGATGAGGCGTCGAAGCCACAAATCGCTACCTTCGTGCGTCAAGCCGCACCGCGTGGAACGCCTTTCGCCCGAGCCGTCGCCATTCAGGACTACCTGCGCAACGGCGGCGGATTCGTCTACTCGCTCACCTTGGCACGCACCCGCAGGAACTCTGCGGGCGCGCCGTTGGATCCGATCAGCAACTTCCTCGCAACCAAGCAGGGGTACTGCGTTCAGTTCACGTCGGCGATGGTGATGGCGGCGCGATCGATCGGGATCCCCGCCCGCGTGGGCGTGGGATTCCTACCCGGCACTTCGACTGCGAGCGGCGTGTACGAGGTCAAACAGTCCGACGCCCACGCGTGGCCGGAGCTTTACTTCCCCGGGATGGGGTGGACGCGGT
>JBBPZD010000284.1:0-23545 GCA_038199265.1 Actinomycetales bacterium | reverse complement strand
GTGGGGGGGGTGGGGCCGGGTGCTTCACCCCTGTTGGGGGGGGGGCGGCCCACGCCGCCCCCCCCCCGCCCAGCTGGATCAGGAAATCGACTTGATCGCCGTGACGACCTTGGTCTGTACCGGTGCCGGCAGCGGAGCCGAGCCGACGCTGGGTAGCTTGCCCTGGAACTCAGGGGACACCAGGTAGGACAGGAACGACTTGACGGCCTTGGCTGTGGCGGCCTCCTTGTACTTGCTGCAGACGATCTCGTAGGTCACCAGGACGATCGGGTAAGTGCCCGCTTCCTTGGTGGCGTAGTCGATCTTGAGCTTGAGGTCGTTCCCAGTGCCGACGACCTTGGCAGCTTGGGCGGCTTTGCTCGCAGTCTCGGCGCTCAAGGCCACCGGGCCACCGCCGTTGTCGATCTGGGCCATCGCCAGCTTGTTGGTGATCGCGAAGGACCACTCGACGTAGGTGATTCCACCGTCGGTCGACTGGACGGCGGAGCTGACACCGGCACTCTTGGGCTTGCCCTGGCCGACCTTGCCGGCCCACTGCTTTGCAGGCTTCTCAGTCCAGACGTCGGGCTTGGTGGTGTGCATGTAGTTCGTGAAGTTGTCGGTCGTGCCCGAGGAGTCGGAGCGGAAGAAGACCGAGATCTTCGTCGCGGGGATGGTGACACCCTTGTTCACCGCAGCGATGGCCGGGTCGTTCCAGACGGTGATCTTTCCGCTGAAGATCTTCGCGATGAGGTCGGGGGTGAGCGTGAGCTTGCCGACACCCTTGAGGTTGTAGGCGACGGCGATGGGGCCGATGACCATGGGCAGGTCGAACGCCTCAGAACCGCATGCGGTCTTCGCCTTGGCGGGTTCGCCCTTGTCGGACTTCAACGCGGAGTCCGAACCGGCCCAGCTGACCTGGTTGGCGAGGAACGCGGTGATGCCCTGGCCGGAGGAGGTCGGCGCGTAGTTGACCTTCGCGTCTTTGCACTTGTTCGCGAATTCGGTGGTGGCCAGCTGCATGGCGTTGCCCTGCGCTGAGGAACCCTGCCCGCTCAACGTACCGCTGAAGCAGGCGGCATCACCGGAGGCGTTGCCACCGGTGGACTTGGACGAACCTGCGGTGTCGTTGGAGGCGCTGCCGCAGGCGGTGAGAGCGAGAGCGGCGGCAACGGCGACGCCGCTGGCGCGGCCGATGGACGTGATCTTCACTTCGGGGATCCTTCGGGGGTGGGGAGTCAGTAGGCCGGATCGGATGTACCCGACGAACCGCACGCTAGGCAGGTCGGGTGACCCTGCGACCCCTACCGGGTGAACGCCGGGTGAACGAGACCTATCGATCGGGCGACCACGACAGGCCCGCCAACTGGTCAGGATCGATCAAGGCCGGTTGCGCTCCACCGAGACCACACGTGCCGCTTCGCCTACGTCGACGACCTGGCAGATCAGCGCTTCACCCTTGTCCATGCCGCCCCGCGCCCGCTCCAGCAGCAAGTTCCGTGCGGGACCGCTGGCCTGGTCGGCCAGCCGGTTCAGTAGATCCGGCAGGAGGGGGCGGTGGGTACACAATGCGGTGCAGGTGCCGCGGTCGAAGGCCCGCTCCACGTGCTGCATCGCGCGTTCGGGTTCGTGCTCGTAGGTCTCTTCGGACAAACCGGCCTTGACGCGCACGCGCACGCGGGCGGACCGGCCATATGGCTTCATGGTTTCAGCACACCGCGCTGACCCCGAGGTGACGACCCGGTCGACGCCGTAGGCCGCGAGCACCGGCACGAGGGACGCAGCGCGTTCCTTCCCGAAGGTACTCAACGGGCGGTCGGGATCGCTACCCTTCCAAGAGGAGCGGCCCACTGCATCTGCGTGCCGCACCACCACGAGAGCCCAGGTACGTAGCGCACCCCTACGGTCTGCGTCGACCAGTGCCTGCAACTGCAGGCCGTCCCGCGGGTAGGACAGTCGCTCCCTGGCAGCGGCTGGGTGCAGCCACGCAACCGCGTCGATCTCGTTCTCGAGCTCACCAGACCCCCCGGCAATCTGGGCAGCCCAGTAACGCACCTCTTTGCAGCTGCCGTCGCGCAGTCCGTAGACCGATCGCGGCAGCGGGATGCCGAGCTGGGGAGCCAAGCCCGTCTCTTCCAAGACTTCGCGCGCAGCAGCACCGGTCCAGCACTCGCCAGGGTCCAACTTGCCCTTGGGCCACGACCAGTCGTCGTATTTCGCACGGTGCACCAGGGCAACCTGCAGAACCCCGTGCTCACGCCGCCAGACCAGGGCCCCGGCAGCCGGCGGGCCACTGACTCCTGTGGTCACCGACGGCGTGCTTTGCGGCGACGCTTGGCGTAGCTGGCGATGAAGTGCTGCTGCAGGTCGACCAGCGGTTCGCCGTTCTCATCGAAGTTGTGCCGTTCCCACCGCCCGTCACCGTGCAGCGCCCAGGATGACGTCCTGTCCGACATTCCGAGATCGAACATGCGACCCAGGGTCTCGACGTGACGAGGCGTCGTGATGCGCAACAGCGCCTCGACCCGGCGGTCCAGGTTGCGGTGCATCATGTCGGCGCTGCCGAAGAAGATCACATCGTCCTCACCCTCAACCTGGAAGCGGAAGACGCGGGAGTGCTCCAGGAAGCGCCCCAGCACCGATCGCACCCGGATGTTCTCCGACATACCTTCGATCCCCGGTCGCAGCGAACATATCCCGCGGACCCAGATGTCGACTTTCGCACCGGCCTGTGAGGCGCGGTAGCAAGCATCGATGATCTGTTCGTCGACCAGGGAGTTCACTTTGATCTGGATGCTGGCCTCGCTGCCTTCTTTGGCGGCATCGGCAACCTTGTCCATCCGCTCCAGTAGACCGTTGCGCATCGATCGCGGAGCGACCAGCAGTCGGCGGAATTTCGCCCGGGGTGCCATCCCGGAGAGCTGATTGAACAGCCGCGACAGATCCTCGCCGACCTCGGGGTCACAGGTCAGCAATCCCAGGTCCTCGTAAAGGCGGGCTGTCTTCGGGTTGTAGTTGCCGGTGCCGACGTGGCAATAACGCCGCATCGTGTCGCCTTCTTGCCTAACGACGAGGCACAACTTGGCGTGCGTTTTCAGCCCGACCATCCCGTAGACGACGTGCACACCGGCGCGTTCCAGCTTGCGCGCCCAGGTGATGTTGTTCTCTTCGTCGAACCGGGCCTTGATCTCGACCACGGCCAGGACCTGTTTGCCACTCTGGGCGGCCTCGATCAGCGCATCGATGATCGGTGAGTTCCCGGATGTCCGATAGAGCGTCTGTTTGATGGCGAGCACGTGGGAGTCGGCTGCGGCCTGCTCGATGAACGCCTGCACCGACGTAGAGAACGAGTCGTAGGGGTGGTGCAGCATGATGTCGGCCTGCCGCATCGCACCGAGCACGTCCGATTGTGCCGAGCGTTCGACCGGTGCGAGGTCCGGGTGCGGCATTGCCACGAACGGCGGCCACCGCAGTGTGGACCGGTCCAGGTCGGCCACCGCATTCAAGCCGCGCAGGTCCAGCGGCTCGGGCAGCCGGTAGACCTCTCGTTCGTGGATTCCCAGCTCTCGGACCAGCAGGTCCATCACGTGGTCGTCCATGTCGTCGGCGACTTCGAGGCGTACCGGCGGACCGAACCGGCGCCGGGTCAACTCCCGCTCCAGCGCGGTGAGCAGGCTCTCGGCGTCGTCCTCCTCCACCTCGAGGTCTTCGTTGCGGGTAACCCGGAAGGTGAAGCTCTCCTGCACATCCATACCGGGAAAGAGCGTGCTGAGGTGTTCGGCGATGACGTCTTCGATTGCCACGAATCGGGTGTTGAAAAGGGGATCCTCACCCTCGTCCGGTGGTAGTTCGATCAACCGCGGCAGTAGCGGCGGCACCTTCACACGGGCGAAGTGCTCACGCCCCGTCTTGGGGTTCGTCAGCAGAACCGCGAGGTTCAGGGAGAGCCCTGAGATGTAGGGAAACGGGTGAGCCGGGTCGACGGCCAGCGGGGTGAGCACCGGATAGATCTGGGCCTGGAACAGCTCACCCAGGTGGCCACGATCGGTTTCGGTCAACTCGACCGGCCGCAGGATGCGGATGCCCTCGTCCTGAACTGCAGGCCGGATGTGCTTCTGGAAGAGTTGGGCGTGCACATTCATCAGCTTGTGCGCCGCGTGGGAAATCTCCTCGAGCACCTCGCGTGGTTCGAGGCCGGAGGCGGATCGCACGGCCAGCCCTGTGGCGATACGCCGCTTGAGTCCAGCGACGCGGACCATGAAGAACTCGTCGAGATTGCTGGCGAAGATGGCCAGATAGCGGGTGCGCTCCAGCAGTGGTACCGCTGGGTCGGCGGCAAGCTGCAGGACCCGCTCGTTGAACTGCATCCAGGAGATCTCGCGATCCAGGAAGCGGTCATCGGGCAGTTCGTCGTCCTGCGGCCCGAACTTCAACTCAGGTGCTACCCGCATGAACCGGCCGTTCGCGGCTCGGGCAGGTGCTGGAGCGGTCGCCGACCGCCGAGCGAGGCGAACCAGGTTCGGGTCGCTGGAGGTCGAGGTATCGACCTCGTCCGTCCGCTCCGGTGCAATGGCGGTGACCGATTCCGCAGGCGCCTGGGTCTGGCTCACACCTTTGGTGCCCTCGGCGTACCCCACGCCCTGGTCGGACTGGTCATAGTCATGGGAGTGGTCTGCGGCGGCTCCGGAGTGGGCTTCCATGGCGTCATGTTCCCACGATCCGGGCGAGGAGGACACGAACCTCCCTCTCGGGCGCGACGGGAATGTCTGGCTGTCAGCGGGCGTACATGACGTCCGCGGTGGCCTTCGCGAAGCCCCACCCCCGATAGGTGGCGATGGCTGCAGCATTGTCGCCTTCGACGTACAGGTCGATGGTGTCGACACCGGCGTGCGCGAGGTGGGTCAGTCCGAGCGCAGTAACCGCTCTGCCGAGCCCGCGGCCCTGGTACGCCGGGTCGACGGCGACCACGTAGACCTCACCTTCGACGCCACCATCCCGGTCAGGGTCCTGGTGCTCGATTTTTGTCCAGTGCGACGCTGCAAGAACAGGTTCTGTCCCGCTGACATCTTCGAGCAGCAGTAGCCCGGCTGGGTCGAACCACTCCTGCTCCATTCGTTCGTGCAGGTCATCAATGGTCATCCGGCCCTGTTCAGGGTGATCGACGAAGGCGCGCGCGTTCACGTCTATCCAGGCCTGGTCGTCCGCTCCGGGGACGAACGCACGCGCGGCGAACCCGTCAGGTAGTACCGGGCTGTGGATAGTCGGGGAGGACTGCACCGGGCGCGCCATCTTCCACAGCTCACGCACAACGTGGAGTCCGTGGCTGTGGGCGAGCGCCCGGGCGGCCGGGAGGTCACCGTGGGACCACCAACGCGCTTTTGGGGCCTGCTGATTCACGATCAGATCGAGCAGGCTCGAGCCGTACCCCTGGCGGCGATGGTCGGGATGCACCACGAGCTCGTAGGACGAGCCGGTGTCGTCGGGCACGGCGGCGGCGACGAGTCGACCATCGACGTCGTGGTGCTGTATTACAGCGCTACCTTCATCACCCGTGCCTCGGCGGGCCGCGAGAAGTGCCTGCTCGGACAACGGCGTGACACCGTCGGCGGCGCGGGCGGCGTGGGCGAGATCGGCCAATTGAGCGCGAGCCTGATCGGCAGTGAGCGTCATACCGGCGATCTCACCACAGAAGGGCTGGCGTGGCGATCACCGCTGTGGAGTCGCCAGCGTCATGCCGGAGCGGGCTGGCCCTCGTGGGAATGGAGCTCCTGGGCGCCGACGAAGCGGTAGCCCACGTTCCGCACGGTTCCGATCAACGCCTCGTTGTCCACCCCGAGTTTGGCGCGCAACCGGCGGACGTGGACGTCGACCGTGCGGGTACCCCCGAAATAGTCATAGCCCCACACCTCCTGCAGCAGTTGAGCGCGGGTGAATACCCGGCCCGGGTGTTGCGCGAGGTGCTTCAACAGCTCGAACTCTTTGTAGGTCAGGTCCAGGGTGCGGCCGCTGATCCGGGCAGAGTAGGCGTTCTCGTCGATCGTCAACCCGCCGGCGGAGATCCTGATCGGCTCCTCGATACCTTGTGCCTCCAGTCGCGTGCAGGCCAACCGGATGCGAGCCTCGACCTCTGCGGGTCCGGCTGTTTCCAGGAGCACGTCGTCGACGTGCCACTCCTTCGTAAGGGCAGCGAGCCCGCCTTCTGTGAAGATCGCAATGAGCGGGACGGACAAGCCGCCGGTTCGCAGCACTCGGGTGAGACCGCGGGCATTGACCAGGTCGCGTCGCGCGTCCAACAGGACTACGTCGCACTCAGGCGGGTCTATCAACGACGACGGATCGGTGGGCAATACCCGTATCCGGTGCCCGAGCAGGCCCAGCGCCGGGAGTACCTCGATGCTGGCACCTCGGGCGTCAGTGAGAAGCAACAGGCGTGCCATGCTGGCCAAGAATACGATGCCGCGACGCCGTGCTGATGCATGCGCGCGAAGAGATCAGGAGTTGCGATGGCCAAGGTGATCATTCGGTACTGGGCGGGGGCGCAGGCCGCCGCGGGAACGGCCACCGAACAGGGCGAGGGCGATACTGTCGCAGATGTGGTGCAGGCCGCGGCCGATCGACATGCAGCTCTGCAGCCGGTGCTCGCGCTCGCCGCGTTGTTGATGGACGGTCGACGAGTAGACCGCGACGCTTGCCTCGTGGACGGCTCGACACTGGAGGTGCTGCCGCCGTTCGCTGGCGGCTGAGGCCGGATCCATTCGGGCGCGACGGCCGCTAGAGCAAAGCTCACCGCCCGGGCGTCGCAGTAGTGGCAGGATTCGGTTCGTGTCAGAGGCAATCGATATCGACGGCGAACGGGCCGAGAGGCCCTCCGTGGCGACCTCGCAAATCTCTGCCTCCCCGGTGTTCGCGATGCTGGGAGCGGTTCTGACGGCAGCACTCCTGGTGCTGAGTTCGTATGCGGGACCCAATCTAGTCGCCGGCGCCTACCTCGTGAGCGGGTTGATGCTGGCTGGCGGATGGGCGAGGTTGCTCAGGCTGCCTCGCGAGCGATCCAGTTCCCTGCTCCTGGCGATCTCAGCTGCCTCCCTGACCGTGATCGTGGCGTTGACCGAAGATCTCCAAGGAATCCGCTGGGTGACGGCGGCGCTGGCAATCTCTCTGGCACTGGTGTTTCTGCACACTCTGACCAGGCGAGGCGGTCTGGATCGAGTGGTGGTGGCCCTGTCGAGCATGGCGCTGGGCCTGGGGGCGCTGGCAAGCGGAGCCTTCATCGCCGATGCGGTGGTGCGCGAAAACGGCCGGGAAACCGTCGCGGCCGCACTCACTGCTGCAGCCGTGGGAACGCTGCTCGATAGCGGGACGCGCGGGAGAGCCCGTCTTTCGGAGTGGAGTCTGCCGACGTCGCTCGTGGTGGGCGTGCTGATCGGTATCGGCGCCTCGATCATCGCCGGTGTTCCGTGGAACGCGCCGCTACTCGCCGGTTTGCTCGGGGCGGGGGTCTCGTATGCGTTCCGCTTGATTCTCAGCGCTCCGGTCGACTGCGAGGGAAACAACCGCTCAGCGACGGCGCCTGCTCAACTCGCTCTCGGGGCAGCCAGCGTCCTGTTCGTGGGCGTGCTTCCCACGGCAGTCACCTGGCTTTTCCAGCACGTGGGTTGAGATCGGCAGCGGCATCGTCCGCGCGGTTCAGCCCACCCGTTTGAGTTCGGCCGAGGCGTAACTCTGCAGTGGGTGCCCGGTCGCTGCCATATCCATGGCCCACATCAGGCTGGAGTTGACGTTCCCGTAGAGGCGGGTGGCCCGGCGTACTCCGTTGCTGCCGGACTGCGCAGCACTCCATCGGTGCGTAGTTCGATCTTCGCCGGGCTGGTCTTTCCGTAGTACATCTCCACGACACCGGTCGGATGCGCGAGCACGAACTCGACCTCGTTGTCCGGCAATGGTCGCCAATAGCCGACCTCACTGGCCAGGATCTCGACCTGACTGCCCTCGGAATTCAGGAGCCACATGGTGCTGCGCCATTCCAGGAACGGGCGTCCATCGTGGGCGCAGATCACTTCTTGACCGAAGTTCACCGACTCGATACCGGGATAGCCGAGGACGCCTGCTCCCTCCCACCGGCCGATGATCCAGGCCAGCGGCGCGAGCTCGCGGGGCATGTCCGGGTCGAGTTCGAAAACCATGACCGCGACTTTACGGGCCGTTTGGGTCAGCCGACCGTATTGGGTTCGATGGCAGTCTTGCTCATGGTGTCGGTGCGCAGGTTGCTGCCGAGCTGTTTCATCTTCGGCATGTCGACCACGTCTACGGCGCCGGCCTCGTTCCTCGCGAATCCTGAGAACGGTGCGGTGTAGAACGACAGCTCGTCGCGTCGCACATTGCGCAGGCTCACTGCCAACTCGATGAGCTGCGTCGTCGACATGTCCACCAGCATGTACGGAGCGATGGCTGAGACCATGTCGAGGACCTTCTTGGGGTTCTTCAGCGTGCCCCCCGCGAGCGCCTTCGAAGCCATCCCGCTGATCCACTGCTGTTGGTTGACACCGCGATCGATATCGCCGCGAGGTAGTTGCTTGCGCTGTCGGGAGAATCCGAGGGCTTGTTTGCCGTTCATCGTGTGGTAGCCCTTGGTCCAGGTGCCGGTGTCGCCGCCGCTGTAGGGGTATCGCACGTACAGCTCGACACCGCCCATCGCGTCGGTGAGGCTGGTGAAGCCGTCGAATCCGATTTGGGCGACATGGTCGATGCGCACATCCAGCAGGTTCTGCAGGGTGCTGACCAGCAGTTTCGGTCCGCCGAAGGCATATGCGGCGTTGATCTTGTTCTCGCCACGACTGGGGATGTCCACGTACAGGTCGCGCGGGAAGTGGATGAATTGAATGGAGCGCTTGTCGCTGCTGATGTGCATGAGTTGAATGACGTCGGCGCGGCCGTTGGCTCGAAGGTCTTTACCGCGTGAGTCTGATCCGAGTAGCAGGATGTTCTGGGCGTCGCCGGCGGCGGCGTTGCGGGTTGGTCCCCCGGAGGGGAGCAGTTGGTCGGACCGTTGCACCTGGCTGAGCTGGTTGTTGACGTAGAGCGCAATACCGCCGACCGCGAGAGCGACCACGAGGAACATCGCCAACACTGTGAGGCAGCCGACCTTGAGGCAACCGGGCTTCTTCTTCGGGGATTCAGCCGGTTCTGAGCTGGCCGAACCAGTCGATCCGGGTGTCGGATCCTGCGGTTCGGAGTCCTGCGTCATGGCGGTCAGTGTAGGCGGGGATATCGGCCTGATTCGGTCTGGAGGTCGCCCTGATCGGCAGCCTGCGGTGGACTGCTCGGCGGGCGCTCGCGGTCTGTCGAGAGCCGTACCGGGCGTACCGTGATGGGTGTGAGTGCAACGACGATCAGCCCATCGCTCAGCCGTCCCGGAGCAGTTGAGGGGCACGGCCTGGACGCCGGGGTCCCGGCGCACTACGGAGACCTGATGGGCGAGCAGCGGCGTCTTGCTGCCGGTGACGCCATGGTCGACCTTTCGCACCGAGGACTGGTCCGTGTGACCGGTCAGGATCGCCTCACCTGGCTGCACTCGATGACTACCCAGAAGTTGACCGACCTTGCGCCGCATGCGTCTGCTGAGTCCCTGGTGCTCAGTCCGCACGGGCACGTCGAGCATGCGCTGCACGTCGTCGACGACGGCGAATCAGCGTGGCTCAGTGTCGAGCCGGGCACCGCGCCCGCGCTGGTTGACTGGCTTACTTCGATGCAGTTCATGTTGCGCGTGCAGGTGACTGACGTCAGCGACGACTTCGCTCAGTTCGGGCAGGTGAGTGACGAGGCCGGCCCAGCTGAGCAGTTCGCTGCGGACGGCACTCTCGTGTGGGTGGACCCTTGGCCGACGATGGGCCCGGACACAGCCTCCTACTCCGGCGACGGGCCGCACCCGGCCGAGGGACGTCGCTGGCGAGAGGTGATCGTTCCGCGTGGGGCCGCAGCCGCCTTCATCGCCGATCGGCCGATGGCAGGCATGTGGGCAGCGGAGGCGTTGCGCGTGGCGGACTGGCGGCCACGGCTGCTCGTCGACACCGATCACCGATCGATTCCGCATGAACTGGACTGGTTGCGCACCGCCGTGCACCTGCACAAGGGTTGTTACCGCGGGCAGGAGACGATCGCGCGGGTGCACAACCTCGGGCGTCCGCCGCGCCGGGTCGTGTTCCTGCACCTCGACGGATCCGGGCACGTCCTGCCTGAGCCGGGCGCTGCGCTGCGACTGCCCGACGTCGAACGGCCGGTGGGCACGCTCACCAGCGTCGTGCGCCACCACGAGGACGGGCCGATCGCGCTCGCACTGATCAAGCGGAATACCTCCGTCGATGCCGATCTGGTCGCTGACGATTGCGCTGCATCGCAAACGGTGATCGTCACGCCGTAGTCCGGAATGCGCAGCTGCGACAGATGCCGCAGCTGAATAATTCCCGAAGTACTTGTGAGTAACATCACGCTTGCTCTGGTTTGCATTTTGCTAACCAAAGCAAGCATGATGGTGTCATGAGACCGAGCCCCGTCACCGATCTAGGTGGATTCCTGAAGGAGCAGCGCCAGCAGGCGCAGCTCTCTCTGCGGCAACTCGCACAGCTCTCCGGCATCAGCAATCCCTACTTGTCGCAGATAGAGCGGGGCGTGAAGAAGCCCAGCGGGGAAATTCTGCAGGCGCTTGCCAAAGGCCTGCGGATCTCTGCTGAACAGCTCTACGTCCACGCCGGCCTGCTCGATGCAGACCCGTCCGGTGGTGAGCGCAGTGCGCTGGATGTGCGCACCGCGTTGCGTGCCGATCCGCTGCTGACCGACCGCCAGCGATCGGTCCTGCTGGACCTCTACTCCTCGTTCGTCGACGACGAACCACTGCGCACCAACTAATCCCCAGACCCCTATCGCCCGACCAGTCCCTCCAGAAAGGCACATCATGGCTACCAAGTCATCGAAGAAGATCGAGAACACTCCCCTCTACGCGCTCGTCGGCGTCGCTGACGCAGCCGTCAACAATGTTCGCGAGATGTTCGATCGCGCGGAGGACCGCGCCGAGGCATTGCGCAACGAGACCGCCCCCAAGGCCGTTCAGGCCCGCTTCGTCGAGACGCAGGAGCGCATCACCGAGGCGGTCAACGACCTCATCGCCCATGTCGAGGCCATCCCGCAGAACGCGGTCGCCACCTACACCCAGGTGCAGACCGACCTGGAAAGGTCCTACAGCGACCTGGTGTCGCGCGGCGCGAAGATTGTGGACGACCTGCTCGACCAGCCGGCCAGCCGAAAGTTGCAGGCTCAGGCCGACAACCTCACCGGTCGCGCCCGCAAGCAGGCAGACGACGTGGCCAAACAGGCGCGTAAGGCAGCAGTGGACACCAGGGCCACCGCCAAGAGCGCCGCCTTCGCCAGCCGCAAGGACGTTGCCCATGACGTAGCCGAGGCCGCAGCGCAGGTCGCACAGGACGGTGCACGTGTCGAGCGTGCCGCCAACCGGGCCGAGCGCAGCAACGCTGCCAAGGAAGGCGCTGCCAAGCCGAGCGCACGCAAGCCTGGGCCGAAGACGGCTGCTACCAAGAGCACGACAGCCAAGGTCGCCACGCCTAAGTCCGCGACGGCCAAGGCGACGACGGCCACGACACCCGCTGGCAAGGCGGCTGCGGTTCGCAAGACCGCTCCCGCGAAGTCGACTCCGACGAAGCGGACCGCCACCAAGAAGACTGCGGGTGAGAAGGCGATGACATCGACTCCCTCTGTCTCGACCCCGACGGCCGCTGCTGCACTGCCCGACGCCTCGACAGTGCAGGCCGAGGCGAAAGACACGTCGTCCTCGACTCCCACCAGCACCGGTAGCACTTCCTGACCGCACCGGTGAGCGACGTGGTCGCACGCCGGTCGGCATCGAGGATTCCCCGCCAGGCCTGTACCCAGGTCGGGCGGGGAATTCCTGTTTCATCCCCCGCGCCTCGAACATGGGAGCGAGCGGTGGGCTCACTGCACGTTGGGGCCCCCTGCCCCTGAACGTGAAGGCTGGACCGCGCGGAAAATGGGGTGCGTCAGCTGCGGCGCATATGGTGCTGGGAATGAGTTCTGTTGAAGCATTGTCAGAAGCGCCCGTAGTGGCGCATGTAGTCCGCAACGGATTTGTGGAGTCGGTGCATCACGGATGCGCCGTGGTCACCGACTCTGCTGGTGTCGTGCAGTCCGAGGTCGGCGATGCGGGGGCACTGTGTCTGCCACGCTCCTCGAACAAACCGATGCAGGCTGTCGCGATGCTGCGCGCCGGGCTCCAGTTGAACGCCCCGTTGCTGGCGCTGGCTTCCGCCAGCCACTCAGGGGAGCCCTTTCATCTTGACGGCGTCCGACAGATTCTGGCGCAGAGCGACTTGACCGAGAACGACTTGCAGAACACCCCGGACCTTCCGTACGACGAACAGGCCTGCAATGAATGGCTGGCGGCGGGGCACGGCCCGATGTCGGTTGCGCAGAATTGTTCCGGCAAGCATGCGGGCATGCTCGGTGCATGTCAGGCCGCAGGTTGGGACACCTCGACCTATCTCGACCCGGACCACCCGCTGCAGCAGCTGATGGCGCAGACCATCTCTGACATCGCCGGCGAGGAGGTGGGCGCTACGGCTATCGACGGTTGCGGGGCTCCTGTCATGGCGATCTCGCTGGCAGGGCTGGCTCGTGCGTTCGGAAAGATAGCCGCAGCTCCCGATACCAGCGACGAGGGACGGGTCGCGCATGCCATCCGGGCTTACCCGGAGTACCTGGGTGGCACACGTCGCGACGTGACGGCACTGATCCGCGGGCTGCCCGGATCAGTGGCCAAGGACGGCGCCGAGGCTGTTTTCGCCGTGGGCCTGTCCGATGGCCGTGGGTTTGCTGTGAAGATCGCCGATGGGGGGAATCGAGCCCGGCAGGTGGTGATGGCTGCGTTGCTTCGTTCGGCGGGAGTGGAGGCTGACGTGCTCGACAAGGTCGGCGCCGTGCCGATTCTGGGCCACGGCCAACCGGTGGGGGCCGTGGTGGCCGTAGGCATCTGAGGCGCTGTGCGAGCCCTACTCCAACGGGTGACCAACGCGAGAGTCGAGGTGAAGGGACAATGCATTGGGCGAATAGACGATCCAGGCCTGCTGGCGTTGATCGGCGTGGCACAAGGAGATTCGCGCGCCGAGGCTGCAACTCTGGCTCGCCGGATCGCAGAGTTGCGCATCCTGGCAGGCGAGCAGTCGGTCGTTGCCGCGGGTGCGCCGGTGCTGGTGATTTCGCAGTTCACGCTCTACGGCGACACCCGCCGGGGTAGGCGTCCATCGTGGTCACGGGCTGCACCCGCCGCTATCGCGGAGCCGCTCGTGGAACAGGTTGTAACAGGGTTGCGCGAGCGGGGTGTGCAGGTGGCGATCGGATGCTTCGGAGCCGATATGCAGGTCACCATGACTGCCGATGGTCCGTTCTCCGTCATGGTCGAGGCAGACCGAACGTAGACTCAGCGCATGGATATGTTTACCGGCCTCTCCATCGCTCAGTTCTGGGTCGGCGTGGTCCTCGGCGCGGCGATGCTGGCTGTCGAGGTAGTCGCCTTCGTCGACTGTCTGCGTAACCGCGAAGATGCCTTCGCTGCCGCGGGCAAGCTCACCAAGGTCAAATGGTCGGCCATCACGGGGATCGCCGTGGTGCTCGGGTTCCTACGGGTTACCAACCCCATCGGCATCCTGGGCATCGTGGGTTTCGTGGCGGCCTCGGTGTACCTGGTCGACGTACGGCCCGCACTTCGTCAGATGGTCAGCCCACGCACCCAGTCCCGCAGTGAAGGTCCTTACGGACCCTGGTGATCGACCGCTCCTGATGCACAAACTGACGGGCCGGGTTCAAAACTATGCCTGGGGATCCCACCACGTCCTCGCGGAGCTGACGGGTCGGGATGCGCCAACGCTGCAGCCAGAGGCTGAGTTGTGGCTCGGGGCCCACGAGGCGGCGCCTTCCAGCTGGGACGGTCGTGCTTTGGACGTCGTGATCGCAGCGGACCCGATAGGCACGATCGGTCCGCAGGCCGATAGCCGCTGGAAGGGTCGGCTGCCCTTCCTTCTGAAGGTGCTCGCACCGGCGCGGGCGTTGTCCATCCAGTGCCATCCGGACGAAACTGAAGCCATCAACGCTGCGCCGAACACCTACACCGACCGTTCATCGAAACCGGAAGCCGTCGTCTCCCTGACCCCGTTCGAGATCTTCGGGGGCATGGTGACCTACAACGAAATCGTCGCCCGGCTGGGCAGTCTCGACGTTCCAGAGCTGCAACAACTGGTTCGGGAATCGGCGACCGCTCACGACGTGCTGGCAGGCATCCTGGCCGTTCCGTCTCACCGACACCCTGACCTGGTCGCCAAGACCCTGGCCGCACTTGACGGTGACCATGCGGTCCCCACCGCCGAGGCTGCCGCGATTCGTTCGGTGCAGCACGACTACCCCGGTGATATCGGTTTGATCGTGCTGCTCACTATGCGGCATCGGATCCTCGACCCGGGTAGCTACGCCTTCGTTCCGGCGGGTGTGCTGCACGTCTACCTGCGTGGGGCTGCCGTCGAGGTGCTCGCCAACTCCGACAACGTCGTCCGAGCGGGGCTGACTCCGAAGAAGATCGATGTGCGGGAGTTGCTGCGGATCGTCGACGTCGACGGCCAGATGACTCCTGAGCCGGGCCGCAGGCAGGGTCGGGTGGTGCACTATCCCGTGTCGGTGCCGCAGTTCCGACTGGCCCGGGTCGACCCGGGAGCTGCGCCCGAACTGGTCGAATTTTCTGGCCCCCGCATTGTGTTGTCCATCGGTGGTTCGTTGCTGGTCCAGTGCGACGGGATTTCGATCGAGCTCGGACCGGGCGAGTCGACCTTTGTGACCGCCGCGCAGGCTGCCGTGCAGATCAGCGGTACGGGCACCGCGTACATCGCGGCCCCGGGGCACGACTAACTGGAACCGATGGCTGACCAGTCCACCGTGAGTTCGCCCATCCGCCAGCGATTCGGACCATCGTGCACGGGCCATCCGGCGTCGCGCATCGAGCGGGCCGCGGCCACAAAGCGTTGTTTGGGGCCGTATGCGGTCAGCGGAGCCGAACGCTCCCAGGCGCGGTCCAGCGAAGTCAGGAACTCGTGCACCGGCTGTCCGGGCACGTTGTGATGGATCAGCACTTTCGGTAGTCGTTCGGCGACTACGGAGGGCGTGCGCAGACCGGTGAGTCGCAGCGACACGGTCAGCGAGATCGGGCCGGTGGCGTCCAGCGCCACCCAGCACGCGACCCGGCCGATCTCATCGCAGGTGCCGTCCACCACCAGGCCGCCAGGGGCGAGGCGTTGCCGCATGCGCGACCACGCGCTCTCGACCCGCGACTCGTCGTACTGACGCAGCACGTTGAAGGCCCGGATGAGCTGCACCTCGCCGGCTACCGGGATCTCGAATCCGCCCCGAACGAAAGACAACCCGGGCCGCTGGAGTGGTAGGGCGTCGGCAACTCGAGCGGGTTCGATCTCGACACCCACCACCTGAACGTCCGGGCGCACGACCCGCAACCGATGGTGCAGCTCGGACGCGGTGACCGGGGCACGGCCGTAGCCGAGGTCGATAACCAGCGGTACCGACGTCGCGCGCAACCGCCACGCCTGCGGCCCGGTCAGCCACCTGTCGCAACGGCGCAGCCTGTTGGGCGCGGTGGTGCCACGGGTCACCTCGCCCACCGGCGCAACCTTTCGCATCCGGAGAACGCTACCCACACGGCCCGCAACGGCTCGTGCCAGACTGATCGCCGATGAATCCAGCTGGCGAGATTTCCGCGATCGGCACGGGTGTGCAGCGCGTCGCGATGATCAGCGTGCACACCTCACCGCTGGAGCAACCCGGCACGGGCGACGCTGGCGGGATGAACGTCTACGTACTCGAGACTGCGAAACGACTCGGCGCACGCGGGGTCGAGGTCGAGATCTTCACCCGGCGCACAAGTGCTGCTTCGGCCGAGGTCGTCGAGGCCGCGCCGCATGTCGTGGTTCGCCACATCGACGCCGGCCCGTACGAGGGCCTGTCCAAAGATGACCTGCCCGGCCAGTTGTGTGCGTTCGCCGCTGGTGTGATGCGGGTCGTCGCGATCAGCCCCGAGGGCCACTACGACCTCGTGCACTCCCACTACTGGCTCTCCGGCCAGGTCGGATGGTTGGCCGCCGATCGATGGAACGTGCCGTTGGTGCACACGATGCATACGATGGCCAAGGTCAAAAACCGGTCGCTCGCGCAGGGCGATCGTGCTGAACCACAGGGCCGCGAGATCGGTGAGGAACAGGTCGTGCAGGCCGCCAGCCTGCTGGTCGCGAATACCGAGATCGAGGCAGGCGAACTCATCGATCTGTACGACGCCGACCCCTCTCGCGTTCGGGTGGTGCCGCCGGGCGTAGACCTGAAGACGTTCCTGCCCGGTGACCGACGGGCAGCTCGCGAGACACTCGCGCTGCCGCAGGACGCGCACGTGGTGCTGTTCGTCGGTCGTATCCAGGCGCTCAAGGGCCCGGACGTGCTGCTGCATGCGGCAGCTGCGATGGTGCGCCAGAACCCGGAACGCCGTCAGCGCTTGATGGTCGCCGTACTCGGCGGTCCAAGCGGTTCGGGGCTGGAAAAGCCGCGTGCGATGCAGGCATTGGCGCGCGAACTCGGCATTGCCGATGTCGTTCAGTTCATCCCGCCCGTCCCGCGTGAGGAACTCGCGCAGTGGTTCCGCGCGAGTGACGCGGTCGCTGTGCCGTCCCGCTCGGAGTCCTTCGGGCTCGTCGCGCTCGAAGCGCAGGCCTGCGGTGCGACGGTCGTCGCAGCGGACGTCGGGGGCTTGCCGCGCGCGATCGGTGATGCCGGAGTGCTTGTACAGGGCCACGATCCTCAGGTGTGGGCTGATCGACTGGCCGACGTGCTCGACTCGCCCCACTTGCGTGCCGAGCTCGCAGTGAGAGCGGTCGCCCACGCCCAGCAGTACGGCTGGGAGCGCACCACTGAGGATCTGCACGCCGTTTACGAACAGGCCTGTAGCCATGCTCGGGGGGGCGCCGAGATTCGAGGCGAGGGAGCCCAGTTGCTGGAGTTGCCGCGGGCTCAGGCGGTGATCCCGTGACCGAAAAGGTGCAGGAGACGATCCGGGTGTTCCTGAACGGCGCGCAACTGCAGTGGGAGGACGGGGCGCGCGACGGGGAGTACATCGTCGAGTTGCCGGGGGAGCAGAAGTTGAAGACCGGGGTGTCCCTGTTGGTCGGCGCGAAGGCGCTGACAACCCGGGCGTTCGTGATCCGGCACCCCGACGAGAACGCCGAGGGCTTCTACACGTTCCTGTTGCGCCGCAATCTGCGAATGGGCCCCATCGCCTACTCCATCGACGGCACCGGCGATGTGTACGTCGGCGGGCGCGTTCCGCTCGCTGCGGTGACAGGCGACTATCTCGACGATGTGCTGGGCGCTGTGCTGGAAGCGGCAGACGCGCCGTTCAACGAGCTGTTGGTGCTCGGATTCCTGACGTCGATGAAACGGGAGTGGGCGTGGCGCATCAAACGGGGCGAGTCCACGTACAACCTGGAGGCGTTCCGTCATCTCCTCCAAAGGGAGGGCGACCCCTCCTAGACTGGCCCGCATGACCTACACCCTGGTGTTGCTTCGGCACGGCGAATCGGACTGGAACGCGAAGAACTTCTTCACCGGGTGGGTGGACGTTCCGCTCACCGAGAAGGGGCGCGGGGAGGCGGTTCACGGCGGCGAACTGATCAAGGAGGCCGGTCTGCTGCCGGACGTGTTGCACACATCATTGTTGCGTCGCGCGATCATGACCGCGAACCTCGCGCTCGATGCGGCCGACCGGCACTGGATCCCGGTTCAACGATCGTGGCGCCTGAACGAACGGCACTATGGCGCGCTGCAGGGCAAGGACAAGAAGGCCACGCTGGAGGAGTTCGGCGAAGAGCAATTCATGACCTGGCGCCGGTCCTATGACACCGCGCCGCCCCCCATCGAGGACGACAGCGTCTTCAGCCAGAGCGGGGACCCCCGCTATGCCGACCTCGGCTCGGATGCGCCCCGAACTGAATGTCTCAAGGACGTCATCGAACGATTTTTGCCGTACTGGGATTCCGATCTCAAGCCCGACCTGAAGGCCGGCAAGACCGTGCTCGTAGCCGCGCACGGCAACAGCCTGCGCGCGATGGTCAAGCACCTGGACGGCATCAGCGACGACGACATCGTCGGTCTCAACATCCCCACCGGCATGCCGCTGGTCTACCGTCTCGACGACGACTTCAAGCCCACTGTCCGTGGCGGGGAGTACCTCGACCCCCAGGCCGCCAAGGCTGCCGCAGAGGCAGTAGCCAACCAGGGCCGCTGACCTCCGGCGCGTTCCATGTACTCCGTCGTGGCTCGTGATGCCGAGTCGGTGATCGAGGTCAAGCGTTCCCGCTTCCTGTGCATCGTCAGGCGGGTCGAGAGCGAAGCGGAGGCTCGCAGCGTCGTCGAGGAACAACGCAAGGCGCACTGGGATGCCGGGCACCACTGCTCAGCCTTCACGGTGGGCCCTCCACCGATGCCGATCGAGCGCTCCAGTGATGACGGTGAACCCGCTGGCACGGCTGGAGCCCCGATGTTGGAGGCGCTACACGTAGCCGACGTGAACGACGTGGTGGCGGTGGTGAGCCGCTGGTTCGGCGGTATCAAGTTGGGGACGGGAGGACTGGCGCGTGCCTACGGCGACGCTGTCCGATCAGCCCTCGGCAACGCCGGCAACATGCACCGCGAGTTGCTACAGGAACAGCTCGTCGAGTTAAACCATGTCGACGCCGGCCGGGTCGAGGCCGATCTGCGCAGCCGCGGCTTCGCAGTCCTCGACACTTCCTACGAGCCGACCGGGGTGGCGCTGCGGCTAGGTGTGCCTACTGCCGACAGCGCAGCCTTCAAGGGGGCACTGGCCGCGTTGACTGCGGGAAGGGTGCAGTCGCGCTCGGACGGGGAACGCTGGGTCGATCGGTAGCCCCTGTCCAGCCGGGCTGCACCCCCACGTTCTCCAAGGTCGGTGATGCGCGCGTCCGAAGGCGCGGTGGCGTCTGTTCAGGGTTGCAGCGTGGGAAGGTACCGCGAGTCGCCGAGAGAGCGCACTCGACGGGAGAATCAGTCCTGTTCGTCGGCGTAACGGCCGGTGACCAGGTACACGATGCGGTCGGCGACGGCGACGGCGTGGTCCCCGAATCGCTCGTAGTAGCGACTGATCAGGGTGGCATCGACGGCGGCTTCGGTGCCGTGCGCCCACTTTTGATCCACGAGCGTGGCGAAGACGGTGCGGTGCAACTGGTCCAGCGCGTCGTCGTCCTTCTCGATCTCGGTTGCTGCAAGTGCGTCCTTATCGGCGATGGCTTCACCGGTCTTGGCGGCCAGATGCGCGGCCACCTTCTCCATATCGGCGATGACGTCCCGCAGTTCGTCGGGAACGCAGTGCTCGGGGTAGCGCATCCGGGCCACCTTGGCAATGTGCCGGGCCAGGTCACCCATCCGTTCGATGTCTGAGGCCATGTGCATCGCCGTGACGACCATCCGCAGGTCAGTGGCGACCGGCTGCTGGCGGGCCAACAGGTCGACGGCGTGGTCATCGACCTGGCGGCGGAGCTGATCGATGTCGTCGTCGGCCGCGATCACGCTTTCAGCGATCGACAGGTCGGCCGTCAGCAGTGCCTCGGTGGCGCGGGTCATCGCGACACCGACCAGGCGGGTCATCTCGACCAGGTCGTCAGAAATCTTGTCGAGGTCTTCGTGGAATGCGTCGCGCATGCGCCTATTGTCCTTCGGCTCGCCGGGCGGGTCGAACGAAGGCTGACAGTGGTCGGTGAACAGCGCCGGACCCGCAGATGAACACCAGGCAGACGAAAGCCGACAGGTCTGTCGATCGGTAGCGGGCTGCGTACTGTGACCGTTGTGTACGTCGTCCTCGGTCTACTCGCCGCACTCGTGATCGGCGTCGTCATCGGTCGTGCGCTCACACGCCGCTCCACTCCCGAGGTCCGTACCGGATCAGTGGCGGCGGCCGGGCCCGAGGGCGAAGAACAGGACGAGAGCGGGTTGTCCTCGGAGGTTCGCGAGCTGCTGCAGGCGCTGCCGGGCATGTCGATCGTGCTGGATACGTCCGACCGGGTCGGACGCGCGTCGCCACGGGCGCAGGCGCTCGGCTTGGTGCGCGGTACGGAATTAGCGCACAGCGAGATCCTGGACCTGGTGCGCGCGGTTCGCCGCGACGGAGAAGCGCGAGAGGTGGAGCTCGACGTCGCGCGGGGTCCACTGGGCCCCAGTACCTTGGCGCTCAGCGTCCAGGTCTCGAAGATCGGCGTCGACCACGTGATCGTGCTGGTCGAGGACCTCACCTACTCCCGTCGAGTCGAGCAGACCCGCCGCGACTTCGTGGTGAACGTCAGTCACGAGTTGAAGACACCGGTGGGCGGTTTGTCGCTGCTCGCCGAAGCTGTCGAGGGCGCCGCCGATGACCCACAGGCCGTGCTTCGCTTCGCGGGCCGCATGCATGCCGAGACTGCACGACTGACGACGCTCGTACAGGAGATCGTTGAGTTGTCCCGTTTGCAGGTGTCGGACTCTTTCGACGAGCCGGTATTGGTCGACATCGCCGTGTGTGCCCAGGACGCTCTCGAGCACGTGCGGTTGCTTGCGGCCGACAAGCAGATCGAGCTTGCACATGGGTCCCTACCGGTATCAACGACGATGATCTTCGGCGACCCGACCCTGCTCACCACTGCGATTCGTAACCTGCTGGAGAACGCCATCCACTACTCCGACGCCCACACCCGGGTTGCGCTCACCGTTCGACGACAAGGCGCGCTGGCCTCGATCGCCGTCACCGACCAGGGCGCCGGAATTTCGGCGGTCGACCAGGAGCGGATCTTCGAGCGTTTCTACCGGGTCGATCCTGCACGTTCGCGTCGAACGGGGGGCACCGGTCTCGGCCTGGCCATCGTCAAGCATGTCGTGTCCGGTCATGGCGGGGAGGTGTCGGTGTGGTCCGCGCTGGGCCAGGGTTCCACCTTCACACTGCTGCTGCCGGTACCCCCTTCGACACTCGAGACAACCGGGCCCACCGATTTAGTGGAAATCCCCTCCGCACAGCCCGAGCCTGCAATCGCCATCGGAAAGGCACGCTCATGACCCGCATCCTGGTCGTGGAGGACGAAGAATCGATCTCTGACCCACTGTGCTATTTGCTCCGCAAAGAGGGGTACGAGGTCGACCTGGCCGAGACCGGACCGGCCGCGCTGATCGAGTTCGAACGCGCCGGCTCAGACCTGCTGCTGCTGGATCTGATGCTGCCCGGAATGTCGGGGATCGATGTGTGTCGGGCAATCCGACAGCATTCGAATGTGCCGGTGATCATGTTGACAGCCAAGGATGACGAGGTCGACAAAGTCGTCGGCCTGGAGATCGGAGCCGACGATTATGTCACCAAGCCGTACTCCTCACGGGAACTACTGGCGCGGATCAAGGCGGTGATCCGCCGTGGCCAAGAGCCGGAGGAGCTGCTCGCATCGACCCTGGCTGCAGGCCCGGTGCGGATGGATATCGACCGGCACGTCGTCACGGCTGACGGAAAGCCTGTTGCGCTCCCCTTGAAGGAGTTCGAGCTGCTGGAGATGTTGCTACGCAACACCGGCCGGGTGCTCACGCGCGGCCAGCTCATCGACAGGGTGTGGGGCAGCGACTACGTCGGAGACACCAAGACCCTCGATGTGCATGTCAAACGACTACGAGCCAAGTTGGAGCAAGATCCGGCCAATCCTAGGCACATCGTGACGGTGCGGGGCCTGGGTTACAAATTCGAGAGCGTTGATTAAGCAGCCGCTAGCGAACGTCGACTGGGAGCCGGAAGGGGATCGCGTTCAGCCGGTGTAGGCCTGCTGCGGGGTCAGGACGGGCACCAGAATCGGAGTCTGGCCTGTGCCGGGAACCGAAATTGTGACGTCGGCACTCTTGCCTGGCTGGACGGGTGTTTTCGCGACCACGACGGGCTTGATGGTCTTGTCCGAGTTGCCCGAGGGCTTTCCGTCGAGACGAAGCGCAGTGTCTGCAGGAATCGAGATCTGCGATTTTTGACCGCCGACGACCACTGTCAACTGGATAGCGTCAGCACTGCTGTTGGTGACCTGCCCCTCCATGGTCCCCGCGCTGTCTTTGGCCGTGGCAATGATGTGCACGTTCGCGAGCTCCAGGTCCCCGACGGTCGCGTGCGTACCTGGACCGCCGTCGTAACTGGCCGTGGTCTGTGACGGAGACAGATAGAAACAGCCGCTCAGGATGGGGGCGCAAGCCACCACGCCGATGGCACCGAGGGCGGCCTTACCGGACATACCGGTCTGAAGTCGTCGCGTCACAGCGCTGAGACTACCGGCTCGCGTTGGGCGATGGCCTGCGGTGTTCGATTCGCCAATGTGCTGGAGTCGGTTCCGGGGTCTGCATGAGTGCTCCGCCGGGCGGGTGGCACCTCGCGCTTGCACGAAAAGCAGGCATCTGTCAAGAGCCGACCTCACGCCTGTGGATGGTCGGCATAGCCTCTGACCTGCGAAAACGTTTCCGGGGCCTGCCAGATGCGTGGTATTCTTGAGGTCGCGAAAGGGGCTAACAACACATGGCTTTCAATGTCGGCGAGACGGTCGTATACCCGCACCACGGTGCGGCTCTGATCGAAGAGATCAACAAACGAACGATCCGGGGCGAGGAGAAGCTCTATCTCAAACTGAAGGTCGCGCAAGGTGACCTGACGATCGAGGTGCCTGCCGAAAACTGCGACCTCGTCGGTGTGCGCGACGTCGTGGGTAAGGAAGGGCTGGACAAGGTGTTCGAGGTGCTGCGGGCCGAACACACCGAAGAACCGACCAACTGGTCCCGTCGGTACAAGGCCAACCTGGAGAAGCTTGCCTCTGGTGACGTCATCAAGGTGTCCGAAGTCGTTCGCGACCTGTGGCGCCGCAACCAGGACCGTGGCCTTTCCGCAGGTGAGAAGCGAATGTTGGCCAAAGCACGCCAGATCCTTGTCTCTGAATTGGCGTTGGCTGAACACACCAACGAGGACAAGGCCGAGGCCACCCTCGATGAGGTGCTCGCCTCCTGATCGGCGAACCGAACGTGAACGACGCCCACCCCAGCCCTGCTGTGGTGGGCGTCGTTCTTGTGGCTGGCGGTTCCGGTACGCGACTTGCCGCTGGCATGCCGAAAGCGCTGGTTCCGCTGGCCGGTGAACCACTCGTCGTGCACGCCGTGCGGGCTGCCTGCGCTACCCAGGGTCTACGCCAGATTGTGGTGGTCGCCCCGGTCGACCACCTAGAACAGTTCGGGGGGATCGTGCCTGATGTGACGGTGGTTGCGGGTGGTGCCGAACGCACCGATTCTGTTGCCGCCGGCATCGCGGCACTCGTGCCCGCTATCGACGTCGTGCTGGTGCACGACGCTGCCCGGGCTCTGGCACCGGTCGAGCTTTTTGATCGAGTCGCCGCCGCTGTGCGCG
>JBBPZD010000283.1:0-3856 GCA_038199265.1 Actinomycetales bacterium | reverse complement strand
CGCGCGGCGATCTCGGCGGCGATGGCCGCTCTGTCCTCGGTCAGCCGTTCGTAGAGCACGACTTCGGCTCCGTAGCCGCGGGTGGCCGCCAGTTTGATGGTCGGAGCATCCGAGGGCATCACTATGGTCGCGGGCACGCCCAGCAGTTGGGCGGCCTTGGCAACCGCCTGCGCGTGGTTGCCGGAAGAGAACGCCACCACGCCTGCCGGCCCGGCGTGCTGGCTGATCGCGTTGTAGGCACCTCGGAACTTGAAGGCACCGACCCGCTGCAGGTGTTCGCCCTTGAGGAACAGCTGCATGCCCAGTTCAGCGTCGAGCCTCGATGAGGTGAGCACTGGCGTGCGGTGCGCGACCCCGTCGATTCGTCGGGCAGCAGCTGCAACCGCCGCCGCATCCAGTGGTTCAGACGGCATCGATCCTCACGACTCTTTCTGGTGCTTCTCCAGCTGCTTGCGGGCAGCTCCCTCGGCCCGCTTGCCTGCGTAGTCCTGCGCTTGTTTGACGGCGAACAACACCACGACGGTGCCGACCGCCATCCAGATACGAGGGTGCTTGACACCCCTGCCGACCAGGTAGCCCTCGATCTTGCGGTCGAACTTGAGCCCGATGCCGGAGCTGACCAGGGTGATCCCGCCGGTCGCGATGGCCAATGCGGAGCTGGCAGAGGCGATGGTTGCAGCCCGCGAGCGCGTCGGTTCGGTACCGAGCTCACCGGCATCGGTGTCGGACTTGCTCTGCGTGGACAGGTACAACGACCCGGCGGTGCCGGCCGTATTCGTCAGTTTCAAAGCGCGACGGCCCCACTTGGGCAGCCGTGCAGGCTGAAAGTAGACGCCCACCCCGGCAGCGGTGGCCGCGACGGCGTTCTGGGCGATAGGGGTGCGGAGCAGGTCTTTAGAAGCCATGGCTGCAGCCTATGCCGGGGTAGCGGAGCCGGCCTGCACCAGTGCGTCCGGTCCGTGCAGCAGTTTTCGAGTCGTGACCGCCAGGGCAGCGCCCAGGGCGCAAGCAGCCACGGTCGTTGCAAATGCTCCGGTGGGGCCGTGTGCGTCTGCAAGGCGGCCGGCGATCGTGGTGCCGACCGCGTATCCGAGCCCGGTCGCCGCGGCCAGCAACGTCATTGCTGCACCTACGCGCGGCATCGGGGTGAGCACCTCGGCCAGCGTGAAAGTGGTGATCATGTAGGGCGCCACACAACAGCCGAGCACCAACAGCACCGGTACCAACGTCACCAGCGAACTGACCAGAAGTAGCGGGGTGGCGAGCACCAGAAGGGCGATTGCCGATGCTCGCAATCGATCGGCGTAGGCAAAGGATGCAGGCACTGATGCCATGCCGATGCCGGCCACGACACTGCCGACACCCAGGGTCGCGTGGAACAGGCCGGTGATCGATGCGTACCCGGCATCCGTCGCGATGACGGTGGTGCCGGTCTGGACCGATCCGAAGAAGGTTCCGATCAGCACTTGTGCAACGCAGAGGACTGCGATCGCGGGGGTAATCAGCCGGCCGACAGATTTCCCGCTGAGCGAGGCACGCTGGATCAGCGCAGCCGTGGGGTGCACCGCGAACCAGACACCGAAAACCGCCAGTACGACCGCGGCCACCTCCAGAGCGAATGATGGCCCGGCGAGCGCGCCGAAGATCCCGACGAACGCGGGCCCGAGCACGAATGAAGCTTCGTCAGCGGCGCCTTCGTAGGAGAAGGCAGTGTCGACCAACCGGTCCGGATGGTTGCGCTGTTCGATGATCGGGCGCCAACGCACCCGGGCGAGCGGGCCGACCTGAGGCAGCATCAATCCGGTGGCGCCGCACGTGAGGGCGACGAGCTGCCAGGTGACTCCCGACTGGGTCAGTACGACGACGAGCACAAGGCCGATGGCGCCGCACACCGACTGGACGAACGCGACCGGGCGTTGACCGATGCGATCGGCGGTCATGCCGAACAGGGGCGCTCCTACGGCGTTTGCGAGGGCGAGCGCGCCGGCGCACAACCCGCCCTTTCCGTAGCTGCCGGTCTTCTCAGCGACCAACAGCAGCGCGCCGAGCTGACTCATCGCCAGGGGTAGGCGGGCCAGGAACGCGATCACGATGTATCGGCGGCCGCTGATCGAGAAGAGGGTCTTGAACGATGTGGTGGGTGACATGGGCCTGCTCCAAGCATGCGTCTGTTGCGCGACGTCCCACCACACGTACCGCGCCAAGCCCTGAGCTTGGATCCAGCCTACCGGCGACCGGCGACGGGTACCGCGAAATGAGGTCAGTACGCGAGTGACGCCTAAAGTCGAAGGCACCTACGACGAAGGGCAGATGCAGATGGCCAAGGGCTATTGGATCGTTCGGGTCGACGTCAACGACCCGGAGCAGTATGCGAAGTACGCAGCGGCGAACGGGGCAGCGTACGTCGAGTTCGGCGGTCGGGTGTTGGTGCGTGGTGGCGAATTCGAACTGATGGAGGGGGATGCGCGACCCCGCAACGTAGTTATCGAGTTCCCCTCGTATGACCACGCCGTCGCGTGTTACCGCTCGGATGCGTACCAGTCAGCCCGCGAGCTGCGCAAGGGCGCTTCGGTCGCTGACCTCATCGTGATCGGTGGCTACGAAGGACCGCAGCCGGGCGAGTGACCGTGCGCTCTCAAGCGCGAGCGGGTGGGCTGGCAGACTGTTGATCATGAGTGCGCTCGTCAGTCTCAAGACGCGGACCCGTCGCTGGCTCGGACGTGCGAGGGAGCACTCCTGGGTCGTGCCGATCGAGCGCGACCATTGGCAGACAGAAAAGGAATTCCGGCGTCGGCAGTGGGTGACGGCGGCAACCGTTGTGGTCGGCACACCGCTTCTGCGAAAAGCGCTCAATCAGGCTCCTGGTAGCCGTGCTTTCTACACCCATACCGTCGCTTTGGCGTCTGTCTGGGGTGGAGGCGCGCTTTTGTCCGGACCGCTGCACGCAGGCTGGAGCAGCACCCGTGTGCCTGACAAGAAAGCTCGTCCGGTGATCAGGCCGGTCACTGTCGGAGCTGTCGCGGTAGCCGGGTTCGCAGCGATCGCAGCGCTGGTCGCGCCGTATGCAGTGTTCCGCCGACCGATGCTCAAGGTGCTCGACCACGCCCGGTTCGGGTCATTGCCCGTGGTGATACCACTCACCATCCTCACTGGGGTCGGCGAAGAGTTGTTCTTCCGCGGCGCGCTGTACGCAGGCACGAAGAACCCCTACCAGATTGCAGTCACCACGGGGGCGTACGCCGCGATCACGGCCGTGACCGGCAACCCGATGCTGGTGCTCGCGGCCGGCGCTCTCGGCGCTTTGGTCGGTATCGAACGGCGTACGACCGGCGGGGTGCAGGGTCCGATCGTCATTCACATGACGTGGTCCACCGGGATGCTGCTGGTGTTGCCCCCGATCATCGAAGCTCGTCGCTGATCGTCGACGGTCGAGACATCTCAAGGTGGCTGCGGTGATCCCCGGGAGGGCGCTCGTCCTCGGTGCTACCGGTTACGTCGGTTCGCGGTTGGTGCCCCAGCTCATCGAGCGAGGCTGGACGACAAGGGTGCTCAGCCGAAACCCGGGTCGGCTCGATGACCGGGCGTGGCGGGCGCAGGCGGAGGTGGTTGGCGGCGATGCGACCAGCGATGAAGACCTGGCCGAAGCGTGCCGGGACGTCGACGTCATCTACTACCTGCTGCACTCGATGGATGGGGTCGGTGACTTCACGGCGCGAGACCGTGAACTAGCCCAGTTGTGCGCTCAGACTGCAGCGAACGCAGGCGTACGACGCATCGTCTATCTGGGTGCGCTGCACCCGACGGGCGAGCTGAGCACCCACCTGGCTTCGCGAGTGGAGGTCGGGGAGATCTTGCT
>JBBPZD010000282.1:0-16213 GCA_038199265.1 Actinomycetales bacterium | reverse complement strand
CTGCGCGAAGCCCTCGCGACCGAACCCATCGTGCTACCCGCGTGGGACCCGATGGGAGCGCTCGCCGAAGGCTGACCGCATCGGCGGCCACAGACAAAGGCTCAGTAAAGCTGGAGAGGCACAGGTCAGCCTGTGCCTCTCCAGCTTTACTGAGCCTTTGTCACGCCTGGCGGGCGATAGTCGCGCCGCAGGTGACCTGGATGCCGCCGGTTGACTGATCCGGCAGCGAGAGAGAAGTAAGTGAGAGTTGCTCGGCAAGCGGCCCCGGGAGCACGAGACCGGGCCAGCCGAGCCACGAGAGCACCGGCAGGTCCAGCAGCTTGGCGGCCACTTCGGCGCGTGTCCACAAAGGCCACACGACACTCGGATCATCGGTGCCCACCCGCTTCGCCAGACGGGCTGAGACAGGACTGCGCGCCGGTTCCACGTCGACAGCACGGGTAATCGAGTCGTCCAGCGGAGCGATCCAGACAACCCCCCGCCCGTCGGGGAGGTAGGACCGCACACCGCCGAGAGCGCGTGCCTCGATCAGCGAACCGGCGAGGGCAAGGTATGGCAACTGCGCGAACTCGGCGAGGTACCCCGCCGGATCATGCTGGCTCAGATGCTGCCGCCACCATCGATGGTAATGATCTGGCCGTTGATGTTGGTGTCGTCGAACAACAGCGAGTGCACCACCGGCGCGATGTTCTCGGCCTCGACCAGACGGCCGGTCGGGGTGCGACGGGTGATTGTCGTCAACTGCTCGGTGCCCAGTACCGAGGACATCTCCGAGGCGAAGAAGCCCGGTGCAACCGAATTGACCAGGAACCGGCCGTGCATCTCACGGGCCAGGGTGCGCATCGCTGCGTCCAAGCCGCCCTTGGTGGCGGAGTAGGTGACCAGGCCGGAGTAGCCGCGCTGAGCGCAGACCGAGGTGACCATCACGATCCGGCCGCGGCCGGTCTTGGCCATCGCGTGCCTCAGGAACGCCCGAGCCACCAGCAACGGAGCGGTCAGGTTGGTGGCCACGATGGCCGCGATGCGCTCGGGCGAGGTGTGGATGTGCAGCGAGTCCTGACCGATGGCGGCGTTGTTGACGAGCGCATCGATCGGGCCGAGGTGGGCTGCAGCTTCCTTGATGAAGGTACGCACCGCCTTCTCGTCGGTGATGTCGACCGATCCGATGTGCACGTCGTCCGGGCGTTCCGCGGCGAGCGCCTGCAGCTCCGGGGTAATCGTGCGGGCGAAGGTGGCGACCTTGGCTCCAGCGTTCAGCGCATCCATCACGAGCGCCAGCCCGAGTCCGCGCGATCCACCGGAGACGAGCACGCAGGTGGCGGCAGGGATGGGATCGAGCGTCGAAGAAGGCTTCGCGGGGGTTTCAGACATCGGACTTCAGGGACTCCTTGATGGGAATTTCGGGCAGTAGTTTCAGGCGACGCGGCACGCTGTAGTCAGGCAGACGCTGCGCGCACCAGTTCAGCAGGTCGGCCTCAGTGGCATCCCCGGTGAGCACGACCTGAGCCGTCACGACGTTGCCGACCAGGGGCGCTCGGCGACCCTTGACAGCAGCCCACGCCACCGCCGGGTGGGCCAGCAGGACCGCGCGCACTCCGGACGCCGAGGCCTTGGAGCCGCCGACGTTGATCTCGTCGGACGCGATTCGGCCCGTGATCAGCACCCGTTCGCCGTCGATCTCGGCACGATCGCCGGTGTGGATCGCGGCGTCCATCCCCTCCGCGGCTTTAGCCGAGGAGATGATCAACTCACCGTCCTCGACGCTCAGACGGGGACGACCGGGTGTTTCGCGGTCCAGCCAGGCGGCGGGGAATCCCGCGCGACCGTCATGGACGGCGATCGCCGCACCGGCCTCGGAGGAGGCATAGATCCACGAGATACGCGCTGCGGGATAGAGCCCGCTCAGCTGATCGAGGATCGCCTGGTCAACGGGTTCACCGCCGAGAGTGATCTGTTCCAACGGCACGTCGGCGAGGGTGTCGGCAGCGCGGAAGATCGCCTGCCGCCAGAAGGTGGGGGTGCCGGATGCGGCGGTCACGCCATGCTCGGCTGCCAGCAACGGCCACGCGTCGATCTCGTCGGGCTCGACGAAGACGACGTCCTGGCCGGGCACCTGGAGCGAGAGCGTGACGATCTGCCACCACGCGTAGGCGCCCGTGGCGTACGGGCACAACCAGGTGCGGGGGGGCTGGTCACCGTTGACGGTCGTCAGGGAATCCAGAGTGTGCGCGACCTGCTTGGGTCGACCGGTAGAACCGCTGGTCAGCAGCCAGATGCGTCCGGCCTCGGCGGCACGGTCGCCAGTGGCGGGCTCGAACGTCGGCGGACACGCGACGGCAAGTCCGTGGGCGGAGAAAGCTGTCGCCTGCTCATCGCCGATGCGCGACAGCGCGGCGATCAGGGTCTCGCGGCGATCGGCGTGCGATACGTGTTGCCACACGGCGCGCGCGGCTTCGGTGTTGTCGGCCACCAGGTACGCCGCAGCATCCGGGATGTCCGCGACGGTGCTCAGGTCCAGGTCGCTCCAGGTGCCCCGGTAGCCCCGGGAGACGATGCGGTTTTGCGCACCGGGAGGGAGCGGGACGCTCACGTCTGCTGCAGCTGATCGACGAACGTCAGTACGTCGCCCACTGTCTCGATCGAGCGTAGGCCGGGAGCGTCGAAGTTCAGCTCCTCCTCCAGTTCGTCCTCGACGCGCAGTGCCAGCTCCGAGAAATCCAGGGAGCGGAAGCCGATGGTGTCGAGGCGGACGTCATCGCCAGCAGGCAGCTCCTTGCCCTGTGCGGCGAGTACCTCGCCCATCATGCTGCGGACCTGGTCACGGGGCAGGGTGCTCATGGCGATGTAGTCTAGACATTCACCCGTTACCCGGATGCCATCCTCAGTTGGCCCTGACAACTCTGCCGGAGGATCGATGCTGCGCCCCGCCACCGAGATGGACAAAGAATCGGTTCGGGTCTGGCGCAACCACCCTTCGGTGCGAGCCGTGTCACTCACTCGCGATGTCATCTCTCCTGAGGATCACGACCGTTACTGGGCGGCTCTGCAGGACACCACGAATCGCCGGGTGTTCATGTACGACAGGGGTGGTGTGGCGGCGGGCGTGGTCACCTTCTTCGATATTTCAGGCGGACCGGATGACTCGTCGCAGATCCCCCGTTCGGCGATGTGGGGCTACTACCTCGACAACACCGGATTGGAAGAACGTGGCGAATTGCTGCCCGCCTGGATTCAGATCCAGCGCGAAGCGGTGCGGTACGCGTTCGGCGAGATGGGCCTGGACCAGCTCGACGGCGAAGTACTCGACGCCAACGAAGCGGTCCGCCGGATGAACACTCGTAACGGGTTCCAGGAGATCTCGGCCACCGAGCACACCATCGATGGGGAACGCGTGCTCGTGCACACCATCCGACGCAGGAGGCAAGCCAGTGACAAGTGACCGCCGGACGAATGAACCCGTTGTCATCGACGGGCGCGAGATCGGACCTGATCAGCCGCCCTACATCATCGCCGAGATGTCCGGAAACCACGATGGTTCCCTGGACAAGGCGCTCGACATCGTCGCGATGGTCGCCGCGTCCGGCGCGCACGCGTTGAAGTTGCAGACGTACACGCCGCAGACGATCACGATCCAGTCGGACGCCCCCGACTTCCGACTTTCCGAGGGCCACGAACTGTGGGGTGGCCGCACACTGTGGGACCTCTACGTCGAGGCGCACACCCCGTTCGAGTGGCACGAGCCGATCTTCACGGAGGCACGCAAGCGCGGGCTCACCGTCTTCTCCTCTCCGTTCGACCCGACAGCCATCGACCTGCTGGAGTCGCTCGACACCCCGGCGTACAAGATCGCCAGCTCCGAGATCGTCGACCTACCGCTGATCCGGCTGGCGGCGAGCAAGGGCAAGCCGATCATCATCTCCACCGGTATGGCGTCGGTCGGTGAGATCCACGCAGCGGTCGAGGCCGCGCGCGGCACCGGTAACGAGCAGATCGTCGTGCTGGCCTGTACCGCCAACTACCCGGCCGACCCGAGTGAGTCGAACCTGCGCGGCATCCCCGTCATGCGCGACGCGTTCGGCACCCTCATCGGCTACTCCGACCACACGATCGGGATCGGAGCCTCGATCGCGGCCGTCGCGCTCGGCGCGGTGCTCGTCGAGAAGCACGTGACGATGTCCCGCGAGGGCGGCGGCGTCGACTCAGCGTTCTCCTCCGAACCGCAGGAACTGGCGACCCTGGTCAGTCAGACCAAGGTCGGATGGCAGTGTCTGGGCACCTCGCGTATCGGCGCCCGTCAGCAGGAGAAGGAGGGTCTGCGGTTCCGCCGGTCGCTCTACGTGGTGGCCGACGTCAAGGCAGGAGAGCGCGTGACCGCCGAGAACGTCCGGTCGATCCGTCCGGCTGGAGGATTGGCGCCTGACGATTTCGGGGCTGTCGTCGGGCGCGTCTTCACCCAGGACGTCAACCGAGGCACCGCGTTGTCGCTGGATCTGATCTGAGCGCCGGTGGCCGATCCGCTGCTGTCCGTCGTCGTTCCGTTCTACAACGTCGCGGACTACATCGCTCCCTGTCTGGAATCGATTCGTGTCCAGCGGCTGCGTGACATCGAAGTCGTCATGGTCGATGACGGATCACCGGACAACAGCGCGGCGATCGCACAGCAGTACGTCGACCTCGATGACCGCTTCCGGATAGTCGCCAAGGAGAACGGGGGGCTGGGCCCGGCGCGTAACACCGGCACCCTCAACGCCAGCGGCCGCTACCTGACGTTCATCGACAGTGATGATCTGGTGAGCCGGTCCAGTTTCGATCTGATGGTGTCCTCGTTGGAACGCACCGGTTCCTCCTTTGCGCTCAGCAACGCCCGTCGGTTCAGCCGGACCGCCGGCGTGCGTCAGAGCTGGACGCACAGCAGCATCTGTCAGAAGACCGTGGTGGGCACCGACATCTTCGAGCGCCCCGGCCTGGTCCGCGACCGGATGGTGTGGAACAAGGTCTACCGGCGCGGGTTCTGGGACGAGTTCGGCTACGAATTCCCCCCGATCCGCTACGAGGACTACCCCGTCACGCTCGGCGCGCACCTGGACGCCGTCACCGTCGACATCATCGCTGCGCACGGCTACTACTGGCGTGAGCGCGAATCGGGCGACTCGATCACCCAGCAGGTCTTCCGCTACGACAATCTGCTCGACCGCGTCATCTCGGCTGAGCTGACGCTGGATCTGGCCGACCGGAAGGGCACCCCGCAGATCCGGGAGAACCTGCACTGGTACCTCGCCGGGATCGACCTGGCGGCGTTGTGCGCGGCGTTCGCAGTCGTTCCCGACGAGAACGTCGACGCCTTACTGGTGCTGGGCCACCGGCTGACGTCGCGACTGCGGTTCAACGTCGCGGCACGCTCCCGGATCGACCAGATCCAATACCACGCGCTGCGAGCCTCCGACGTGCCGCTGCTGCGTGAATTGGCCCGATTCCGTGATGCAGGCGGGTTGAACGGCGGTGTGCCACTGCGTCGTCTGCGCAGCCGGCCGTGGCGTTACGCCGCTGCGTATCCCGGTAGGGACCGATCCACCGCGCCGGACGGCGCCTACTCCTATCCACTGACGGCGCTCAAGTTGGCCACCGCTGTGACTCATCTGCAGTGGGAGGGAGACGAGCTGGTCATTCAAGGCCGAGTCGAACTGGAGCACTTCGCTGAAGCGCCCGACTACGCGCTGGGGGTCAGCGCGGTCTGCGGCATCGCCCGTTACCCCCTGCAGGTCACCAGGCGCGTCACCCGAAATCTGCGTGGTGCTGTCAGCGAGGTCGGTTTCGAGGCGCGGGTCGATGTCGCCCATCTGGCAAAGCGTTCTGACATGGTTTGGCCGCTGCGGTTCGAGGTGGACCTCACCAACGGTGGCATCCACCGGGTGGGCATGCTGAAGAACCTTTTCGACGGCAGCCCCCGGTACGCGCCTTCGCATTGGCTCACTGCCGACGCCCTGCTCCAACCGGCGGCATCCCAGGGAGGCGTGCTGGCCGTATTCCGTGTCCACGCACCGACCACGGTGTCACAGGTTCGGGCCGAGGGCACTGACCTGGTCGTGACCGGGTCCATCCCGGAACGCTCGAACGCCGCCTCGCTGCAGGTTGGTCGAGCACGGCCACTGCCCCCGGCTACCTTCCCAGCTGACCTGCACCACCGGCTCGGTCACACAGACTTCGAGGTTCGGATACCGGCAGCGCAGGTGCTTGAGGGTGATCACGCGGATGACCCCTTCACCCAGTCCTCGGTCCGGTCGGTCGAACTGTTGACAGATATCGGCGCCGTGTCGCTCGCTTGGCCCGAACAGCAGCGCAATGTCGCTGTCGAGGTTGCCGAGGAGCTGGTCAGCTTGACCCGGACGCCTTTCGGTCTGCTGCGTCTCGTGCACGGCCCGGCACGGCCCTCCGCCCACCTCGTGCGATTCGAGGGGTCCGATGTGATGGTGCGTGGTGCGGTTTGGGGCAGCGTTCCGGTGGCTGGAATGGCCTGGCGCCGTTACCTGCCCGGAAGCGACGAATTCATCGAAGTGGCCTGCGACTACAACGCCACCGAGGGCCAATTCCTCGCTACGGCGCCAGCAACGCATCTCATCCCGACACAGGACGAACCGGTCACACCCGGTGCGCCCGCCGCCGACTGGACACTGTTCGCGCACATTGCCACCGGGGACTTTCCCGTCGCTTGCGAGCCAGGAGCCGCCGAAACGTTACCGCTGGAAGTACCTGTGGCATCGCGTTTGTTGTTCCTCACCACCGTCGCTGAGACCGTTCGGGCTCAGGTGCGCTGATGCACGCCGACAACCACCGCAACGGGCAGTCCCAGATATTCGCGGTTTACGCCGACCCTGGTCATCGTTACGTGGACCACTGGAGTCCACCGAGTATCAGAGGTCGGGTTCAGTCCGAGTGGGATCTCACAGCGCGCGCCACGCCCGATGACGGCGTGTTGACGAACTTCATCTGGAGCCCGGCCACGCGCCGTCGACGGATCGCGGCAGGTCTGCGGCCCGGATTCATCCTCGGGTCGCCCTGGGCTTACGCGCAGCGGGTTCCGCGCGATGCGTTCCGAACGTGGCAGGACGTCGAGAGCAGGGCCGAGGATCCGCCACCGCCGGTCGTCGCTCGGGGCACGCTCTTCCTGCCTGTCCACGGCATCCAGGGAACGCATCACGCCCGACGGTTGGCAACATATCTGGGTGACCTGGACGGTCCGGTCACAGTGGCTCTCGCCCCAGCCGATGCAGCCGTAGCCGACATTTGGGGGGCTTACACCGATGCCGGGCACACAGTTGTTGCACTCGGCCGAGCGGAAGACGATCCCGGAGCGTCCGAACCGCGCTACCTCGTGCGCCTACTGGACCTGATCACGTGTCACGAACGGGTACTCGCGAATGCACCGCGCGTCGAGCTGCTGTACGCAGCCACAGCGGGCCGCACAGTCGGGATTAAAGGACCGGCGATCGGCGAGCAGGAGCCGGTGCTGACGGGGCTGGCCTCGCGGCTGGCCACGCTCGACGCCTCCGGTTGGCGGTCCTACGCCGACAGTGAACTGGGCACATCCCAGGTCGTCCCACCCGATGAACTACGCACGCTTCTGGATTGGATCGACCATGACTGACATCCTCGACGGCGCTCTGCGGGGAACGCACGACACGCCATCGATTGCCGGACCGGCCTTGGGCAACCTTGTGCTGGATGCTTGTCCTGTCTCGGAATCGCTTCTGATCGTCGGGCCATGCGACCCCGATGTGCTCGATGCTCTGTGTGACCTGGCGCGGTCCGTGACGGTGCTCCTTCGCTCCTACGACGACGCCGCGATCCTGGCCGACCGGGTGCCCACGCACGTCAACGTCGTCGCGGGTGCTCTCTCACGTTTCAGTTCCGGCAGACCCTCCGGTTACGACACAGTCGTGGCGATCGACGGCCTGGACCGAACCGGCGTACTCGATGACACCCGCGCAACGGACGGCGTGCAGTTCGCGACGAGCGTAGGAATACCCGCCGGTACCGCGCCGACCTGGGCCGACGCCTTGGATCTGCTGTGCGGGCAGCTACGGCCAGGTGGAACCCTCCTGATCGGAGCTCACAACCCGGCCCGTCTCGACGAGCTGCTCACGGTGCCGGCCACGCGTGACCCCGTCACCCGCGAGTTGGACATCGCTGCCGAAGAGCCCACCCGGCCCTCCTCGGTGCGCGACCTGGAGATCGCGTTGGCTGCGAGAGGATTCCCGATCACCAGCGTGCACTGCGGCTTCGGTGAACCGAGGCGCCTGCGCACGTTGGTCTCGACGGACGCACTCGCGACGGCCGGTTCCGGCACCGTGGTCTCGATGCTGGTGGAACACGCACTGCAGCTTGAAGCGGACGGCCGGTCAGGTGTCCTGTCGGTGGCTGAGCTCGTCGGACGACTATCGCGGGCAGCGACGCTGCCAGCAGCAGCCGCGGCGTGGATCGCGGTGGTCGGTGGTCGCGGCCGCTCGGTCTACCTGCAGGATGACGACGGGGCCTGCCTCTGGCTGGACTCCACCGAGCACGGCTTCGTCACGGGAGGAACAACCCGCCAGCCAATGCCCGCGATGCTGCCGTTGGCACCGAATGTCGAACATGAGTTGATGCGGCACCTGTCCTTGGATCAGACGCAGGAGTTCCGGGTCCTGGCCGCCAGGTTGGGCTCCTGGGTTCGGGAGTCGGCCGCCTCCTTCGGCGGCGCACCGGTGATCTTCGACCGCATCCACCCCGCATCAGGAACCTTCATTCCCGGACTCACCCTCCCCAGCGACGCCGGCGAGGTCGCTCGCCACGACTCGTCCGACTCCTCACGGGTGCTGCTGGATCGGGCGTGGCGCCGGTTTGCGCACCGAATGGCCCAAGCAGGTCACCCGAGCCCATGGCCGCCAGCGTTGTCGACCGACCAGCTCGTGGCCCTGTGGCTGGAGATGTCCGGTGTGCACGACACCCCGGTCCGCGACCCGCACCCGGCCCAGGTCGCGGGTCCACCCTCGGATCAGCGCTCGGTCTTGGAACGAGCCGGCCGCGACCATGCGCAAGTAGCGGCACTGAACGCTGAAGTGACTGCATTGACACGTCTGCTAGCGCACCGGGACAAAGCACTCCAGCTACGCGAGGCACGCATCCGTGACCTGCGCCGGACCGTGCTGATCGAGAACGAGAAGCGAGAAGCGGCGGTTGCTGCAATAGCGAGCCTGAAGTCCGGGCGCACCTACCGGTTGGCGCGTCGGGCCGCCCAGGCTGCGGCGCTGCGTGATCCGAAGCGACTTGCTGGCGCGGCGGCCGCGAGGGCCGACCGTGGCATTCGTGCCTTCCGTCGCATGCGTTGATCAGATCGGACTCGCAGACGACTGGCCAAGATCTGCCACCGGAACGCGGTCCCGCACGTCCGGCTGCGCTCGCTGCGCCGTGGATAGGAACCGTCGCGGCAGGCGGGATCCTCGCGGCCATGAGTGCTCCCGGTCAGACTGCCGGTTTGTCGGTCTTCACCGACCCGCTCATCGCGGACCTCGGAGTAACCCGTACCGAGATTTCGGTGAGCTATCTGATAGGCACGCTCGTCGGCGCCGCAGCTCTGCCGTTCGTGGGTCGTGCACTGGACCGGTGGAGTATCCGCGCCGTCACGGTGGCTATCGGTGTGGTGTTCGCTGCCTTCCTGCTCGTGTTGAGTGCAGCTGGGGACCTCATCGGTCTCACTACCGGCTTCATCGGAGTACGGATGGCCGGACAGGGAGCACTGTCGCTGGCCGCGACTACCGTCGTCGCCCGATTCGTCACCCACCGACGTGGTCTGGCCTTGGGCATCACGACTGCCGTGGGCTCGGGTGGAATCTCACTGACACCCGTGTTCCTGGCCGCGATCATCCCCGAGATGGGCATTGCGGGCACCTGGCGGCTCGAGGCGCTCGTGGTTCTTTGCGTCGTCATCCCGACTGCGCTGCTGGTGCCCCGCCCAGGTCGGGCAGCTGCAGATGCACGCGCCGGCACCCCTCCCGGCGTCGGCGCGGAAGAGTCCGAGAGGGTCCCTTCGATGCACGACCACGAGTCGTGGACTCCGGCGCAGGCGAGACGAACAGGAATGTTCTGGATCATCGCCGCCGGACTGGGCGTAACCGGACTTTTGAGCACGGCGCTGGCCTTTCATCAGATTTCGATCCTCGGCGCCCAGGGTTTGTCGCCGCTCGAAGCCGCCGGGAATTTTCTCCCCCAGACCCTCAGCGGGATCGCCGCAACCTTGGCTGCCGGCGCCTCCTCCGACCGCATTCCGGCAAAGTACAGCGTGACGTTCTCCATGGCGACGATGGCCGCAGCCCTGCTGCTCATTCCGGCGATCACCCCTGGCTGGACTGCGATTCTGTACGGCTTGGTTCTCGGGGCCGCCGGTGGCAGCATCCGCGGCATCGAGGCAGCCGCTTTCGTCCGCTACTTCGGAGCCCGCCACATCGGCACGATCCGCGGGCTCGCCACCGCCATCAACCTTGCCTCGACCGCAGCCGGCCCACTGGTGCTCTCGATCGGGCACGACCTGGCGGGCGGGTACCGCCTACCCGTGGTCTGTCTGGCAGCGCTACCGCTGGGCGTCGGCGTCGTGTCAGTTTTCGCGCGCGAACCGCAACATCCCTCGTCACGGATTGAACAGGCAGCCATCGATAGCTGAGGCCGACGGCTGCAGCGAGGCAGGTCGCGCTGGTCAGGCCGGGAGCCCCGTGCCGGTAGAGACGGCTTCAGTACTGGCCGAGTCGGCTGGCAGTCCCACCGTCTCGAAGTGCTCGTGGTCAAGACGGTTCTTGATCGTGATTCCCCAACGTTGCCAGAGCCATTCGGCGAGCCGTCAGCGAGGCTGCAACCGGTCAGGGGCGCCGAGTGCCGCTGAACTTACGAATCGGGTTGATGATCGCGGCGCCGGCCCGATAAGTGATGGAGCGACGCAGGTCCTCGGCTGAATCCTGCAGGATCCGTTGCTGTTTCAGCGCCGACTTCATCTCCTGGTCGTGCCGTTCGGCGCGTGTTCGCATCTCACGTTCGCGAGTGTTGAGGCGTTCCTCGAACCACCGCGAACGGGATGCCAGTGCGGCATTGGCGTCGGTGAGGCGATCGATGACTGCAAGCAGCCCGGGTACGTCGTGCGCAGGCAGTGCCCGGGGATTCTCTGCAGCCGAAACGGACGTGTTCGGCGCTCCGTCGGCGGGAAGCCCGACCATCGCCCCGAGAGTGGCGAGCATCGTCACGTCGTCGGTCGCCACCGGCCAGGGATGACGCGAGCCACGAGCCCTGATGATCAACACCAAGTCGGCCAACGCAGCCCAGGTGGCGTCGTCGAGGTCGCGATCGACATCGGCCGGGGCAAGCATCTGGAGGCAAGAGCCATCGATCAGGATGTTGTCGAGCCGGGTATCTGCGAATTTTGCCGGAAGAACGCCGTCATCCGACGACTGCGTCAGGTGCGAGCGCAGCTGCCCCAGCAGGGACCGCAATCCCGCGAGGTCCTGCCCCGCGCAGGCGTCGAGCGCCCTGCCCGACAACGACTGAGCATCGACGCTGACGGTGATCGCCTCATCGGGTGAACCAGCGATCTGACGGACGACCTGCTGGCCCGCTGGGAGATAGGTGACCACCTGACCGGTTGGGTCTTCGCAGATGATTCGGGCACCGTCCACTGGTGTCGAGCGTGCCGGACCAGCAACGAGAATCCACCCGGAGGCGAACTCCGCCAAACGACCGGAGAGCACTGCCGCGCGGGTGACCCGTGTCGGATCTGCACCGACCCTGCGGAACGCCGACGATCCCAGCGTGACCGCGCTGAGCACCGTGCTCATCTGCGGTGTCAGTTGACCTGGATTGCTGACCAGGACGGTCTGTTCTTGCCAGGTCGGTAGCGCGCCGAGTACCTGCACCGATTCACAGCCGGTGAGGGCGACCAACGCATCAGCCGACCTTGGCCGCGTCGCATCGAAAGTAGCGGTAACCGACCAGTCCTCATCACGATCGCTGGTGTACCTCGACCGCAAGCTGGTGAGTCGGTGCAAACCAAGCTCGTTCTCGACGCCGAGCAGCAGCGTCCCGCCGGGACGCAGCAACCGACGCACCCCGTCGCACACCTGCGCCCAGGTCATCGGTTCGCACTCCAGCGACCAGACCCGAGCCAGATCGTCGAGTGCGATGACCAGGTCGAAAGGTTCGGGCTGCTCGATAAGCGCTGCCGCGCTCGCGCACAGTACGTCGGCGGACGGGTGCTCCAGCAGCGCCTGACCGATGGTGACTGCGTCGGGGATGGAACGGGTGATGACGCTCAGGTGCGCCACCTGGGCCGCGATGCCCGCCAACAGATCCAGCGCGTGCGGGCCGACCACTGCCACCCGATACTCCGGGCGCAGCAACTGCTGGATCAACGCCCGATGTGCCGCGCTCGCTCCGGCGGGGTGATGCGCCAGGTCTGACCAGTTCTGCATGGCCCCTGGGCCGAGCTGCACATTGCCGGGGCGGGTGTTCCCGCTCGTCGGGATGTCCGTGGTCGTCATGCGTTCACAATCTCCTGCTTGATCTGTTGCTGCAGCATCCACTCGTCCTGCCAGCCGAACACCTCGCGTAACTCCGCGGGGGACATCATCGCGTCCCTGCCCAGTTCGCTGTCGGCGATCTGGGCGGCCCGGACGATGTCGGTGTGCTCCCCGTGCAACTCCTGGAAGGTCCATTCCAGCAGCTGTTCACCGTTGAACCCGTCCTTGACTCCCACGAACTCCATCGGGTCGCCGTACACCGCCGGCTCCAGCCCGAGCGCCGCGCCGTAGAAGGTCGCGGTGGACAGCCGGTTGGAGGCCACCCGGGTGTGCCTGCGCAACTCACCCAGCTGGCGATGCAGGAAGTCGTGGTTGCCGCCGGTCCAGAAGGTGCCGCGCTTTCCGTGGCAGATGACCCGGAAACCGGCGTCTTCGTACTTGGCACGGATTCTGGGCTGTTCGTATTCCACGTAGTACAGGCACATGGTGACGGGGCCGGGCTCAGTCTCTTTGATCTGCGCGATCAACCGATCGTGATCGCCGCTGACCTCTTCGTAGTCCGCCGTGCCGTGGAACGGGTACCAGATCGTGCCCTCTGGTTCAGGGGCGTCCGGTTCGGGGGCGAGCATGGAATTCAGGTAGAGCATCGGGGCACCTGTGACGACGTAGTCACGCCAGCCGATCGCCTGACCCCGACGCCGACACACGTCGGACCAGACGTAGCGAGCGAACCCTTTGGGCGGGTTGTGACCGTGCCCGAAACCGTGCACGAAGGTCCACCCGTGCTGCAGGACCCCGTTGATGCGGGGCGGGTCGGTACTGTCGAGGCCGCAGTACGCCGCGAAGATATGCGCGTGTCCGTACCAGTGGTTGCTGGAGTCCATGTCAGGCGAATTTATCCCATCCGAGGGTGTGCGCCAGCAAACCGGGTGGCACCGTGAGGTCGAGTCCGAGTTCGCGGCCTGCGACATCCTGGGCGACGGCCTGCTCGACGTCCTGTTGGTGCAGTTGCGGGAACATCCGTTCCTGGCGCGCCATGCCACCGAGCACCGCGTGGTCCCCCGCCAAGACCATCGGGTCCCCGTACACACCGATGGACAGGCCCAGAGACGCCGCGTAGAGCAACGCAGACCCCATCCGGTTACTCACCGCTCGACGGTGTGCACGCAGTTCGGCGTACTGCCGATCGAGGAAGTCGAGGTCACCGCCGACATAGAGGTGCCCGCGTCGCCCGTGGGTGATCACCCGGAACCCGGCGTCCTGGTAGACCCGGTGCACCACCGGGTTCTCGTAGTCGTTCCAGTACAGGCAGATCGTGACCGGCGCGTCACCCTCCGCGGCGCGGATACGAGCGGCGTACGCCCCGTGGTCGCCGACGATCTGCTGACCCTCCCACCCGTGGAAGGGGTAGACGATGGTGCCCCTCGCATCGTGATGCAACAGGGGCACATCGCCCGAGTGTTGCTCCGGCCGGACGTTTCCGTGCAGCGCGAGCAGGTAGGCCCACGGCGAGCCGATCACGGTGTAGTCGCGTAGACCGAGGGACCGTCCGCGGCGAGCGACCGAATGAGACCAGACCAGTTTGGGGTATCCGGCCACGAACTCGTGCCCGACCGCAAAACCGTCGTGCGTATTCCAGCCGTGCTGCAGGTACCCCCAGATAGTCGGGGTGTACTGGAGTCCGCAGTACCGCGCCAGTACTTCGGCGTGGCCATAGAACACATTCGCGTGATGCATCGGGCCTCAGGCCTGCACGAACCCGCGCACCAGCTCGATCACCTTGTCGATGTCGTCATCGGCCAGGTCGGAGTACATCGGCAGGCTGATCTCCTGCTCGGAGTAGGCCTCGGCAACGGGGCACATGCCGCGTCGGTAGCCGCGGTCCTCGAACCACGGCATCCAGTACACCGGGATGTAGTTGACCTGCACGAGGATGCCGTTCGAGCGCAGGTGATCGAAGAGCTCGCGCCGGCGACCGTCCAGGATACGCATCGGGTACAGATGCCACATGGGCTCTGCACCCGGGCGGTGCGCGGGCAACCGCAACTCCTCGATGCCGGCCAGGCCTGCGTTGTACCGGTCGGTGATCTGCTGGCGACGTGCTTTGAACTGCGAGAGCCGCTTCAGCTGGCTCGAACCGAGGGCTGCGAGCACATCGGGCAACCGGTAGTTCAGCCCCAGATCGTGAATCTCGTAATACCAACCACCCGGTGATTCATGCCGCAACGACGCTTCGTCGCGAATCATGCCAATGCCCTTGAAGCGGCGGGCTCGCTCGACGACGTCAGCCTCCAGACCCACCACCGCCCCGCCTTCGGCCGTGGTCAGGTTCTTGGTCGGGAAGAAGGAGAAGGTGGTGACATCGGACATCGCTCCAACGGGGATGCCGTCCAGCGACCCGCCGATGCTGTGCGCAGCATCCTGCAGCAGCAACGCGCCGGCGTCGTGCGCGACTGTGGACAGGGCCGGCGCGTCGATGGGGTGGCCGCCGAAGTCGACACCGGCAACAACCTTCGTGCGCTGCGTGATTGCAGCCGCTACCGCGCTCGGGTCCAGATTCCCGGTGTCTTCACTGACGTCAGCGAAGACCACCGTGCCACCGAGGATCGCTGCACAGGTCGCCGTCGCGAGGAAGGTCAACGGGGTCGTGATGACCTCGTCACCGTCGGCGACGCCGAGGCCCGCGTAGGCCGTGTGCAGCGCCGCCGTACCGGAACTGACGGAAACAGCGGACCCGTGCACGCCCGCGACAGCGGCGATATCCCGTTCGAACTGAGCGACCGCCGGACCCGTGGTCAGCCAGTCACCGCGCAGCACCGCGGCAACCGCCTCGATGTCGGACTCGTCGATCGACTGTCGCCCGTAAGGAACCGGCATCAGAGTGTCCTTTCGGGGCGAAGCGGAGAACTTTCGCACTGGTACTTGTCGGGGCCCCCGCACGGTATCGAAGCGAAGCGGAGACCTTCGTGGGGTTTCTTCAGGCGCCGGATTCCAGGACGTGGCGGATGTCTTCGGCGGAGTACCACAGGTCGTTCTTGTCGGAGGAGCAGTGAAAGCCCGCCGGGACCCGCTCGGCGCCCTTGATGGGCTGATAACCCCAGGTGCCCAGTTCAGGCTCGAGAACGTAGTACTTGCCGTCCATCACGATGACCGCACGGCGGCCTTCCTCGGGGCTAATCATCTCTTCGTGCAGCTTCTCGCCGGGGCGCAGGCCGATGTCGTGCATCTTGGCCCCCGGGGCGACTGCCTGCGCGAGGTCGGTGACCATGTGCGAGGGGATGTGCGGCACGACGAGCTCGCCGCCCTGCATCATGTCGAAGGTGTCGAGCACCATCTGCACGGCGTCGGGCAGCGTAATCAGGAACCGGGTGCAGCGCAGGTCGGTGATCGGCAACGACTCACCTGCAGCGTGCAACGCCCGGAACTTGGGGATGATCGAGCCGCGCGAGCCGGTGACGTTGCCGTACCGGACGACCGCGAACCGGCTGGGGTACGCGGCGGCGTAGTGATTTCCGAGGATGAACAGCTTGTCGGCGGTCAGTTTGGTGGCGCCGTACAGGTTGATCGGGCTGGACGCCTTGTCGGTCGAGAGCGCAACGACCTTCTTGACCCCGGAATCGATGGAGGCCTCGACGACGTTCTGACTACCCATCACGTTGGTCTTGACGAACTCGAAGGGGTTG
>JBBPZD010000281.1:0-7432 GCA_038199265.1 Actinomycetales bacterium | reverse complement strand
GCGCTCTGGGGCCAGATCACGAGGAAATGGACCGGACCAACCCCGTCTACATCCCCCGCAACCACCTCGTCGAAGAAGCTCTCACCGCGGCGACCATCGACGATCTCGCTCCACTCGAACGGTTGCTGGAAGCGGTGACCAGTCCCTACGACAAGCGCCCGGGCCTCGAGCGCTACGCAGCTGCCGCCCCAGAAGGGTTCGGACGCTACCTAACCTTCTGCGGCACCTGACGCTCAGGCTCGCCGCCGGCGCAGGCGTCACAAGCGGATCGATCATCGGGCAACCATCGTCGCTCTCCCACAGCTGCCGGAATCGGCAGAGCGTGCAGACTCGGGGTCATGTTGATTGTGGCTGGCTACCTTGAGGTATCTCCGGGCGTCCGCGACGCTTACCTAGTGGCGGCTGCTGAGGCGACCCGCCGTGCACGCGACGCGCCCGGGTGTCTCGAGTTCGTCCAGGCCGCGGACCCCTTGGTTGCTGATCGAGTCGTCGTCTACGAGCGCTGGGTATCCGAGGAGCAGCTCCTGGCCTTTCGGAGTACTGATCCGGGCCCCACCGCGACTCCGCTGCCAGACATTCGGGGCGCGAAGATCATCCGCTACGAGATTTCCGGAGTGGGGCCGCCATAGGCCGGGTCAGCAGGTGCCCCAGACCGATCCCTGCCCCGGTGAACGACCGGCGACCGGTCAGAGGATCCAGACTCCTGGGACTTTAACTGACTCATCGTTCATGGCAGCGTGACTACTGAAGCGGGGCCGTCGTGGTCTTTTCAGCAGCCCTGTCTGACGACCTGGGAGGTCGCTGAGTTGGCCGACTGGTTTCAAAACGTTGCAGCCGGTCTTACGCGATCGCTCACAGCCGAGGCCAGGCAGCTAGATAAAGCCTTCTTCGACGAGCCAATCACCGCTGGATGGTTGACATTCACCGAGCCGAACTTGAGCTTCGGGGTGGGTGCCCAGTCGGCAGCGCGGGTGCAGTTACTGATCGGGTTGAGCCACGAGCTTGCGCAACCCCCGCTGGGCTCACAGCGGCGAACGGGATCTCAGATCACGATCGAGACGACACCACAGCACGCTCACGACACAGCAGCTGCATTGCGGGAGTATCTAGCGATGTTCCCTACCCGGTGAACGATCGAGTGGGCCCTCGGAGATCAGCCGTGCTTCGTCGTGTGCGCCGCTGACATTCGTCGTAATGCATCACGATCCCCACAACACCTGCAGGCCGATGGCGCGTTGCGGCAGCCAGATTGGCTGGCTGGCTCGGAGCGATCCGCGGACAGGCATCTTTTGCACAGCGTCGAACCATAGCTAGATCGGATGGTTCGTCATGACGTGGTCCAGTTTGCGTCGCGGTGTCTTTGATCCTGTTGGCTGGGCATGCCAGCAGGAATGGTGCCCGTCGGGCAAACAGGCGTGGCTTGAGCTCAACCCAAGAGGATGACGAGAACCGCGAGCACGTCGACCGCTACGAATGCCGCTGCCGACGCCAGTACGAAACGGCCGTCTCGGGTCTGCAGGATCACGAAGCCAACCTCGGTCTCGCGCAGGTAGCGTTGACGCGACAGCGCCGCGAGGCCGGCACCGGCTCCTGCACAGATCAGGGCGATGCCGGCGAGCACGTGCAGAGCGTTCTGCACGATCAAGATCAGCGACACGGCGCCGAGCATGGCGAGTGCGGCAACGGTCATGCTGCGTTGCAGGTAATTGCGCTCGAAGGGGTGCTGGTGCCCCCACAGCTGCTGTGGTGGGGACGGGCGCTTGGTCACGACTTGGACTGCAGGATCAGTACGACCACTCCGCAGCCGATGAGGATCACCGCAACGCTGCTGAGTAACGGGACGCCGAAGCCAGGCAGCGGCCGGCGCTTGCGCAGCGCGAGTTCGGTTGACCACCAGCGATGCACGCCGACGGCGCAGGCGGCAAAGGCGACGGAGACGAGCGCGAGAGACACAGCTTGATCCCCGGCCCGCGGATGATCAACGAACAACCGGTCGACCGCGATTGCGGACGCTGTCAAGGTGAGTGCGAGCCGCAGCCAGGCCAGGTAGGTCCGCTCGTTGGCCAGGGAATAGAGGGGGTCAGGTTCGGTGCCGTGGTCGAAGACCCCGGTCGGGAATCTGGCTCGACTGTGTGGGTCCGTCTCGAATTGCGTCCCCTCGTTGTCGGCCACGCCACGACGGTATCGCCCTGGAAGCGCATCGATGGCGACGCAAACCTTGGATCAGGTACTACGTCCTGCTGGAATTCCAACGCCCCTGGCGCCCCTGGCGCTCTTGCAGCAGGGGCGTCAGGGGCGTCATCTCAGAGGTTCTCCTGTCCGAACGGGTCGCGGTTGTAGGCCGCTGCCTTGGGGTCGTCGGAGTCGGCGAAGTAGTCGATTTTGACGGTCTCGTCGCGTCCGTACGGTGTTTTCAACGCACGGAAGACGAATGTCAGGACGACTGCCACAAGCAGGTTCAGCGCCAGTGCAGTCGCTCCGATGTATCCCATTTTATCGATGCCGGGGATGATCGCTGATGATCCGGCGAAGTGGGATGTTGCCGCGGTGGATACGCCGTATGCCTTGAAGGTGCCGTAGATCATGGCAACGGCCCAGCCGATCAGCAGCGCCCACCGGTGCAACCACTTGGTGTAGAGGCCGACCACGATGGCGGGGAAGGTCTGCAGGATCCAAATACCGCCCAGCAGTTGGAAGTTGATCGCGTTCTGCTTGTCCAAGACCAGGACAAAGCCGACCGCGAAGACTTTCACGACCAGGGACACGAGTTTGGAGACCTTGGCCTCCTGCTGGGCAGTGGCCTCGGGCTTCCACCATTCTTTGTAGATGTTGCGGGTGAAGGTGTTGGACGCGGCGATCGACATGATGGCTGCGGGCACAAGAGCACCGATCGCGATGGCCGCGAAAGCGACCCCTGCGAACCAGCCTGGGAACTGATCCAGGAAGAGCTGCGGCACCACCAGTTGCGCATTGGGTTTGTCACCGAAGCCAAGGGGCTTGGTGCCCGCTGCGATCGCGATCCAGCCGAGCAGGGCCAGTAAGGCCAACGCGAGCGAGTAGGCCGGCAGGATCGCGGCGTTGCGTCGGATGGTTTTGCGACTTTTGGAAGCGAGGACTGCGGTGATCGAGTGCGGGTACATGAACAATGCCAGCGCCGATCCAAACGCGAGGGTGACGTAGGTCCACTGCGCAGGTTTCGGCACGACGACCGGGAACTGCTTACCGGTGGGAACCTGTGCGGCGGCCGCACTCTTGGCGTTGACTGCGTCGAAGATGTGACCCCAGCCGCCGACCTTGGCTGGCAGGTAGATGATCGCCACAATGATCACCAGGTAGATCAGCCCATCCTTGACGAACGCGATGATCGCCGGCGCGCGCAGGCCGCTGGTGTAGGTGTAGGCAGCAAGCACGGCGAACGCGATGATCAGCGGGATGTCTTTGACGAACCAGTTGCTGCCGCCGCCGACTCCGGCCACTTCGAGCACAGCCTGGATACCGACCAGTTGCAACGCGATGTAGGGCAGCGTGGCCAGGATGCCAGTGATCGCCATCGCCAGGGACAGGCCACGCGATCCATAGCGACCGCGCACGAAGTCGGCACCGGTGACATATCCGTGGCGGTGGCTGACCGACCACAGGCGCGACATGAAGAAGAAGATGATCGGGTAGGCCACGATCGTGTACGGCACAGCGAAGAAACCAGAGACAGCACCCAGGGAGTACATCGCCGCAGGGACCGCCACGAAGGTATAGGCCGTGTACAAGTCACCGCCCAGCAGGAACCAGGTGACCCCGGTACCGAAGGAACGCCCGCCCAGACCCCACTCGTCCAGGCTGTCCAGCGAGTCGGCCCTCCGCCAGCGGCTCGCCAGGAACCCGACGACAGTGACCAGCAGGAACAAAGCGATCAGCACAGTCAGCGCAGCACCGTGGATGCCAGAGTTGGGTTGGGAGGGGTTGGCCAGCTGAGGGATCAGAGTTTTCATGCGTCACCTTCAGTGGATACGGACTGCTCCGCTGGCTGTATCGGACGGTACGGCCGGGCTTTCTGGACCACGATGTAGGCGGCCCAGCAGAAACCAGCGGTCAGGGGAACCCACAGCAGCTGATACCAGATGAAGAACGGGAAGGGTCCGAGTTTCGGGTCCTGTCTGGAGTACCACCCGACTGGAATCAGCGCGAGCATGGGGATAAGTAGCAAGATGCCGGTCAGCCAGAGAAGGCCGACTTTGGCCGGCGGTGCTTCATCGGGATTCGGATGCTGTGACACTGCGAACCTCCAGGGGTAAGGGGCTCGGGCTTGTGGCCCATGGATTCCTCGAACATATATGCAGACGATTCATCGTGGTGGGCTACTGAACTCGATCGTTACGTCCGTCTCATCATGAAGACAACGACGGCAGCTGGGCGGACAGCTTCAGGCATCTAGCTGCGGTGGCGGATCATCCCCAGTCCTGCGCGGAGATCAGGTCGGTCCTTGCAAACGGGCGGGCACGTCGGTCAGCGCGTCAGACCGCGCATGAGTCGCCCTCACAGGAGGGCGCTTCGCCGTCCTGAGTTACCAGTGGGAGCGGAGAACGTTCAGACCAGGCCGTGTCCAGCGTCTGCAGGATGGCGTCGGCGGGTTGGGCTCCGGAGATGCCGTACCGACCATCGATGACGAAGAAGGGGACGGCGCTGATGCCGTACGCCTGTGCCTGTGTCTCGTCGGCGCGAACCGCATCGCAGTAGCGGTTCGAGGTCAGCACCGCGTTCACATCGTCTTCGGGCAGCCCTACCTGCGCGCAGAGGGCTCGCAGCGCGCAGTGATCGGAGACTGGTGATCCCTCGGTAAACGTTGCGCGGTCCAGGCGCTCCTTGAGCTCGTCCTGTTGTCCGTGCTCCAAGGCCAGGTGCAGCAACCGGTGTGCATCGAGGGTGTTGCCGGGCCGGGCCAGATCGAAGCGGAAGTCGAGCCCTTCCTTCGCCGCGGTGGCGGTCATGTCGTCCATCATGGCCTGCGCCTCCAGGACCGAGCAGTGGTACTTGGTAGCGAGCCGCTGGGCGTACGTCCCCTGCTCGGCGGCGCTCGGGGGCGCGGACACGTCGAGCTCGAAACTGCGCCAAATCAACTCGACCTCGTCGTGGTGGGCAAAACGCGCCAAGGCTGCCTCGAGGCGGCGCTTGCCGATGTAGCACCACGGGCAGACAACGTCAGACCAGACTTCAACCTTCAAGCTCATGACTGAACCAACAACAACAGCGACCCGCCGCTTCCGCGGATCCCCGTGTGCGATTCGTTCCGCTCGCCAATCCCCCGAGCGCTGAGCGGAAGGGTGCGCAGCTTCACTCAGAGGTGGGCGCGCCGCCGCCCACAACGGAAACCGACACCGGCGGCGAGGACCACCAGTCCGATGACCGCAACGACAAGACCAGCCCCACCAGTACGAGACCGAGGATCCACCACCACGCATGACGAAACACACGACGCAGCACGAACCGCAGGGCCCCCTTGTACGGATGTCACGTAAACGACCGTCTACGTAGCGGGTGTAGCGACGAACTCTCGGATCCAAGGCCGACTTCGGGGCCGCTAGGGGGTCTGATCGCGCCGGTCAGGCTGTGGTGCGCATCGGGGTGGTCATTTTGTTTGCTTCTGGCTACCGCCGTGCCAGTCCTGCTGCTGACCGGCCGTGTCGGCGTTGATTCCGAGCGCTGCTAGTTGTGGCTGCTCGCGCAGGCTGCGTTTGAGCTCGGCGAACCCGGGGAAGCTGGCCAGTGCGACCACGTGATCCCATAGCTGGCCTGCCTGGTCCCCGGCCGGCAGTCGACTGATGACCGGACCGAAGAAGGCCACACCAGCGGGGGGCTGGAAGTGGATGATCGGCGTTCCCACATCCTTACCGGTCAAGGCCAGCGCCTGGTCACCCTCGTTGCGGATCTGTTCGTCCCACGACTGGTCCTCCAGAGCGTCGGTCAGCCCGCGCGGCAGTCCGGCCTCGGCGAGGATCGGTTCCACGAAGGCCCGCGACCCGCGCCGTTGATGAAGTTCGCGCTGGGTCTCGTTGTCATCGGCGGGGGCGGTATCGAAGATGTGCGCACCGAAAGCGGCGTACAACGGCCCCATCGCCTCGCGCCCGTGTTCGGCTCGCGCCCGCGCGGCTACCCGCAGCAACCGCAGGCCGGCGGTATGTCCGGCGTCGTACTCGGGGGGAAAATGCGCGTCGTAGTCGACCTCGGAGTTAATAAGACGCAAAGAGATAAATCGCCAGTCCACGGTGTAGTCGCGCTGTGCTTGTACTTGGCGCACCCACTTGCTGGTCATCCAGGCAAAGGGGCATACCGGGTCGAAGTAAAAATTGATGTCGGCATCCATCCGTTCACCCTAAGGTCGACCCCAAGGATGGCCCGTCGCGGATGTGGTTGTGGTCATGGACTGCGTCGCGGGTTCCCCTTCGGCGCTTTCTTTCTGCCTGCGCCCGTGCCCGCGTCCAGTAGCTGCGGGTAGGACGGTTTTTCTCCCGCCGCAGTGTCCACCTCCAGCAGGATCAGCAAACCTCTCCAGACCGCCGACTGCGTTGCTGCGTTGACTCGTATCCGGGTCAGCAGCAGCCGAACAGGGAGAAGATCTCCCTTGGAATGTTGTTCTGTGTTCGATACCGAACGTGGGGCAGTGGTGCAGGAAGGCGCACGCTCGAGCAAGGTGTCGAAGTTTCTACTTTGGGCTAGATGACGAGGGATTCAAGACAGACGCGCCAGACACTGTATGGCGGCGGTTCAGTGCCATAGACGTCTCATAACCGCACCCGGATCCGCCACCTTTCGAAGCACTAGGTTGCGGAGGACACCCGCTCCCGGGATACCTCTTCGAACTGGTCATGCGGAACACTCATGCGGGCGCGTCCAAGCTGACATTGAGGGTGCGAGCCCGCAAGTGGGCGTGCAGTCGGACCCTGGCCTCGGAGCGCTACCGGTCACCAAACGGAGTGTCGCAGCCGGGTACGAGACCGCTTTGCGGACGCTGGTTGCATGCGTCCATGACCGCGGCGCCACCTCAGCCTGACGCGCAGGCGCTGGACGACGGCAGCTCCGCCAACGCGGTGCCGGGGCGATTGGCGCGTCGCGGTGCCATGCATGCAAGCGGCAGGATGGCCGGTATGACGATCTCTGACCCGTCCACGCCGCCCCGCCGCGGCATCCTGGTCACCGGAGCATCTCGAGGAGTCGGAGCCGAGGTGGCCCGCGTCTTCGCGGCCGCGTGTGGCGACCGGGTTGCCGTGCACTACCGCTCGTCACGTGCTGAGGCCGAGGCCGTGGCGGCTGGGCTCGAGGGCGACGGGCATACCGTGGTGCAGGGCGACCTGGCCGACCCGCAGCAGGTCGAGCGTCTCGTCGAGGAGGCCGCTGCTGCCCTCGGGCGGATCGATGTGCTGATCAACAACGCTGCGTTGTT
>JBBPZD010000280.1:0-8127 GCA_038199265.1 Actinomycetales bacterium | reverse complement strand
GGGCGACAAGGTCAGCCGCACCACCCGATGATCCTGGGTGTCACGCACCCTATTGATCAGACCGCCCTTCTCGGTGCGATCTACGAGTTCCACTGCTGAGTGGGGACGGATCAGCAGGTACTCGGCGACCTGCCCGATCGTCGGGCCCCCTGCGCCGCGATGCCCTCGCACAGCGAGCAGCAACTGATGTTGGCTCGATGTGACTCCGTGCTCGGCTGCCTGGTCGGAGCTCCACCGTTCGAATCGGCGCAGGCCCGTGCGGACGCTCAGTAGTCGCGCATAGTCCCGGTCGCTGATGACCGGGTTCTGGTCAGCGGGTCTTACGGACATCGCAGACCTCTGTTTATTGGCATTCCCCCAATGCTAGTACTCTTATACCTCGTGTCACGATACATTTCCTCCGACTTGCGCGCACCGAGCCTCCCGTGGGCGTGACGGCTGTGGTGAGCCAGAATCGCCCGCCGCGTCGTGACGTCAGTCATCTGGGCGACTTCAGCGCAACACCGCGGATGCTGGTCATCGCTGCTCTCGCACTGCCCGTGGGCGCAGTCAGTGCGGTCGTCGCCTGGGCGTTGCTGCGGCTGATCGGGTTCATCACCAACGCCGTCTTCTACGGTCGTGTGGGCACCCAGCTCGTCGCCCCGGGCGAGGGCCATCACAATCCGCTGGTAGTCGTTCTGGCGCCGGTCATCGGTGGGCTGATCATCGGTCTGATGGCGCGCTACGGATCGGAGAAGATCCGCGGACACGGTATGCCCGAGGCAATCGAGGCAATCCTCCTGGGGGAAAGCAAGATTGCACCCAGGGTTGCGGTCCTGAAACCCATCTCCTCGGCCATCGCCATAGGCACCGGCGGACCGTTCGGCGCGGAGGGGCCGATCATCATGACCGGTGGTGCGGTCGGATCATTGTTCGCACAACTGCTGAAGCTGACCGCCGACGAGCGTAAAACCCTGCTGGTGGCCGGTGCCGCCGGCGGTATGGCTGCCACCTTCAACTCCCCGTTCGCTGCCCTCATGTTGGCTGTGGAACTCCTGCTGTTCGAGTGGCGTCCGCGTAGTTATGTGCCTGTGGCTGCAGCGGTCTGCGTCGCAGCCATCGTTCGTCGTCCGATCCTCGGCACGAGCGCCCTCTTCCCCGCAGTGGGCACACTGCACATCGGCTACTCGACCTACGCGCTCTGCGTTGTGTCGGGTGTCACATCTGGCCTGCTCGCGGTTGTCGCGACCAGGTTGGTGTACCTGGCCGAGGATGGCTTCCACCGGTTGCCGGTCCACTGGATGTGGTGGCCTGCAATCGGTGGCGTGATCATCGGTATCGGTGGGCTGATCGTGCCGCAGACGCTCGGCGTCGGATACGACGTCATCGGTGCCGAACTGGACGGATCGATCGGATTGGGACTCGTGATCGGCATCCTCATCGTCAAGACAACCATCTGGTCACTGTCGCTGGGTTCTGGGACGTCCGGGGGGGTCCTCGCACCGGTGTTCATGATCGGTGGGGCGCTCGGCACGCTGGAGTCCCATGTCTTTCCCACTGTGGGGCCCGGGTTCTGGGCTCTCATCGGTCTCGCCGGGGTGCTCGGCGGAGTGATGCGATCACCCATGACCGGGGTCGTGTTCGCGCTCGAACTGACCCGCCGCTTCGATGCGCTACTGCCCTTGATCATCGGGGCCAGCATCGCGTTCATGGTTTCGGTTCTGCTGCTCAAACGGTCGGTCCTGACAGAGAAGATCGCGCGCCGCGGCTACCACCTGTCGCGGGAATACGACGTGGATCCACTTGAGATTCTTTTCGTCAGCGAAGTAATGCAAACCGACGTCCTGACCTTCGAGTGGGACGTGTCGGTATCGCAAGCCTTCGGCGCGATCGCGGACACGGATCCGGCGAATATCGGTGCGCGTCGTCAAATGCTCTATCCGGTAGTGGGGGACAGTGGTTCGCTGGACGGTGTGGTCACGCGCACTCAACTCGAGACGGCTATGCATCACGAGAATGGCGAGTCGACCGTCCACGCCGTCGGTACCCGTCAGCTCGTGGTCACTCACAGCGACGAGACACTACGACATGTCGCTACCGAGATGGCCGGGAACGGGGTCGACCGAATGCCGGTCGTGGACCGCAACGATCCGACGCGGATCGTCGGAATCATCACGCTGACCATGCTGCTCCAGGCGCGGTTGCGTGACCTGCAAGAAGCCCGCGATACCGACCGAGTTCTGCGGGTGCGGATCCTGCGTCCCCGATTCGGGCTCAAAGGCACCGAGTGAACGCGCTGAGGTCAACCGGGATCACCGAGCGGTCGCTGCCCTCAGATCAAGACGATCGCGATGCCCATGAGAAGGACTGCCAGCACTGCGCGGAGCCGATCCACCCGAAGCAACCGGTCGAGCAGTACCGGATCACGATTCGTCAGCTTTCCATGTAAGGGCGCGGCACCGAATGCCGTAACTGCCGCGACGAGCAACGCACCGACAGCTGCTACCCACGTCCACCCCTCTCGATCGGACGCCAACAGCCATACCGTCGAGCCCGCCAGAAACACGTAGATGACGCCAACGAGCGGGACGATCCGGGCGCTGTGCAATGCGTGCTCGCGGCTCCAGTCCTGCTCCTGCACCCTCGCCAATGCGGGGTAGACGAGCACGGTGACCGTCAGCTGGAAACCCGCGTGCAGGGAGGCGGCGACGAGGAAGAAGATGCGGGCGGCGTGCACGTCGCCAGTCTCGCAATGAGGCCGGTCGGCTCGCACACCGCGTCGTGCCCTGGGTGCGGCAGAATCAGCCAGATGAGTGAAGCCACGCCCGTCGGGCCCCGCCTGGACCCATCGATGCCGCGCTATGCCGGGATAGCGACATTCGCGTTGCTGCCGCGAATCGAGGACGTAGAACACGCCGACATCGCGGTGCTGGGGATCCCGTTCGACTCCGGAACGAGCTTTCGGCCCGGCGCGCGGTTCGGACCGAGTCACATCCGGGAGAACTCCCGGCAGCTGCACCCCTACCACCAGGTGCTCGATGCCTATCCGTACGCGACCTCTCAGGTCGTCGACGCAGGCGATGTCGGGGCCAGCCCGTACGACATCGAGCAGGCAGTCGAGACGATCGAAGCCCGAGCCAAGGAGTTGACGAGCGCAGGCGCTCGGATCGTTGCACTCGGCGGCGACCACACTGTGGCGCTGCCGTTGCTGCGTGCAGCCGTTAGTGCCCACGGCCCTGTCGCGGTGGTGCACTTCGACGCGCACCTGGATACCTGGGACACCCTGCACGGTGTACCCCTCTGGCATGGATCGCCGTTCCGGCGTGCAGCTGAAGAGGGTCTGATGGATCTGACCCGCTGCCAGCACGTGGGTATCCGCGGAGGCATCTACGACCCGTCCGAGCTGACCGATGACGCCGACTGCGGCTTCGAACTCATCCACAGCGACGAGTTCCAGCGGCGCTCGATCGACGACATCGTGGCCCAGATGCGTCACCGGATTGGGGGAGGACCGGTCTACATCTCCGTCGATATCGACGTGCTCGATCCGTCGTTCGCCCCTGCCACCGGGACTCCGGAGGTCGCAGGTCTGAGCACCCGAGAGTTGTTCTGCACACTGCGAGGACTTCGTGGACTGAACATCGTCGGCTGCGATGTGGTCGAGGTTGCACCCGCCTACGACCACGCAGGCATCACCGGGCTCGCGGCCGCCCATACAGCGTGGGAGCTGATCACGCTGATGGGCCTGGCCGATCCCTCCTAGCCGGTAGCTGTCATTCGTTGGCCTGTGCGGCGAGAGCGTCCTCAGGCATGGCCGGAGTGTCGCGGGTCAACGTTTCGCCGCGGAAGAATTCCGGCTGCCGGGCCCGCATGATGAACATCGCGACAACTCCCAAGCCCAGTACTCCGAAGCCGAGGAAGAACACCAGGCCGATACCGCCGATGGCGGAGCCGCTCCCGTTCTCCGGGTTCATGCTCTCTCTGATCGAAACCCCGAACACCGCTGTCAGGATCAAGCCGCCGAGCAATGGGAACAAGAATTTGAAGATCACGTTGTGCGCGTTGCTGAACAGTTGCTTGCGGAAATACCAGATGCAGGCGAACGCCGTGATGCCGTAGTAGAAGCAGATCATGATGCCCAGCGCAGCGATCGTGTCCAGCAGTGTTCGCTCAGACAAAACAGTCGTCACCGTGTAGAACACCGCGGTCACGACACCGGCGACCACGGCGCCGAAGGAGGGCACCAGGAATCGGGGGTGCACTTGGGCGAGCTTGGTCGGGAACGCTTTGTAGGCGCCCATCGCAAGCATCGTGCGCGCCGCGGGTAGGAATGTGGTCTGCAGGCTGGCAGCCGATGATGCGAGCACTGCCAGGAACAGCAGTAGCCCGACCCACTTGCCCATCACAGGTCCGGCAAGCGCTGCGAACACGTTGTCGGCGGTGTCGGGATTGCCCAGACCGAGGCCCGTTTCGCCCACACCGGCGTACATGAGCGCAGCCACCGCCACCAGCAGGTACGTCATCAGGATCGTGACGACACACAACAGACCGGCGCGGCCGGGCGTCTTCTCGGGGTCCTTACATTCTTCGCCCAGGGTAAGGCAGGTGTCCCATCCCCAGAACGCGAATATCGATCCGGTCACTCCGAGTACGAAAGCACCCGCGGTCAGACCCGTGAGGGGGTTGAACCAGTCGAGGCTGAAACCCTCGGTCGACGGAGCATTTCCACGGGCGATCTGGATCAGCGCCAGGACGGCGAACAACAACAGCACGATCATCTGGAAACCGACCAGCACGACCTGGATGCGCTCGCTGGTGGTAATTCCTCGATAGGCCACTGACGTAGCAAGAGCCAAGAATGCCAGCGTGGTCAGGATGGCTACCGGTTTGTTGCTGGACAAGTCGGCAATGCTTGGCGCGCTGAAGACCCGGGCCAGGAAGAGGTAGAAGAACTCGACTGCGATTGCTGCCAGGTTCGACAAGACGATGATGGTCGACATCACCATGCCCCAACCGCACATGAATCCGACATACGGACCGAAGGCCTTGGTCGACCATGTGAAAGATGCACCGCAGTCGGGGGAGTCGGAGTTGAGCTCCCGGTAGGCGTACGCGGTCAGGAACATCGGGACGAATCCGGCGATGAAGATAGCCGGCATCTTGAATCCGACCGCCGCGACTATGAGGCCGATGCTCGCGGTCAGCGTGTAACCGGGGGCCACCGAGGACACGCCCAGGATTGCGCCGGAAAGAGTGCTGACTTTGCCTGGCGCGAGCCCTTTGTCGATGACACCGCCGGGTCGGGCGGGTGCAGCCTTTTGTTCAGTCACGATGTCACTCTCAGCTGTTGTCCGACGCCGAGGCGTCCTGGGAAGGTTGACCGGATGGTGCTGACGAGTGCGTCGAGCTTGCAGACTCGGCGTGCCGGGGGACAGCGACAACCGGCACGGGGCAGCATCGGATGAGCTTCAGCGCTGTGGAGCCGAGGAAAACCCGGGCGAGGGGACCCATCGGCGCCGACCCCAGCACGAGGAGGTCACCGTCAGCCCACTCGGCGCGAGCTACGGCTTGGGCCACGTTGCCCCCGGTGCGGACGAAGGTTTCCACCGCTACGTCGTCCGGGACTGCGTTGGCTGCCGTTGCCAGCAGTTGCGCGGCCCGCTCATTCTGGTGTGCCTGCGAGGGGTCGTGAGAGCCACGCCCGGCCAGATGACGTAGGCCAGGATGCTCTGGGAAGACGAAGTAGACGATTTGCAGTGGTGCATCGTGAGCTCTGCTCAATGCGACAGCAGCCCGCAACGCCTGCTCGGAGTCCGGTGACTCGTTGTAACCGCAGACCACCCGATGAACCTCGTGAACTCCCGCGTGTGCGAACCCGGCAGGTGCAAACGCAAGAGGTATCGGTGAAGCATGCTGCAACAGACCGGCCATGCTGCCGACTGCGTAGCGACCGGAAACGGAGTTGCGAGCAGAGCCGAGCGCAATGACCGTGCCGCCGCGTTCGGCGCAATAGTCCAGGAGGCCGGTCGCGACGGAGGTTGCAAGGCATACCGTGCACGTCGCTTCGATCGGCGCCAGGTCCGCTTTGACCTGCTCGAGGTAGGGCTTGAGTTTCTCGGCCATCAGGTCGCCATAGCCGACGCTGCCGAAAGCAGCATCTCCGCCGGTTGCTGTGTTGGCTATAACAGTGCAGACAGTGAGGGGGTCGCTGGTACCGGATGTCAGCATTCGACCAAGCGCAACGGCGTCGTCTCCGCTCGATTCAGGCACGTACCCCACTACGCAGTGAGTCCCACCTGTGGGTGGTGTGGTCTGGGTCATAGCTGGACGGTACCGGTACAGATGTTGGAAAGAAGCTGAACACCGGATCTTTTGGCGACGAGCAGACCCCATGACGCTGGGGCCAGCAATCGTGGGCTCGAAATGGATGCCAGGGCGGGGTCGGATTCATGCTGGACGGCATCCTTCTTGAACGATCGCCTACACCGAGGACGACGTACCAGGAATCCCTTCCAACGGCTCCACACGTGGGCAGCAATCCACACCGTCAGCGGCCGGGCGATGCCCCGACCGACGTGGCTGTGTCGCTGCGCAGATGGCCGCCGTCAGTGGGCCGGATCACCAGGCGCCTGTCGTCCTGCACAGGCCGCGATGGTTCACGCCATCAGGCGCAGTAGTCGGCTGACTTCGTCCTGCTCCTCGGCGCTAAGTTGCGCGGCGGCACTGTCTGCAGCGGCGTGCACGAGGGGGCGGACCCGGTCGGTGGTTTCCTGCCCGCGCTCGGAAAGGAGCACCAGGACGCGGCGACGGTCGTTCCCGTCGGCGCTGCGATAGGTGAGCGCTCGGCTGACGAGACGGTCGATGATCCGGGTAAGGGTTGCGCTGCTGGTACCGGTGGCTTTTGCCAGAGAAGACATCGTGCACGGCCCGGTCTCGTCGAGGTAATCGAGCACCCGCCACTGTTCCGCGGAGAGGTCTTCAGAGGCCAGTGCGATATCGATACGGCGATTCACGTTGCCGGCGACCATGGTGAGCAGGCGTGAGTCGAGCCAGCCCGACAACTTCTTGCGCTCCCCGCGCGCCAACTGTTCCTGCGATGACTCGGCCATCAAACCTCTTCCCGTGTGACGGGGAGTGCCGTAGGTTGAGCAAATCCCTTCCAGATGGAAATACTACGTCATGGGTTTATGTAGTGGTTCTGATCACTTCGCTTCGGCAAGTTGCGGCGAGGCGTTGCGCGCCGGCCGTGAGGCGCTGCGGATAGGTCTCGCCGTCCCGCTTCAAGGGCCGGGTGGGATTTTTGGCCCGTCGTGCGAGGCGGTGGCCGACCTATGGCGTCGACAGACGAATGTGCGCGGACTCCTGGGTCGTCCGGTCGAGTTCACTTTGATCGATGCCGGTCGACCAGCCGACGAGGTTGCGCGAGTTGTCCGTGACCTCGTGGACGGCGGTCGAATCGACGCCCTGACCGGCTGGCATATCTCTTCAGTGCGGGAGGCAGTCGCGCCCGTCACCCAGGGCCGAATCCCATATGTGTACACATCGCTCTACGAAGGCGGGGAGTCGAGGCCAGGGATTTTTTGTGCGGGAGAGACTCCCGACGAGCAGATCGGGCCTGCGCTGGCCTGGGCCCGTGATGAATTGGGTCTTCGCCGCTGGCACATCGTCGGCTCGGACTACGTGTGGCCGCAAAGATCGGCACTGGTCGCCGCCGGTTACGCGCGCGCTCTCGGCCTCGAGGTTCTGAGTGTGACCCTCTCCCGGTTTGGGGCCGATGACTTCACGGCCGTGCTTGACGTCATCGAGCAGGGCCCTCGAGCAGATGGGGTCCTCATGTTCCTGGTGGGTGAGGATGCGGTGCGTTTCAACCGAGAATTCGCCGCACGCGGGCTCGATGAGGGACTCCTGCGACTGACGCCGCTGATGGAGGAGAACATGCTGTTAGCGGCTGGTCCGGAGGCAACGCACGGCGTGTACGTTGCCGCCGGTTACTTCCGCTCACTGGCTACCGAGGACTCGCTCGACTTTGTGGGTGACTACACGGCGGCATTCGGCCCAGAGGCACCGGCGCTGAACAACCAGGGCGAATCTTGTTACGAGGGGCTCAAGCTTCTGAGTTCGCTCTTCGATGCTGCCGGGAGCACGTCC
>JBBPZD010000279.1:0-10838 GCA_038199265.1 Actinomycetales bacterium | reverse complement strand
GTCAGGCTCTGCGGTCGGCTCGCAGCGAGCGGGAGCGGGGGGGTCGCTCGCTCGCCGAGGCCCAGCGTGCGCTCTCCGTCAACGAATCGGAACTCGGTGAGTTGCAGGAACGACTCGATACTGCGCGGGCCCAGCCCGGCGGGGCGGACCCCGACACCGACAATCAACCTCGGTTGGCCGCCGAAGCGGCGGCGGCCCGATCGGCCGAGACCGAACACAAGCTGACGCTGCGCAGTCGTCAGGAGCAGGCCCGAGCGTTGGAGGGACGCGCCGAGTCTCTCCAAGCAGCAGCCAGATCTGAGGTGGAGGCGCGCCGCAAAGCTCAGGAGCGTCGCGAACGCCGTCAACGCGAGGCACGGGTGGCGACCGGGGTGCGCGACGACGCCGCCCGGTTGGCGCAGCGAACGGACGAAGCACTCGCGATCGCTTCCGTGCGGCGCGAAGAGGCCCAACAGCGCCGAAGGACCCTGGAGGACGCCGTTCGGCAGGCACGCGTCGCGGTGCAGACCGCGACGGATCAAGTCCGCGTGTTGACCGATTCGGTACACCGCGACGAACTCGCCCGCGCCGAGCAACGCCTTAAAGTCGAGGCGATGCGTGCCCGGGCGATCGATGAGTACGGAATCGACCCGGACAACCTCGTGGAAGAGTTCGGCCCGCACCTACCTATCCCACATGTCCCTCATGCCGGAGACTCGCCCGACGAGGCCCACGAGCCGACCGCGTTCGTTCGCGCCGCGCAGGAGAAACGACTGCGGTCCGCGGAGCGCAAACTTGCCCAGCTCGGCCGCGTCAACCCGCTGGCCCTGGAGGAGTTCGCGGCGCTGGAGGAGCGGCACAACTTCCTCACCACGCAGCTTGATGACCTGACCCGCTCCAAGAAGGACCTGCTCGACATCGTCCGCGAGGTCGACGAGCGGGTGCAACGGGTCTTCGCCGAGGCCTTCGCCGACACCGCGCGCGAGTTCGTGGGTGTGTTCGAGCGGCTCTTCCCAGGTGGAGAGGGCCGTCTTCTATTGACCGACCCCACCGACATGTTGACCACCGGCATCGAGATCGAGGCGAGGCCGCCGGGTAAGAAGATCAAGCGGTTGTCCCTGCTGTCCGGGGGCGAGCGGGCCCTGGTGGCTGTTGCGCTCCTGGTTGCGATCTTCAAGGCACGTCCGAGCCCGTTCTACATCATGGACGAGGTCGAGGCAGCGCTGGACGACGCGAATCTGAGCCGGTTGATCACCCTGTTCCAGGAGCTGCGCCACTCCAGTCAGCTGATCGTGATCACCCACCAAAAACGCACCATGGAGGTCGCCGATGCGCTGTACGGCGTTTCGATGCAGGGCGACGGCATCACCACGGTGGTGTCCCAACGTCTGCGGGACGTTTCGCCGCAGGCCCTGCGCGGGCCAGTACCAGTTGCTGCGGACTGAGCCCCACTGACCGGATCGCCGCACCCCGGGTGAGTCTCGCCACGTCGGGGTGTGTTGGAGCCGATTTCACAGTTGCAGGCGGCACACTAGAGGCATGTTGTGGTTGGTTGTCGCTCTCGTGATCTGTCTTGCGCTGTCCGCTGTCGTCGTCGGTCTGGTCGCCGTGCCCGCACGGCGTGAAGGGCGACAGGTGCTCACCGAACGGGGCGAGCGGATGTTGTCCAGCGTGACCGACCGGAAATCCGCCAAGCAGGACGACAGCGCACACAGCGCCGGCTGACTCGCAGGGGCGAACCGGCGCGAGTGGGCGCCCGTCCGTCCGCTCTGCGACCGATGACTGTGTCCACCGCCTGACGTTTGCGAGGATGGTGCCGTGGATAGCCTCTTCGAAATTCTCGCCGTCGTAACCCTGGTCATCGTTGCGGGTCTGGGCGCAACCATTGCGTTCCTGCGACAAAGCACCAAACGGCGCCGCATGTCGGTTCCGTCGGCGCCGCAGCGCGAAGAGAAGGTGCGCGGCGCCAACACCTATCAGGCCGGTAGCGCCGCTCGGATAGACACCGGCAAAACCGCCGAGCCGCCCGCTGCTGTACCGGACGCACCGGCGCCACGGCCCGAACCTCTCCCGGAACAGCCCGAACCGGCCCCGCTGCAGGCACCGGAACTGCCGGTCGAACAAACTGTTGAAAAGCCCGAATCTGCGCGCAACCGGATGGGTCGGTTGCGCTCACGGTTGGCGGCGTCCAACAACGCGATGGGCAAGGGACTGCTCGGCATCCTGTCCAGCGGTCAGCTGGACGACGGGGTCTGGGAAGAGGTCGAAGACACCCTGCTGGGCGCCGATCTCGGTGTGGAGGCCACCACCGAACTCGTCAATGCGCTGAAGAGCCGCGTGCGGGTCGAGGGCAGCGGGACACCGGAACAACTCGAGTCGTGGCTGCACGAAGAACTACTCGCGCTCGTCGATCCCTCGATGGACCGGCGTATAGCTGCCAGCCGCGTGGGTGACCGCCCAGCGTGCGTCATGGTCGTCGGCGTCAACGGGACCGGTAAGACAACGTCAGTGGGCAAGCTGGCCCGGGTGCTCGTCGCCGAGGACAAGGATGTCGTGTTGGGCGCAGCAGACACTTTCCGCGCCGCTGCTGCTGACCAGCTCCAGACCTGGGGCGAGCGGGTGGGTGTACCTACGGTCCGTTCGGACCGCGAAGGCGCCGATCCGGCTGCAGTGGCCTTCGACGCGGTGAAGGAAGCTGCCGATGTCGAAGCGGACGTCGTGATCATCGACACAGCCGGGCGGCTACACAACAAGGTCGGGCTGATGGACGAGTTGGCCAAGGTCAAGCGGGTCATTGAGAAGCAGAGCGCGATCGACGAGTGTCTGCTGGTCCTCGACGCGACGACTGGGCAGAACGGCTTGCGGCAGGCAGAGGTCTTCAGCCAGGCCGTCGATATCACCGGTGTCGTTCTCACCAAGCTCGACGGAACCGCCAAGGGCGGGATCGTCGTACTGATCCAGCGCCAGCTGGGTGTTCCGGTCAAGCTGGTCGGCCTCGGTGAGGGCCCCGACGACCTGGCCCCCTTCGACCCGGTTGCCTTCGTAGACGCCGTCCTCGACTGATGCCCCAGATCGACCTGCGCAGCGTCGCAGGTCAGTTCGGACCCAGCTTTCTCCCGGTGCTGCGCAGTGCGCAGGCGTTCTGGCATACGCACCTGAGTGCGCTTGCGGCCGGACCTGATCATCCGCACATCCTGGTCGAGCTGCTCACCCAGGACCTGCGCGTGAACTTGCGCTCGCTCAGCCTCGCGTCGGCACTGTCAGTAGCGACCGGTGCGCGGATCATCGCGGTCGTCGGCACTGAACCCCAGTGGGAACATCGGGTGTGGACCGGGTACGACGCGGAGATGCTCGGTGAAATGGCGCGGGCGTGGGGCGCGGTCGACGTTCTCGACCTGCGCGAAGCCGTAACGGCTACCGGATCGGGCGCGGACCACCTCGACGTAGATGGCGTTGCACTTCCCGTGGCAGCAGCAATGCAACTCGACGCGACATATTTCACGACGATCCTGGATGCGACGGGGGCTCGAATCAGAGGCGTCCCGGCGATGACCGACGAGATGCGCCAGGACGAGACTCATTCGCAACTGATCGATTTCAGCGGTACGACCACGCGCGTGTGGGAAGCGCTGGTCCAGCACACGGCACCGATCGCGTTCGTCACCAGCCATGTCGACTACGCCCAGTGGGCGCCGGCGTCGATCGCTGCGGGGCGTGCGTCGATCCCCACTCTGCATGTGCAGAGCACAGGCGGGATGAAGGCCTACCGCGGCATCGACCCCGCGCATCCTGAATCGACCTACCGCCAGGAACTGACCCGCACGCTCGGGATCTTCTTCGAGCAGGAGTTGTGGCCACGGCGGGAAGCGTTGCGGCCGGCCGCCGAGCTCGTCGCATGGCGCGCCCGCAAAAATCTGGGGGTGCCGTCGTGGTGGCGTTCAGAGAGCGAGGACGACGAGGTCGCCTACGTGAGCGCCGCCGAACGGTCGGCGGTGCGCGATTGGGCTGCCCGCAGAACCGGCGTGTCACCGGACCGGCCCGTCGTGGTGGTGTTCAACCATGCTGTCAGTGACGCGCTCGGCGGGAACCGCGAGATCTTCGACAGTCTGGCCCAATGGTTCGAACGCACAGCCGAGTTCGCCGTGGTGCACCCTGAGGTGACCTGGTTGCTGTTGGATCACCCCAAACAGCATCTCTACGACACGACCGGCTTCTTCGAATCCGTGGCGACGCGGCTCGGCCACCACCCTCACCTGCACTTTGCACCGTCTCGCGACTTCAGCAAGAACGAGTTGTGGAGTCTCGCTGACCTGGTGGTCACCGTCCGCGGAAGCGTCAGTAACGAGTACCCGGCGTACGGGATCCCGGCAATCCAGGCGGGCTGGTCCGAATGGAGTCACTGCGGCTTCTCGATGCGTGCCGACGACCAGGACCAGTACTGGCAACTGTTGAGGAACTCGGTGTCGGCGTTGCTACGTGGGAGCAGCCTGATCACCGACGACCAGGTCGAACGGGCTCGGCTCTGGATGTGGTTCTACCGCAGTTCGGGTGACGTGTCCTCAGGTTTGGTGCCGCACTGGCGGCAAGGTCTGTCGACGCCGCTGCACCATCAGCTCAACATCGCCATGAATTCAGTCGAGGCCGACTTCGACCCGCTGTTTACCTCGGTCGCGAACTGGTGGGCCACCGATGGGCCGGCGCTGCTTCGGGGCGGGCTCGACGAGGTGTCGGCAAGTGCCCGGACGGCGACGTCGCGCCCGTCGTATCCGCTGCTCACCTCGCTCGACGAGCCGACCTCGACGCTCGCGACGGGTGAGGGGATCACGACCGGCGCCGACCCTCGACTGGCTCTGCTGAAGGGCTTCCACCGCAGCTGGGCGATGGTGGCGCGAGCTTGGAAGGCAGATGCGAGCCTTGCTGTGCGGTTGATCCCCGGTGCAGCGGCGCGTGTTCTCACGGTGGTGTTACAGGTCGACAAGGTCTCGGATCAGTGGTGGGTGGCCGACCATCCGGGGGAGGAGCCCGATCGGGAACGCGTCCTGCAGATCCTGGTCGGCGGCTCGCCTCGCGGGCGCGTGGTCCTGATGGCAGCAGCCCTGCAGCAAGACGTCCCCGTCGAACTGCACCTGCGCCCGCAGGACGTCGGGCCAAGTGGCTTCGTTGTGCTCGATCTGGTGGCCGATCCGAGCAATAACCTTCCCGATCCGGTGATCGGGGTACGCGTCGAACGTATAGATGTGGTCGATGTAGTCCAGGAACCGAGAGGTTGGACGCGCGGGCTGCGTCGAAGATAAGGCGTACACATCGAAACTGGAATTCGAACCAAATAGACAGAAACTTTACTTTTTGAAGACGAATTGGTCACCAGACCGTGATTGATCATTTACCGTAGCGGGCATGGGTAAAAGGACGCTACGGCACAGGCTGAAACGCACCGGTGGCGCTGTTCTCAGTGTGCTGGCCGTGCTGGCCGTGCACTCTGGATCACCGGCGAACGCAGCAGCGATACCCGGAACTCCGTGGCGCACCCAGGTCACCGATCTCACGTTCGGTGCGGACGCTCCGGTCGGTTCCTTCAGGGCGATCAACAACGCGGGTGACCTGCCGCCCGGTAATCCTTATGCGGGCCGGATCCAGACTTACCCGACCGGTTGGGGCAGTCAGAGCCACGGGTTCTACCACCCCGATCAGACGGTCTTTGTCAAGAACGGCGCGTTGAACATCGTCAGCAAAGCTGTTGGCGGAACGGTGTACGGCGCGGCCATCGAACCGACCGGCTTAGGTGAGTCCTACGGGAAGCGCACCTACGGCAAAGTCGTGTACAGGATGCGAGCGCTCGGGGCTAGTGGTCATGCCTTCGCCGCGCTGCTGTGGCCCGCAGACGACTCGGGGAAGTACGAATTCGACCACGAGGGCCCGATGACGGCGAAGGCCCGGGTTGGCGGCGCGTACCACTACGCATATCACGGCGGCGCGATCACCTGGGGTGCTCTACAGGGCCAGTTGTTGTCCAATTGGCACACGTATTCCCTCCAATGGTGGCCGGGCGGAATGACGATGTGGATCGACAATCACATTGCCTATTCGCTCGCATGGAGTAATTATCCGATCCCCCGGATTCCGATGCGGTGGCTGATTCAGACCGGCCGGATGTGGGGTAATGCCCCACTGGTCGACGGATCGACATCAACGGTGCAGATCGCTTACGTCAAGGAATGGCGTTACGGCTGATCGGCACAGACGGGCCGGTTTCGGCGCCGATCACCGGCTCAGCGCAACCTTCCAGGCTGAGCTTGCGTTGCGTGGTCGTAGATCCATCGTCGCCAACCCTTTCAGCAGCACCCAGGCATCGAACGGTGACTAGCTGAGACCGGTGTTACGGATCAGCTGCTGCACCGGCCCGCTGATGTAGTCGACCGGCCCGAGGATCGCGCCGCCGAGCACCCGGTCCTGACCGTCTATGTGCTTCCTGCATACCCCTGACTTATGCCCACTGCACCGATCCGCTGGTGGGCGCAGGCAGCACCACAGCCTGTGCAGCGATGAGTTGCACCCCGTCGAACCCGACGGACGGCGCTCCGTGCAGCACGTACCCCTCGTCCAGTGCAGCGCTGATCTTCTCGCAGAAGCTGCGGTCATCCGGTCCGGTCAACAGCCGGTATCGCAGGCGCGGTTGCTCACTCATGCCCATATCATCACCCACGATCTGATTCGAGCCCCCAGGTCGAGGACATTTCAGGGCTGACGTCCGAGGCGTGCGACGAGACGTTCACGACGAACGGCAACACGCTGTTCTAGATCGTCAAGGCGGCGCTGCCGCACCTGGCTCCGGGATCGAGCATCATCGACACTTCCTCCATCCAGGCGTAACAGCTGTCGTCTGGGTCACTCGACTACGCCACCACGAGGGCGGCGATCAACGTGTTCTGCAGGGGATTGGCGCAGCAGGTCGGCCCGCCGAGCTCGCTGCGGAGTTCGTTTACCTCGCTTCGGCAGAGTCCAGATACGTCTCCAGCGGAACTTTCCACGTGAACGGCGGTATGTCGACCCTTTGAGACCGTCGAGCATGGTGGCCGGTGCCATGGCTGCACTGTCAGCGGTGTCCAGGCTGGCCGATGACCGTGCGGGCGAGGTGGGCGATCATCGCCAGGAAGGTGACGAACCACACCCCGAGAGCCACCCAGGTCTCACCATTACCTATGGCGGCGACGATGGGCAGTTCATCGACCTGGCCCAGATATCGACCACCCACGGCGTACATCCCGAGCGGAAAGACCATGCTCCACAGCGCCGCTTCGTACCGCAACGGAATCCGATGCACGATATGCCGCCAGCAGCCGATGGCGATCAGCGGTGGGACCAGCCAAGTGCCGAACGCCCAGAAGAAGACGGAGGTGCCCGCGACCAAGCCGGCTGCGGCGCTGACAACGGGTGCGTCGGTCATCTGCGCGATGCGGGCGCCGGCAACGACGGTGATCGCGGTGGCCCCCATGGCGACCCAGTACGGCGGAGTCAGATCAGTTGGCCGAACCGGGTAGAAGAGCAGTCGCATGCCTACGCTGACGCCCGCACCGACGTAGAGGAATACCCCGACCGACCAGGCGAATACTGCTACGAGGGCCAGTTGGTGACGGCCCGTCGTCAGCGATGGTTCAAGAGACGCGGCCAATACCGCTACCGACTGACTGCCGACGGCCCAAATGAACCAGGTGCCGTTCGCGGACTGAAGCAGGGGGCGGTGGTCGTTGGCGAAGACCGCGGTCCACGGGATCAGGTATCCCAGGATCACCCACGCCAGCCCGCCGACACACAACAGCGTCATGGCTATCGTGTGATGCTGATCGCCGGCCAGCCGGGTGCCCAGGACACACGTAGCTGCGACGAAGGTGAAATAGGCGAAGGCCTTAGAGGGGTCGGCCAGGTCGGCCCGCACCTGGGCGTGGAAAGCGATTGAGCGCCAGCCGTAGAGCACCACCAAGACGATGTACTCCAGGACGCTGAGCCAGCGCAGTACTACGGATACGGTGTCGACGCCGCGGTCCTTCGTGGCGATCGACACGATGCCGGTGGCCATCACCAGTGCGAAGTACCCGGGCGGCATTTCACGCACGGCAGCGCGGAGGCCGGGGGTCTCGTTGCGGACGATCATGTTTTACCTATTCCACAGTGAAAAATAGGATGATGGTGAGTATGACGATCACCTACGTCGACCCACCGAGGGACGTTGCGATCGGCGCAAGCCGTCGCCGGGTGCTGGCCGTGCTGCAGACCGCCGACGGGCCCCTGGCCATCAATGCGATCTGTGCTCAGGTGCATCTTCACCCCAATACCGCCCGCTTCCATCTCGATGCTCTGGTCGAACAACGGCTCGTCGAACGGGTGACCGGTCCACGCAAGGGACCAGGGCGCCCGAGGGCGCTGTACAAGAGCACCTCCGAAGATAGCGTCAGCGGCGTGCGGCGGTACGGCCTCTTGGCACAGCTGCTGGTGGAGTTTGTCGCTACCCAGTCCGACAACCCGGCCCGGGCGGCGCTCGACGCGGGAGAAGCCTGGGGCCGATCGGCAGCGCGCGCCGGCGCCATGTCGGGTGAGACTTCCACAGCCGTTCGCGCGTTGACGGACGTGCTCGGGGAATACGGCTTCGCCCCAGAGATCGCCGCCACCGGTGAAACGCAGCGGATTCTGCTGCATCACTGCCCATTTCTAGAGGCGGCGAAGAGCAATCGCGACATCGTGTGTGCGGTCCACCTGGGGTTGATGCGGGGCGTCCTGGCCGAATTGTCCGCCCCGGTGCAGGCCGACACTCTCGATGCCTTCGTCGAACCGAATCTATGCGTTGCCCACCTTCGTCCCGAGCCGGCCGAGTAGCGGCGACCTGCCCGACGGCTTCACAGCTCAGTCCCACGATGACGAGGGACCTTCGACCTGGAACTGGAGTGTTTTTCCAATATAGTTGGTAAAAATCTCGCGTGAACGCGACCGGTGGGGCGGCGTGAGACCGGAATATAGAAGGTGGACGCTATGGACGCTACGACAGTGGTTTACGCCGACTTCAGTTGCGCGCGGTGTTATCTGGCAAGTCAGTTGGTCGATCGGCTGCGCCACGCAGGCACCTCGGTCCAATGGCGAGCGATCGAGGGCGATGTGGATACGCCGGTGAACGGGCGGCCGCGCACCTCCATCGAAGCCACCTCAGTAGCTCATGCCCGTACCGACGTTGGGAACGCGCTGATCCCGGGCGACCGCACGCTAGAGGAACTCCCGGACCTGGTGCCCAAGTCCGGCGCAGCCGTGTCGGCCTACGCCGAAGCAGTCGTCGCGCACATCCCGGACGAGATTCGCGACATCCTGTTCTCGGCGTACTGGACGCACAAACTGGATATCGGCAATCCCGAGAAGTTGCGCACGGTGCTGGCGCCAGCGTTCATGCGCAGCGACGCCACCAGTGACCCGATCAAGCGGTTCGGCTACGCGGTCGCCATGACCCGCGAGCCGATTACGGGGGCTGCCTGGCGCCTCATCCGCAGTTGGCGTCAGGACTGGCAGCAGATCGAGGACAACGAACTCCCTCTGGTGGTGGATTCGACCGGTGCGTATGCCGGTGCCGATGCCCTGCGCAGGCTCGGGGAGCTGATCGACGCAGGGGTGGGCGCATCCGATGGCGGCGCCTCGCACACCTGGCAAGACTTCGAACAGCTGCACTGGACGCCGCAGACCACCGTCGTCCCACCAGAGAGCTGGACATCGACAGTGGGTGACCCCTGGCGTCGTGCAGCGCTGATGCGGGAGCACTGATTGCCGGCCCTCGCAATAGATCCTTAACACGACGGGCGCAGATGCAACATGGTGGAAACACGGTGCGCGCGCGGGTGAAACGTAGGCGGCGCACAGTCGTCACCCATGACGACCTACTCATCACTCGTGACGGCCGATACGCCGTTCATCGACAGCGGCAACACGGCCTGGGTGCTGGTGGCGGCCGCCCTGGTCTTGTTCATGACCCCGGGCCTCGCGTTCTTCTACGGGGGAATGGTCCGTACCAAGAGCGTTCTCAACATGATGATGATGAGCTTCATCAGCATGGCCACCGTCGGTACGGTCTGGATCCTCTGGGGGTACAGCGAGACCTTCGGGCAGGACATCGGCGGTGGTCTGCTCGGTAACCCGTTCGAACATTTCGGGTTGCACGGTGTGCTCGACGCCATCTACGGATACACCCCGGCGGCCGAGGGAGCGGCAGCTGCGGGCGGTATCCCCGGTGGTGCCTTCGTCGCTTTCCAGGTCGTCTTCGCGATCATCGCTGTCGCACTGATCTCCGGCGCGATCGCCGACCGGGCGAAGTTCACCACCTGGACCGTGTTCACGGTGGCGTGGGCCACGCTGGTCTACTTTCCTGCCGCCCACTGGGTCTTCGCGTTCGACGGTTACGCCGCGAAGGCAGGCGGCTGGATCGCTAACGGTGGCCTGTTCCTCAACGGCAACGGTGCCTACGACTTCGCCGGCGGTACGGCGATCCACATCAACGCCGGTGCGGCCGGCTTAGCGCTCGCACTGGTACTCGGAAAGCGGATCGGCTTCGGCAAAGATCCGATGCGCCCGCACAACCTCACGCTCGTGATGCTCGGCGCCGGGATCCTCTGGTTCGGGTGGTTCGGATTCAACGCCGGTTCCGCCCTCGGCGCCAACGCACTCGCTGCCGGGGCTTGGGTCAACACTCTCGCCGCGACCTGTACGGCGATGCTCGGTTGGTTGATCGTGGAGAAGGTGCGCGACGGCCGTCCGACCTCCCTGGGTGCGGCATCCGGCGTGGTCGCGGGGTTGGTAGCGATCACGCCCGCCTGCGCCACGGTGACGCCGAT
>JBBPZD010000278.1:0-4020 GCA_038199265.1 Actinomycetales bacterium | reverse complement strand
ATCGTTGCGCCGCACGGCGGGAAGGTCTCAGGCTGCACTGTCGCCGAGGGTTACGCGGCCGCCGCGTCGGTCCAGTTCGACGCTCTCGTCGTGGTGGGTGGGGCACCTCCCGCTCCGGACGCCATGGTGCACGCCGACGCGAAGGCAGGCACCGGCGACAGCAGCACCACCGACCCCCGCGTGGTGAAGCTGCTGCAGGAGGTCTGGCGGCACAGTAAGGCCATCGGTTCGATCGACGCGGGCGCCGCGCTTGCTGCCGCTGGTGTACCCACCGACGGGCTCGGAGTCAGCGCCGGGGCCGCCGCGGAGGTCGGGGCCGACATCCTCACCCTGCTGGAAGCTCACCGCAGCTGGGGCCGGTTCGACGCCTGATTCTGACGCTGAAATAGTGACGATCGCGAGCCGGCGAGTTCCGCCGGCGCGGGAAGGACTGATGAGCCGCACCTCCTGGACCGACACGGTTGCAGCCGGAATGCTGGTCGAACCGGGGCAGCAGATCGGGTTGGACCTACCCGCGAAGGTTCCCGAGGGACGGGTTTCCTTCGCGCTGAAGTTGGCAGCCGACCTGTCCGCCACTGTTCCCACGCCCGGTACGGGCGGCACTCTTGCGTTGTGGGACGTCCTCAGCCGACTCGCCGCGTACGACCTCAGCATCGCCCGAACTCTCGAACCGCACTTCGACGCGCTCGCAATCCTCGCGCAGGCCGGGTTGTCTCCGGCTGATCTCGGCGCCGACGATAGCTCCACCTGGGGCGTGTTCGCAGCTGAGGGCCCGGCCGGCCGGCTCACCGCCCGCGAGACCCACACCGGATGGATCGTGGACGGGGTAAAGCCGTGGTGTTCCCTGGCCGGGCAGCTGTCGCATGCACTGGTCACGGCGTGGACGTCGGTGACCACTCGTAGGTTGTTCGCGGTCTCCCTGGGCCTCGACGTAGTTCCGCAGACATCTGCCTGGGCCAGCCGAGGCCTGGTCGAGATTCCCTCGGCGCCCGCGCACTTCAGCACTGTTGCGGCAACGCCGATCGGTGATGACGGCTGGTATCTGGTGCGCCCGGGCTTCTGGTGGGGCGGCATCGGTGTTGCTGCGTGCTGGTACGGCGGCGCTGCAGCTGTCGCGGGCCGCCTGATGCCGCAGCCCGGGGGCAAGGCCCCTGATCAGATAGCGCATCGCGACCTGGGACATGTCGACGTGCTGCTGCACGCCGCTCGCACGGCCCTGCGGCAGGCCGCAGAGCTGGTCGACGAAGCCGATGCGCGCGAGGGTGATGAGGTGTTGGCGCGCCGGGTGCGCGGCCTGGTACGCAGTGTTGCCGACGACGTGCTCTTGGCGACCGCGCGCGCGACCGGCCCGGTACCGCTCACCTTCGAGGAGAGTCATGCGCGCCGGGTGTCGGATCTGTCGGTATACGTACGTCAAGACCATGGAGACCGTGACCTGGCCGAGCTCGGGACCCGTCTGGCGGCTGGTGGCTACCGACAGCCATGACTGCTTTCAAGCACAATGACACCGGGCATTCGGAGGTCCGGTGGTTGTCCGACGGGCACTGGAGCGACACCTCGCGCCTGACGATCGAGGCAGGTTGCGGGGTCCGCAAGGTCATCGTGCTGGCGGCCCACCCCGATGATGAGACTTTGGGCGCCGGGGGCTTGCTGCGAGCGTGCTCGATCGCGAACATCCCGACCCAGGTCGTGATCGTCAGCGACGGCGAGGCATCGCATCCGGATTCGCCCACCTATACGCCCGCCGACCTCGCCCGACTGCGTCGTGCGGAGGTGGCCACAGCGGTCCATTTGTTGGCGCCGGATGCACCGGTGGGCTATCTCGGACTGCCAGACGGCGAGCTGGCGGCGCATACGGATCGGCTCGCCGAGGTGATCCGCGAACACGTTGGCGACATCGGGGTCGGCGCGGTCATCGCAGCCCCGTGGCGGCACGACGGTCACACGGATCACGACACCCTGGGCGCGGTGGCGGCAGTGGTCGCGCAGCAGACCGGTGCACTGCTGGTCGAGTACCCGATCTGGGCGTGGCACTGGTGTGAACCGTCAGATATGCCCTGGTCGGAGCTTTGCATTCTCCTGCTCGACGACGACACGGTGGCAGCGAAGCGACGTGCACTCGCGACTCACGTCACCCAGGTTGGCCCGCTTTCTTCTGCACCGGGGGACGAGGTGCTGCTCACCCCACAGATGCTCGCCCACTTCGACAGATCGTTCGAGACTTTCATTGACTCCCGCGGCCTCACGAGCGCGGGCATCTTCGAGCGACTGCACAGCCGGAACGACGACCCATGGGAGGTTCGCGACAGCGAGTACGAGCGCCGAAAACGTGCTCTGACCCTGTCGCTTCTGCCGCCTGGCCAGTTCGCCCGTGTCTACGAGCCGGGCTGCTCGATCGGCGAACTGAGCGCTGCCCTGGCACCGCGGTGCCAGGAGCTGATCTGTCAGGACCTCAGCGCGACAGCGGTGCGGCGGGCGCAAGCCCGGCTCGCGCACTTCCCGCAGGTGCAGGTGGAAATGGGCGTCGCCCCAGGGGATTGGCCCAATGGTGATTTCGAGCTGATCGTGTTGTCAGAGATCGGGTACTTCCTGTCCTCAGCGGAGCTGGATGCGGTCTTGCGTCGGGCGCGCATGACGCTGCGTCCGGGCGGGTATGTCCTGCTCTGTCATTGGGCGCACCCCATCGACGGTTGGGAACTGGATGGTCAGCGGGTGCACGCCCGAGCTGCTGAGCTGCTCGATCTGCCGCTGCACGCGAGGCATGTCGATGCCGACGTACTGCTGGAGGTGTTCGGACCGTGTCGAGGGTCGAGCGATTAGCCGTCGTGGTCCCCGCACGAAATGAATCCGGACTGTTGCCCCGCTGCCTGCGAGCGTTGGATCTTGCAGCATCGCGACTACAGCACGAATTCCCGCAGGTCGCGTTGCGCATCGTTGTCGTCCTCGATTCGTGTAGCGACGACAGCGCGGCGGTAGTGGCGAAGTTTCCTGACGTTGTCGGTTTGCGGGTGTCGGTCGGCACGGTGGGAGCCGCCCGGCAGGCCGGTGTCCGACAGCTCGATGCCGCTGCAGCGGCTCCCGACTGGTTCGCGACCACCGATGCTGACTCGGCCGTGCCGCCGAGTTGGCTGGTGCATCAGGTGCGCACCGCCCAGTCGGGCGTGGATCTGTTGCTGGGCACGGTCATCCCGGACGACACGGAGATTTCTCCCGACCAGTTCGCCCGCTGGCAGGCGCTGCACCACACGAGCGAAGGTCACGGTCACGTCTACGGGGCCAACCTCGGCTTCAGCAGCCGGGCGCTCGCGCTCACCGGCGGTTTCAGGCCGCTGACCGCGCACGAGGACGTCGACCTCGCCGAGCGGATCAAAGCGGCCGGGCTGCCCTGGATCGCATCCGCGCAGTGCCCGGTGCTGACATCCGCGCGCCTCGTCGGACGCACCCCGATCGGCTTCGCGGGGTACCTACGCGAGGAACTCGCGAGTCAGGCCTAGCTCGTGATGTGCCACGAGTTCTCCTGGGGAATGTCGTGGGAGACGATCGGTCATCGACCGGCAGTGCGGAACCGGGCTGCCCGTCAGGAGTAGAGCGGGCGGTTGCCGGATTCGGGTTCGAGATGCGCGGAGAATCCCGGCTGCGCCGCGGGACCGAAAAGCTGTGTGTTCTCGCCGTCCACGAAGGCGATCTCGCCGCCTGGGTTTGCCGCAAGCATTTCGACCAACCTGCGCATCTCGACCGGCGGCCCGGCCAGGTCCGCCTCTTCAAGTCGTTGCACCAGGATCGACTCGATCTCATCCGGCGTGCGGCCGTGCGCCTCGTGCACCACGTTCTGGATGATCTGGGCCCAGCGTTGCACCCCTTCTGGGCCGACGCGCTCGGCGAATCCCTTACTGACGGTGATCTGCGTCGGAGGCAGATCTTTCTCGGGAGGCTGTACTGGGGTCGTGGCGGTCACGCGACGTTCTCCGAATCGTGGGAGGGGTGAGAGACAGGTGAAGGCGCCGAGCGGGGACGCGGTTT
>JBBPZD010000277.1:0-6508 GCA_038199265.1 Actinomycetales bacterium | reverse complement strand
AGGTTGCCGGCACCCGCTCATGTGCGCGATCCGGCGCCAGCTCAGCGAGCCCGGGGCTGTGTGACCTTCCTCAGGACCACGTCGTCCGGTTGTCGAGTTCATCGCGAGCACGATCCAACCGGCCTTGAATAACGATTGCCGCCCTGGTCGGCCGTCCGCCTCCCAGCAGGCGAGGGTGGGCCCGGGTGAGCGAATGGCCGATCGGCCGACGTAGCAACGACATCAGCCGGACCGCTCGTTGCGGACCGAGCTTGGCCCCCACCTGCTGGACCAGTGTTTCCTCCTCGGCGATATGCCGCGCCCACGACTGCTCGATCTCGCTCCAGAGACGCAGACGCTGCTGCACGGAGGGGTTCCCGCCAGCGCCGCCGCGAATGAGCTCGTTCAGTGCTCGGATGGCGTGCTCGATCGTGCGTAGCTCACCGACCATGGAGTCGGTGCAGGCGTGGCCGAGCGCTGGATCGGCCGATCGCAGCAGCGGGTAGGCACGCGTCGACATCACCACCGCATGGTGTGAGACGGCGGATTCCACCCGGTCGAACGACCCCAGTTCGTCTGCGGATCGATGGGTCGAGGCGAGCCGGGCGGCAGCCATCGCCGCGGTGATTCGTCCGTGGTCGTGGCGCACCAGCTCCTGCAGCTCGGCAGTGAGCTCGTCTCCTGGAGCGCCATGGCGCTCCTTCGCCTCGGGCGCCGTGGCCAGTTCGCGATCCTCACCCATGAGGTGCGCGGTGAGCAGCGCGCTGACCCGCTCCGCGCGATCCAGGACCTGCGTTCCCGTACGGGCGCGATGCACATCATGCACGGCGTCAGTTATCCGGTGGTGCTCTCGCAGCTGCCGGTGGTGCCGTCGTTCCGAACGATCCCTGATCCGCCGAACGAAGTGGCGATCGGTCCCGCACGATCGGAGGGCGCGATCTTCTTCTTCCAGCAGCGGCAACAGCTGCCCCGCCAGCAGTCCTTCGAGATAATCACGAGTTGCGTCGACGTCCTCCTGGGTGAGGCGGGCCTGATGCAGCTCCCAAATAGCATCAGCTATGCGTTCGGCCAGTTGAGCGTGACTGCAAACGCTGTGCTGCGGGGAACTGTCGGTCGGGTGGTTGATCATCAGGGACCTCATTTCGGCGCGCCGTCGGCTCGCCGTATCAGAGATATTTTACGCTGTGCGCTTGTTTGTACAAGAAGAATATTAAATATTGTTGTCAGCGGCTCGCCGCTCGACTGACACCGGTAATATTCGGTGCAGCGCGCGAGCGGATGCTCGCGCTCAGTGAGAGGTGTAGGAGATGCGCAAGGACGGCCGGGCGCGTGTCCTACGAGCCCTGCGAGACGGCGGCAAGCCCCTCGGCGTTCGGGAGGTTGCCGCACTGCTCGAGGTGCACCCTAATACCGCGCGGGGTTATCTGGTCGGGCTCGTCGACGAGGGTTTGGCGGCTCCTGAGCACGAGAAGTTGGATGCCCCCGGCCGGCCCCGGACGGTCTACGCGGCGACAGCAGAGGGCGCGCACGTGGGGCGGCGCAACTTCTCGATGTTGTCCACGATCCTCACCAGCCTGGTGGCGAGGTCTGTGCCAGATGCGGAAGACGCTTCTCTGAAGGCCGGACGAGCTTGGGGGCGGTACCTGTCCGAGCGGCCGGTGCCCTACCAGCGGGTGGATGCCGAGCAGACGCGCAACCGGCTGCAGGACATGCTCGAAGAGGTCGGCTTCGATCCCGAGCGTGACGTCGGTGCGCCACGTGTGCTGCGGCTGCGCAACTGCCCGTTCCGTGAGGTCGCCACGACTCATCCGCAGATTGCGTGCACGATTCATCTGGGTCTGATGCAAGGGGCGCTGGAAGAAATGGACTCCCCGCTCACGGTGGATCGACTCGAGCCCTTCGTGCAGCCGACGTTGTGCCTGGCCCATCTCTCATCCCTCGCCGACGGGTAACGCGCCTAGGGCGGTGTGATGAGCGACCAGGGGGCCTTGTAATTAACACAGGTTTAACTGTAGTAATAGGTATGAACACTTCCTTCAGGACCGCTGACCTGCACCGTGACCAGTCGGTAGGGGCGAACAGCCGCGTGTCCGATGATCACCACGCCGGACTGTGGTCGGGTTTGGTCGGGCGGGTTGACGCGGTGGTTGCGGCCGCCAGCGCCGATCCCGACAGCGAGGGCCGTCAGTTGCGCGACGGGCTGCTCGATTTTCTGCACGGGGACGTCCTGGCCCACCTTCGCACCGAGGAGCAGATCTTGTATTCGGGCGCCCGTGAGGCCGGGCTGGACGCGCTCGTCACTGCTTTGGAGCTCGACCATCGCTTCTTGATGAAGCTGGTGACGGACATCGAACGCTCCGAGAACGTGCTGCAGATCGCTGTGGCCGGGCGTGCCCTGGTGACCCTGGTCGGGCTACGCATCGAGAAAGAGGAAACCGTCCTGATCCCCGCCATGCAGGCTGTGGGCGTCGAGGTGTCAGACCTTCTCGACGGGATGGTCGTTGCGATGGCCACGAATTACGACTCTCACTTCACCTACCTGTGACCCGCGGGTGATACCGCGATGAGTGACCTGCCTTCACTGCGCCGGTATGCGGTGCTGCGCAACACCGTCATCACACCGGTCATCCGCGAAGTCCGCCTCGCTCCGCTGGCTAGCCCGCTGGGCTACCGAGCAGGCCAATACGTCCTGCTCGGTGACGCGAGGGGAGGGATCCCACAGCGTTCTTACTCGATTGCCGACGCACCGTCGCAGGATGGCGAAATCTCCCTGCTCGTCACCAAGGTGCCCGGCGGGCCGACGAGCACCTGGGTGCACGAGGTGTTGCGGCCCGGTGACGAGGTGGATGTGGAGGGGCCGTATGGCACCTTCGTGGTGGACGACCAGCAAGCAAGCCCGCTGCTACTGCTGGGCGGCGGCTCGGGATTGGCACCGATTCGGGCGATTGCTGAGGATTTGCTGCGCAGACGGACCGGCCGGGACGTCACGCTGTTCTTCTCCGCCCGCACCGAGCGTGATCTCATCGACGAGCCGGACCTGCTGCGCTGGGCCCGCGACGAATGCTCGTTCCGGTATCTGCGCACCCTGACCGGTTCGACTGGTCCGGCACCCGTCGGTCGGATCCCCACGTTGCTGCCTCAGCTGGTCGATATCGCGCCTGACAGCCAGGTGTTCGCCGCCGGGCCGCCGGGTTTCGTAGTCGACTGTGCCCACGCGGCGAAGGTCCTCGGCGCGAGTGCGGCACGGGTGCATACCGAGGAGTTCTTCTCCGACCCACAACCGTGGTCCGGTCCACCACCGGCCCGGAGGCCACGGGAGGCGCTGGGATGAGTGACAGCCGGATTTACACCGAGTTCGGCGCCGACGGGAGCACCGGCCGACTCTTCGGCGGAGCCACCTCGAAGGCCGACCCACTGATCGATGCCGTGGGCAGCATCGACGAAGCGGTGTCCACCCTGGGTCTGGCCCGTGCCCTGACGCAGGGCCCCGCGCTACGGACAGAGACGACCTGGAGGTCGCGATGGAGCTGCGGAAGCTGCATGACGCATCGGTGGGCGCACCGGCGGCAAGGAACGTGCCAACGGTGCGAATTATCTTCGGTGGCGAACCGGATGGGCTGAGCATCGCGATGATCACGGTCGATGTACCGGCGGGCACCGCGATGCCACAGCACGGTCACTCGGGATCGGACATCATCGTGATGCCCATCATCGGGACGGTGAACATCGCCCAGGGCAACGAGGTCGTCGTCGTGGAAACCGGCGATGCCGTGCTGGTGACGCAGCGGGAGGCCGTGTCGTTGACCAATCCGGGCACTGAGTTCGCTCGCCTGGTCATCGCTGCCGGTCCCGCCGACTTTGTGGTGGGAATCAGCGGGTGGCCGGTCAGCTGAGGAACTCCGAGGCCTTGCCCGTCCCGGCTTCTTCGCGAGCGTGACAGATGCCTTGGCCCTGGCGATCAGCATGGAGCTACGACCCGAGGCGACCATCGTGGCACCGGGCATCCTGAAGCCCTTCATCACCAGCGCACGAATCAAATCCGACAGGTCGTCGTAGAACATGGGGAACTTCCGGCGTCATAGGAGCACGACGCCGACTGGTGCGGATCGCATCAAGGTGCTCGTCCTACGAAACTCTTACGACGAAAGTCCCTCGACATCTTCAGTGTTTTGTGTCACATCAAACCTCGTGATGTAGTTCTCTCATGTTCCGAACCGCCACATATCAGCCGATGCGCCGCATGACGCGCACGGCGATGTGGCGACGCTGTCGCGTTTGAACCTCGCCGTTCAAGAAACCGTCAGCCCCGCCGAGTCAGTCGGCCACCTACCTGGAGTCCTCAAACATGACCGCGTCCGTCGGTATCCGTACCTTCAACGATGAGCAACTTCTGCGCATCGCCCGGCTCTTTGCCAGCAACGGCGATCTGATGAGGCGAATCGACCCCGACGAGACCGAACGCACCCGCGTAGAGCTGGACGCTACGCCATATCTGGAGGTGTGGCTGGTCGCGTGGCCGTCCGGGGTGGCGACCGGTTGGCACGACCACGGTTCGGCCAGTGGCGCTTTCCACGTCGTTCAGGGCTCGTTGACCCACGAGACGTGGCGTGGTGGCACATCGACCGAGGGCGACCTGGGCCCCGGCGACGAGTTCAGCTTCACTCCCGGTCTGGTGCACAACACCACCAACATCGGTGACGAGCTCGCCCTGTCGGTGCACGCCTACTCCCCGGGACTGGCCGACATGACCACGTACTCGTGGCACGCCGGGCGTCCGCACCCGATGGCCAGCTGACTCACCCGGTACATCCCTGGCATCCCACGTTCGGGTCCCTGGCGACGCGAAACGCCCGGTAATGACCGGATGAGGCCGCCGTTCTGGTCGGTGGCGACCCGAACGCTGAAAAGGGGAGGGTTTCCGTAGGGTTACCGGCATGAACGACGTCACCTGCACCATCACCGCCGGTATCGCGGACGTGCGCCTGAACCGACCCGAGAAGCTCAACGCGCTGACGTTGCCGATGTTGCACGGTCTGATCTCGATCGCGCGAGAGCTGCGGTCGGACCGTTCCGTGCGCGCTGTCGTCATCTCCGGCGTCGGCGACTCGTTCTGCGCCGGCCTCGACTTCGCAGACACCTTCGCCCAGCGCAGCGGTGTCATCAAGGGAATGCTGCCGCGACCGTTGCGAGGCACGAACACCTTCCAGGAGGCGTGCTGGGTGTGGCGCCGGCTGCCGGTCCCTGTGATCGCCGCCGTGCACGGTCACTGTTTCGGCGCAGGAGTGCAGGTCGCGCTCGGTGCCGACTTCCGCATCACCACCCCGGACGCAAAATGGTCGGTGCTGGAGGGCAAATGGGGCTTGATTCCGGATATGAGCGGGATCGCCGCGCTGACCCAACTGGTCGGGATCGAGCAGGCCAAGCGCCTCACCATGACCGCGCAGGTGTTCTCGGGCGAGCGGGCCCTCGAGCTGGGCCTGGTGTCGCAGGTGGGCGCCGACCCGTACGCCGACGCGCTGCAGCTGTCGGGCGAGCTGGCGACCCGATCACCGGATGCGCTCGCCGCGGCGAAGCGACTGTTCGAGACCTGCTGGAACTCCAGACCCCGGCGCACCTTCGGCCGCGAGCGTCTGGAACAGGTGCGGTTGCTGACGGGGAAGAACGCGAAGATCGCCCGTGAGGCGGCCTTCAAGCGCGAGAGCCCCGCGTTCGCTCCCCGATCCCGCTGACCCGATCGGGTTCTCGCCCGTTGATCAACACCCACGCGGATGTCACTGCGGCGAGGGCCACGAAGACAGCGATCCCCCGGCTTGCCCGCATCTGCTCGGCGAGGGTTGTCACGATGGTGGGCACGAGCTGCCAGCGGTCGGTGGTGACGAGGGCAACCCCGGCCATCAATCCGCCGAACATCGATGTTGTGAGCTGCTCGCTCAGGGTTGCTGGGCTTCGTACACCAGGAGCAGCGGCGCGAACTGGTTGGCGCCCCAGCCCGACCGCGAACAAGACCAGGCACACACGCGCAACGAGGGTTTACGGGCGAGGGGAGACACGAGGACAGCTTGCCTATCTTTCAGGCTTCGCGTAGCACCGGCCTCACATCAGATGTGTCAGGGGTGATGCAGGTCACGTGATCGTTGGTCAAGTTGGTGACGTATCACCTATATGATTTTGCAATGACCTCAACCCATGACATCGGCCTGCTCGCCCTTCGCGCGGGACTCGGCGGTACCCTCGTCGCCCACGGCTCCCAGAAGCTCTTCGGTTCCTTCGGCGGCGGCGGGATCGACGGCACTGCAGCATTCTTTGACAGCGTCGGCTTCAAGCCCGGCAAGGCGAACGCGATCCTGGCCGGTATCAGCGAGGTCGGTGGCGGCGCACTGCTGGCCGCCGGGCTGGCCACTCCCGCCGCAGCGGGAGCCGTGACCGGCACCATGGCAGTCGCCGGATCGATGCACGCCTCCAACGGCTTCTTCGCCCAGCAGGGTGGGTTCGAGTACCCGGCCGTGCTCGCGCTGGCCGCCAGTTCGCT
>JBBPZD010000276.1:0-8573 GCA_038199265.1 Actinomycetales bacterium | reverse complement strand
CCTCGACGCCGTCGGCGGCGGAGTGGAACTCCTGACCGACGCGGCGGATCGGCCAGTACGCCTCGGGCGCCAGCAGGATTGCAGTCAGGCCGACGGTCAGCGTGATGTCGCCGTAGGTCAGCCGCAGTCCGACGAAGACCGCGACGATGGCTACCGAGATGGTCGCGAGAAGTTCGAGCGCAGCTGAGCTGAGGAACGCGGTCCGCAGGGTGCGCACGGTCGCGCGGCGGTGCCGGTCTCCGACGTCGGCAACGACCCCGACTTGGGCATCGGCCCGCTGGTAGTTGACCAGGGTAGGCAGGCCGCGCATCACGTCGATGAAGTGGCCGGCGAGCCGGTGGCTCTCAGTCCAGCGGGCGTTCGTCTCGTCGCGGGTGTGCATTCCGATGAGCGCCGCGAAGAACGGCAGCAGCGGAACGGTCAGCACCACGATCAGAGCCGTCACCCAGTCGGTCCAGATCATTGCGGCCAACGCCATCGGCGGCACGACGGCGGCGCTGACCAGTGCGGGCAGGTAGCGGGCGACGTACGGCTCGACGCTGTCGGCGCCTTGGGTGGAGCGGGTGAGCATCGTTGTCGCGTCGGGGGACTGGTCGACCGGCCGGCCCAGCCAAGCGGTCAGCACCCGGCGGCGTAACAATGCAGCAACCCGGGTGCCGGCCCAGGCTGCGGTCGTCTCGCTCACTGCGGACAGCAGCCCGCGCGCGGCGAGCAGCGCGACCACGGTGATGCCCCATCCGGTAATGGATCGTCCGTCGACGACGGCCACCACGAAGTGCGCCACTGCGATCGCCTGGGAGATCGCGACTATTCCGGACAGCACCCCGAGACCGCCGAGTGCAGCCACGGGCCCGCGGGACTGTGGCACCTCGCGCAGCAGGCGTGGATCGAACGGCTTTGCCATCAGCGGTGCGCGTCCTGCAGCGGCTCCGGCAAGGGCCCGGACGGGGCCAGCGGGGCGAGCGGATCGTGCTTGACGGGCAGCGTGTCCACCGAGATCCGCTTGCGGAAAATCCAGTAGTTCCAGGCCGAGTAGCCGATCACGATCGGCGTCATGACCAGCGCAGCGACCGACATGATCTGCAGGGTCAGGGTCGAACTGGAGGCGTTGTCGATGGTGAGGGAGTAGGCCGGGTTGGTCGTGCTGGGCATCACGTCGGGGAACAGCGCGAGGAAGTAGGTCGCTACCGCCATCCCGATGGTGAGCATGGTGCCGGTGAACGCGAACCCTTCACGGCCGCGCAGGTTCGCGAAGAGCGCGCCGAGCAGGGCGACTGCTGCGACGACTGCGGTGATCAGCGACCACATGCTGCCGGTGTGCACGTTGACCCAGCCGAGCAGCACGACGGCGAAGACGGCGGAGACCAGTCCGGCCTTGGTACCCAGCGCGCGGGCGTCGTGGCGGATCTGACCGTCGGTCTTCAGCGCGATGAAGAAGCAGCCGTGGGTGAGGCTGAGCGCGACGATGGTCAGGCCGCCGAGCAGGCTCCACGGGTTGAGCAGCGTGAACAGGGTGCCGGTGAAATCGCCCGCTTTGTTCAGCGGGACGCCGCGCACCAGGTTGGTGAGCGCGACGCCGACCAGCAGCGGCGGCAGCACCGAGCAGACCACGATGATCGCGTCCCAGCGGCGTTGCCAGGTGGCGCCGCTGCGCTTGTGGCGGTAGTCCAGGCCCATGTTGCGCAGGATCAGGGCGACGAGCACGAGCAGGAACGCGAGGTAGAACCCGCTGAACATGGAGGCGTACCAGGCGGGGAACGCGGCGAAGGTTGCGCCACCGGCGGTCAGCAGCCACACCTCGTTGCCGTCCCAGAACGGTCCTATCGAATTGAGCAGTACCCGTTTGCGCGGGCCGCCGTCCTCACCTCTACCGAAGATGCCGATGAGCATCCCGACGCCGAAGTCGAAGCCTTCGAGCATGAGGTAGGCGGTCCACAGCACCCCGATGAGGATGAACCAGAAGATTTCGAGAGACATCGTCTCGCAGTCCTAACTGTGTTTTCGCAGGAACCGGGTCAGTAGACGAACGACACGGGCGCGGGCGCCTCGGTGTCGGCGTCATCGGAGGAGGGGTCGTGCTCGGGCGGCGCTGGGTCGGCCCCGCGGCGCGTGTAGTCGAGGAAGAGCTTGATCTCGACGACGGCGAGCGCGGCGTACAGCAGGGTGTAGACGACCATCGAGGTCAGGACGGTGCCTGCGCCGACGCTGGAGACGCCGGTCTCGGTGGTCATCACCCCGTACACCAGCCACGGTTGACGTCCGGTCTCGGTGAAGATCCAGCCGAAGCTGTTGCCGAACACCGGTAGCAGCGGCACGACGATGCCGACCCACACCCACGGCTTGGCGATAGCGGTGCGGCCCTTGCGGGTCACCCACAGCACGCCGAGCGCGACGATGGTGGAGGCCATGCCGACGCCGATCATCAGGCGGAAGGACCAGTAGGACAGCGGGATGTTGGGGGTGTAGACCGCGTCGGCGGGCTGGCTGTATCGCGCGGGCACTCCCTCGGCGCGAGCCTTTTTCTGCAGCTCGGCGGGCAGGGTGGCCTTCAGTTCGTTGATGCCGTCGACCTTGCCGTTGATGCTGCCGGTGGCCAGGAAGGACAACGCGCACGGCACCTTGACGGAGGCCTTCTCGGACTGTCCGTCGAGCGACCCGAGGGTGAAGATCGAGAAGGCGGCGCAGCTGTCCTGGGTCGTGTAGAGCGCCTCGGCAGCCGCCATTTTCATGGGTTGCACCTCGGTCATGATCTTGCCCTGGAGGTCGCCGGTGACGGCGACCCCGACCCCCGCGAGCAGGGTGACGACCGCGCCGATGCGGGCGGCCTTGCGGTACATCATCGAGTCCTTGGTGCCTCGGTGCTTGTGCAGCAGCCACAGGCTGACGCCCATCACGACGCCGCCGCCGACGAGGTAGGCGCTGGCCGCGACGTGCGGGAAGGTCACCATCTGCACCTTGTTGGTGAGAACCGCGACGAAGTCGGTCAGCTCGGCGCGCTGGGTCGCGGGGTTGTACTTCCAACCAACGGGGTTCTGCATGAACGAGTTGGCGGCGAGGATGAAGTACGCCGAGAGCAGGGTGCCGATGTGCACCAGCCACATACACGCGACATGCAGCTTCTCCGGGATCCGGCCCCACCCGAAGATCCAAATACCGAGAAAAGTGGACTCGAGGAAGAACGCGAGCAGCGCCTCGAACGCCAGCGGTGCGCCGAAGATGTCACCGAAGAAGCGGCTGTACGCCGACCAGTTCATCCCGAACTGGAACTCCTGCACAATGCCGGTCACCAGCCCCAGCGCGAAGTTGATCAGCAGCAACTTGCCGAAGAACTTCGCCAACCGCAGGAACTCCGGCTGGCGCTTGCGCAACCACTGCGTCTCGAACGCCGCGACCATGAATGACAGGCCGATCGTGATCGGAACGAAGAGGAAGTGGTAGACGGTCACGATGGCGAACTGCCATCTCGCCAGGTCTATGTTGCTCACGGGTGTGCCCTCTCGGCGTGTGGCTTGGGGTGCACCACCACGGTACTACCGTCAGTAGTACTACAAACACCGGACTGGACGTGTTGTGCGTCCCAGTGCACGAGAGAAAGTCGTGCGCGCTATTGCATTTGGTGTCCTCACGGTCACCGGATGGCCAAACGCGTCACGTACGTCCAGCTGAAGGGCGGATACGACACCGATATGGCCGCATGCACTTAGTCGGGTCACGAAAACGCACCGTTTGAATCAGGACTCGAACTTCTACGACGTGGATATCCACGATGGATTCTGAATCTCCGGCCCCGAACGTGACCTCTCAGACGGCCGGTACTCGTGGCAGCAGCCAGTCGCTGATGAGGATGTGCGCGACGAGTACGACGCCTTCGTCGACGGCGCATGGAAGCGACACCGACTACCACCCAGAAAGGGCGTGGCCTGAGCTCGTTGCCTCCCGCGCAGTAAGAAGGTCCCCGTGATCAGCGTGCCGCCGTTCGAAAACGTCCGCGCAAACTAGTTCTCATCGCCCGCGAGATCGTACGCCGAAGAGGCGGGCGTCGAGCGCGACCGGCGCGTCCTGTCTGCCATCGCTGACCCATCGTGACGGTCTGCTCTGACCGTGGTCAGACGGCGCGGAATCCGCTGCAAATCAGTCGCATCTGTGTGATTTTGCCATCCTGCTCGCTGTAGTAAGCCACTTGCTCGATCACCGAGGGAGCCGCCTCCAGATCGACTGCCATCCGGTAGCTCACCTTCTCCACGTCACCCACTGAGTCGGTTCGGACTGAGATGACCTCGGTGATCGTCTTGCCTGGTCCGAACCACGTGCCCAGGACGATGTCGGACACCCCGAGAGGATCCTCAGCGTCCCAAAACCGGCGAGGAGTGACGCCCCGGAAGATCACCGGCGTCGAGAACAGTGCCCGGAGCCGGCCCTCGTCCTTCGCGGCGATCGCAGCTGCCAGCTGAACGTCGAGCGAGCCGTCAGTAGCTGAACGTGTTCGCCGGCTCATCGCGGATCCACCCCCAGATCGGGACCGCGCCACCGAGTTCCGCGCTGGCAAGGAGGTCTTCCGGTGCTGAGACTGATCACTGACTTGGTCTTCTATGTGGGTTCCTTTGCTCACCGCGATCGTGCCTCGTCGCGGAAACCCCGGTCATGGGGCAGGTTCAGGCCTGGTGTGCAGCGTGCCGAGTGTGAATGGCGATGATGGAAGCGGCGAACGCGACGGCGAGCAACATGGAAGCCATCAGGCTGATCGGCACGACCAAGTGCCACGGCACTTTGGTGATCACGACCGGGTCCACGACGGGTGTGCCAGTGCCGCCAGGTTCGGGGAGGAGCATGGCGTTAGCGGACGTGGCGGCGCCGATCATAATGGCGAGGGTGCAGACCGCGACGAAGCTCGTGCGCTTGAACTGATTGAACATGGTTGACCTCCTGGCCGACGGGTCGCCGGCTGCGACCTGCGACCATCGTGTTCGGTCGGTGACCTCCCCCGCCATACGGAATTTTCCGTATCCGCTTCCCCACCCACAGCCAGTAGCCTGGTTCACGGAGGCGATCGCCATGGACCAACTGCATCTCATCGCGAGCGACGTGAAGCACCTGAAGGGCCTGCTGGACTTCGAGCGGCCCGCCGGTGAGAACGACGAGGTGCCGCCATCATGGTTGGAGGACCTGGCTGGCTTAATCCCTTGCGATGACATCACCTTCCAGGTGATGGACCCCGTCCGCCAGTGGACCCGTGGGCAGTCCTTTCCCACCGGGGAGGCAACGAGCGAAGACGACGAGCTGGAGGCGCTGTTCTGGGCCAGTTTCCCGGACAGTATCGCCTGCAACTATCCCCAACGAAACGGCGATCACCACAGCATCACGCGGCTGTCTGACTTCTACTCCCGGCGCGACGTCAACCGGGGGGCTGCTGGTACCTACCTGCGTGCGACCGGCGTGCGGCACGAGGTGCTGATGCCGCTGCCGATGCTGGATGGTCTGGACCGGCGGGTGCTGCTGTTCCGGTTCGACGGCCGCGACTTTTCCGAACGGGAGGTCATCCTGCTCGGTCTGCTGCGGCCCCATCTCATCGAGGTATGCCTGCGCCAGCTGCGTCGCCGCTGCGGGCGACCTGAACTGACCAAGCGGCAGTGGGACATTCTGCGGCTGCTTGCGGCCGGATGCTCCAACCGCCAGGCAGCTCGGGCACTTGGGATCTCGGAAGCCACAGTGAGCAAGCACCTGGAAAGTCTCTACGCACGCCTCGGCGTGAACAGCAGGACCGAGGCCTTGGCCCAGGTCACACCACTGGAACGAGACACGCAGGCCGCCCTAGCCCTCTAGCTGTGATGCCCAGGGACGTTGGTCAGTCGGGTGATTGGTGCCTCACCTCACCTCCGATGGCAGGAGAAGGAGCGCTGCGCTGACCGCGAAGAAGGGCACCGAAAACCCAAGATGGTGACGGAGTGCCACGGTTGTATGGACCCAGAAGAACTGTATGGACCCAGAAGAACTGCGACCGCGCCCGTACCGACGGGTTAGCTTTCGTGCTCGAATTAGTTTTCGCTTCTCTGACCCGATCCGACCGCGACGAGTTCGGGGTGTAGACAGGATCCGAGTCCGGCAGAATCCGCACCGGAGTCCTGATCGAAGAACGGGATACGTGACCTGCCGCGCTGTTCGAAATCAGCGCGGCAGGTCGGTAAGAGATGTCGGTGCGGCCCGGTCTGGGTGCCCCGTGGGGGTTTGTCGCCGTTGGTAGGTGCGAGGGTCGACAAGGGGGTGGGGGCTGACAGGCGCGGGCCGCCCGACAAGTTGGGGGGATGGGTTGGGTCTATATCGATGGGATCACCTGCCTTTCATTAACTGTTTCTCGGGCCGGGCTGGGCCGGGCCGGGTCTGTTCAGGGCGCAGGCGGGGATCGTTGCCTGTTGCGCCGTCTGGTGGTGCGTTCACACACTCGGGGGCCTGGGCGCTTCCCACTCCGGTAGTCCTGCAGGACTGCAGGACCGCTCGGGTCAGGAGTATCCGTGGCCACCAGTGGCGCTCCGGGTGGCCACTTCCCGGGGCGGTCATCGCCGGTGATGGCTGCGAACTGCGCCTCCAACAGGTCCGGGTCGCCCAGCACGAGCTCGAGGAAGACCTCTTCGTAGTCACCTTCTACAGCGCCGGGATCGGGCCCGGATGCGGTGGCCAGCGGGGTTGCCATCACGGTGCACCCCTGGCCTCAGGCGTTGATTGCCGTGCGGTCGTTGTCGTTGCCGCTGATGCGGATCTTGCGCGGCTTGGCCATTTCTGCGACAGGGATCGTCAACGTCAACGCTCCCGCTTCGTAACTGGCGTCGATCCGCTCGGTATCGAAGTTGTCACCCAGGACCAGTTGCCGGGTGAAAACACCACGAGGGCGTTCAGCGGCCAACATGTCGGTGTCCCTGACCAACGCGGGACGTTCCGCCCGCACCGTGACCACGTTGCGTTCCACATCCAGATCGATGGAGTCCGGGGTCACCCCGGGCAGGTCGAACTCGATGTGGAACGTGTCGCCCTCACGCCAGGCATCCATCGGCATCACCGAGGGACGGGTGGGGGTCCCGGTGCCACCCAGTACCTGCTGGGTCAGTCGGTCCAGCTCCCGAAACGGGTCGGTACGCATCAGCATCGCAGGCATGTCGATCGTTCCTTTCTCTCACCTGTTGCCCAGACCCCCCCCTCTGGGGATCTGTGGCGATTGCCATAGGTTTTTTATAGCACCCGTGAGAGTGTGGTGCAAGAGGGATATCCGTCTAGAGGATGAAAAAGATGAGGACCGTGACCCCAGGACACCACGACCAGCCCGCCCAACCGGTCCAGGCCCGCGTGACCGGTCACCCATCACCGGCCCCGGTGGACACCGGGGCTGGGGTGTACAGCATTACCGTCGCAGCCGAACTGGTCGGGACCCCCGCACAAAGCCTGCGCCTGTACGAAACGCGAGGCCTGCTTCGACCTGATCGCACCACCGGTGGTACCCGCCGCTACAGCCCCAACGACCTGGACCGGCTCCGACGCATCAGCGACCTGCAAGACGAAGGACTCAACCTCGCCGGCATCGCGATGGTTCTAGACCTCCAAGACGAAAACAACGAACTACGCGACAACCCGCCCATCGGCACCCACCTTTAGCGACACCAACGATCGTGGCTCGGGTGAGGCCAGATCAACCCGTCACCCCCGTGATCGGGCGAAGTGAGGACATGTTGCCGGTACCGCCAAGGATGTAACTACCGCCGAAGAGCTGATCGCCGAGCGTCGCGCCCAGAGATATTTTGCGCCAGGCGTTGAGGTCGAAAGGACACGCGCCGCCCGTGCCGCAATTTTGGAGGTCAGCGGTATATGTGGTCCAGCACCGTCGCCGTGGCGCGGCGGCGAAGTGTCCCGGGTGGGCCGGTCGCGGGCGAGAGCGGCGCGGGCGGTGTTGGCGCACTGCACCGCCGCACCACTAAAGACCGGTTACTTCGCAGCTGCACGAGTAGCTAGTGCTGGTTCAGCGACTCGGTAATGGCTTGGTGGAGTTGGGCATAGTCGTCGAAGTGGATTAATCGTGTTCCGTATCGCTGGAGGGTGTCATTGCCTCGACCCGCCGTGACGACCGTGTCGCCGCGGTGGGCGAGTGTGACGGCTAGGTCGAAAGCAGCGCGTCGGTCGGGGATCTCGAAGATTTGGGCCCCGTTGGCCTGTTGCGCTCCCAATAAGATCTGGGAGCGGATCTGTGCGGGGTCCTCGTCCAGCGGACTTTCGTCGGTGACGATGACGATGTCGGCGTAGGTAGCCGCGGTGGCGCCGAGCGGTCGCCGTTTGCCAAGGTCGCGCCCGCCGGTCGCGCCGATCACCAGGATGAGGCGGCCCGCGGTCATGTTTCTGAGAAAGGGCAGCAGGCTGTGCTGGCCGGCCGTGTTGTGCATGTAGTCCACGATGGCGGTGAAGTCCTGCCCAGCTTCAACCCGTTCGCACCGGCCTGGTATCGCCGCCACGGATGACATCCCTGCTGCTGCAGCGTGGATGTCGCGACCGTCGGCGGCCAACGTCGTCAGGGCAACCATCGCGTTGGGCACCTGGTG
>JBBPZD010000275.1:0-15258 GCA_038199265.1 Actinomycetales bacterium | reverse complement strand
GCCGACGACGACCGTCGTCGGCACTTTCGCCAAGGTGGCAGCAGCGGCGGATTCGTCGTGTTCCATCAGCGCGCCGTAGAACGAACCGAACGCTCGCAGCGAAGTATCGGCTGTGACCGTGCGTGAGGACGCCAAAGCTACCGGGTCCGGGTTGTCGCCGAACAGCGGTAGCTGGTTCTTCTCGGTGATCAGTCGCCCGAGCCGACCGGGAGTGTGCGAGAACAGCCGCATGGCTGCAGCCGCGCCCCGAATCTTTGTTCCGGTCAGCCCGCTCATCGCGGTCGACGTCAGCAGCACCCGCTGCACCCGATCGTCGAACACCTCAGGGTGCAGACCGGCGTACGCAAGCACACTCATGCCGCCCATCGAGTGTCCGCCCAGTACCAGCGACGACTCGTCCGGGGCGCACTCCGCGATGACGGTCGCCAGGTCGATGCCCAGGCGGCGCACCGATTCCTGCTGCGGTTTGTTGCTACCGCCCCCGAAAGTCGACCTCCCGTGGCCGCGTTGGTCGTAGGTCACGACGCGCAGGTCGTTCGGCAACAGGTCGGCGACCAGATCCCACGACTGATGCGCGAGCGTCCATCCGTGCGAGAGCACCACCGTCGATGAAGGCGAGGCGCGCGGGGGTTCGCGGACGTAGGCCGCCAGCTGCGCACCGTCCGCAGTGATGACCGTGTGGTGGGCGAAGATCGACGAAGTCACCGTCACAGCACACCACGTAGACATCCGAGTGTCCGCAGAGCCGGGCGCCGGCCCGTCCGAATCCGCAGACATCGCAGACCCCGGGGCCCGAGGATGGAACCGTCGCGTGAAGACCGAGCCTCGCACTGCGCGAGCATTCATTACTACCGCGTATAGGTTGGCTCGCATGCGACGACGCTCCTTCATCACCACCGCCGCCACCGTTGCGCTGGCGGGTGCCGTGACTCTCACCGGGTGCAGCAGCACCGACAGCAAGAAGCCGGATGCGTCCAGCAGTAGCAGCGCGAACCCGCTACAGCGTCTGGATGCTGTGAAGAAGGTCGTCGACGCAGCCGCCGGTCTGCACCTCGAGGTGACGTCCGCCCAGGTGCCGTCCTCGGTCAACGGGCTGCTCTCCGGTTCCGGCGACGGTTCGCACGCCCCCGCATTCAAGGGCGATCTCACAGTTCAGATCGCGGGTGCAAGCGCCAAGGTGCCGGTCGTTGCACTCGACGCCAAGGTCTACGCCAAGCTGCCGATCGCTCCCGTCTTCACCGTGGTCGACCCGAGCACCTTCGGCGCACCCGACCCCGCTGTCCTGTTCTCCACCGGCCCGGACGGGCTTACCTCGCTGCTGCCCAAGACCCAGGCCGCCAAGCTTGGTGCACAACAGCGCAACGGGGCGGAGACGGTCGATGTCATCAACGGCACGCTGCCCTCCAACGCCATCCGCAAGGTGCTCGGGTTCGGCAAGGATGCCACCGGCCTGACCTACGACGTGGAGTACCAGGTGACCGCCAAGGACGAACTGCGTCAGGTGAAGATCACCGGCCCGTTCTTCGAAGCCGGTGGCAAGACGTCGTACCTCCTGTCGTTGACCAAGTACGGCACGAAGGTCAATGTCACCAAGCCGTAAGAGGCTGGACACCGGCGCCGGGAGCGCTTCGGGCAACGCCCGAGCACTGCTCACTGTCGCCTCGATCGCTGTCGCGCTCGCCGCCGCCGACACGTACGTGGTGGTGCTCGCCCTCACCGACATGATGACCGGTGTCGGGATCGGCATCGACTCGCTCCAGAAAGCGACGCCGATCATCTCGGGGTTCCTGATGGGCTACGTCGCGGTCCTGCCGCTGATCGGCCGGCTCGCCGACGTGCTGGACCGGCAACGGATCCTGCTCGGTTGCCTGGCCGTCTTCGTGGTCGGATCCGCTGTCACCGCGCTCGCCTCGGACCTTCCCGTATTGGTTGTCGGGCGCGTGTTGCAAGGCCTCGGTGGCGGCGGGTTGGTGCCGGCAACGCTTGCGCTGGTCGCACAGTTGTGGCAGCCGGGGGAGCGCGGCACCCCGCTCGGTGTCGTAGGTGCGGTGCAGGAGATCGGCAGCGTCCTCGGGCCGCTGCTCGGTGCGCTCATCTTGACGATCTGGGACTGGCGGGCGATCTTCTGGATCAACGCGCTCGCCGGAATCTCGCTCGCCGTCGCAATCCGTGTGGTGGGTGGCCGCTCGCAGCGCGAGATCGCAGACCGGCCGAGCTGGTGGCGACCGACGGTCTTGATCCTTGCCGTGTCGGGCTCCGTCGGATCGGTGTTGTTCGCCCTCGCGTCGAGCGCCCCGCAGACATTGACGTCTTCCATCCGTTGGGGTGGCCCGTTCGTGCCCTACGCGGGTCACACGTCGCGGATGCTGACTCCCATCGGCGTCTGGGCATTGATTGCGCTCGGTACTGCCGTAGTAGCTGGAGTGCCGTTGTTGTGGCGCACCTTCTCCCGCGTCGATCTGCTCGGCGCGGCGCTGATCGGGGTCGCGCTCGGCGCGCTGATCCTGACCTTTGCGACGTCCGATCCGTCCCAACAGGTCATCGGTCCGCTGGGATTGTGGCTGCTGCCGCTCTCTGCGATCGCGGCAGGGCTGTTCGTCTGGCGGCAGCGCTCGATCAGCGATCCACTGATCAAACCTGGCGTCGTCCGGGGCAAGGTCACCCCTGCGCTGATCTGCTCGCTCTTCGCAGGCACCGCGCTGGTATCGATCATCGTGGACGTCCCGCTGCTGACACAGCTGACCATCGACGGCAGCAATGAGCGGGACGGCGCGCTGATCCTGCTGCGCTTCCTCGTTGCAGTGCCGATCGGCGCCTTGGTGGGTGGGTTGCTCCTACGCCGGATCGGACCCGGACTGATCGCCGCGGCAGGTCTTGCGCTGACCGGTGGTGGTCTTCTGGTCATGTCGACGTGGGGTAGGGGTTCACTGCAGAGCGCGCCCGCCTGGTTCGTACTGATTGTGGTGGGCCTGGGCATCGGCCTGTCGATAGCGCCCATCAACGACGCGGCTCTGCACGACGCCACCGCCGACGAGCAGGGCGTCGTATCGGCGCTGGTGGTTGTCAGCCGGATGATCGGAATGGTCGTCGGGCTCGGCCTGCTCACCGCGGTCGGGCTGCGCCAGTTCTACGAGCGCGTTGCCGCTATCCCCAACGCGACCGACAAACAAATTGCCGCAGCTGCCGTCGTGCAGGTGCAGACGATCTTCCTCGGTGCAGCCATCGCCGGCTTCGTTGCTGCGGTCGTTGCGCTCGCACTCGGCCTACGCAAGATCCCGGTGCATCGGGTCTTTGCCGAGGCGGTTCCCGGAGAGTCGATCGGCAGCTAGGCGTCGGCAGGTAGCCGATCTCGGGAGCCGGTGAACTCGTAGTCGATCATCTCCGGGCGACGGGTGCGGCGTTCGTACTCCGGCACTGATCCCGGCCACAACGTGCGGTTGCGACCGAACTGGTCGAGGTACCAACTGTCACAACCACCGGCGACCCATACCGTCTTCTGGGTACGCCTGTCCAGGGTTGCGATGTGGGCCTCTGCGACTGCTTCGCGTACCTCGACTGCCGCCGTCCGGCGAGCATCCCGTTCATCGAGCAACCGCAGGGTGAGGCCTATCTGGGCTTCGATCATCAACAGCACCGATGTGTGCCCGAGCGCGGTGTTCGGTCCGAGCAGGAAGAACAGGTTGGGGAAGTGCGGCACGGTGACGCCGTAGTACGACGTGATTCCACCGTCCCAGTCGTCGGCGAGATCGTGTCCGTCCGCCCCGAGAAAGCCCAGGTGTCGGTAAGAGCCGGCGACGTCGAACCCGGTGGCGAAGACCACAACATCGAGGTTGTAGTGAGACCCGTCGGCGGTGATGAGGCCGGTGTCGTCCGCCGCCTCGATCGTCGACGTTTCGACGTGCACATCGGGGCGCGCGAGCGCCGGGTAGTACGCGTTGGAGAAGGTGATTCGTTTGCAGCCCATCGTGTAGTGGGGTGTCAGCTTCTTCCGCAAAACCGGATCCTTGACCGATCGGCCGATATTGGCACGAGCGACCATTGACGAGGCCTTGAGTACCGATGTGGCCTTGGTGAAGGCATAGCCCCGCAGCTCGTTCGCCGTCCTGATCTTCGCGCGGTGCGCCTTCATCAGCCACGGCCACTTCTCGTACGCATCGTGCAGCGCTTCGGGGTACTCCGGGTCGACCTTGGGTAGCACCCAGGCGGGGGTGCGTTGGAACACTGTGAGCTGTTCGGCGTCCTCGGCGAGCGAGGGGATGGCTTGCACTGCGCTCGCGCCGGTCCCGACGATCGCGACCTTGCGGCCGAACATGCTTGCGCCCGGGTCCCAGGTTGCGGTGTGCATGATCTCGCCGGCGAAGGTCTCCAAGCCTGGAATGTTCGGCAGCACCGGATCGTGCAGCGCGCCCACACCGAGCACGACCGAACTGGCCACGACGTGCTGCTGGGACCCGTCCGATCCAAGCAATGTCAGATGCCACACGAGCAGACCTTCGTCCCAGACCCCGCCGATGACCTGCGTGTCGAACCGGACATCCTTGCGCACGTCGTATCTCTCGACCACGTAGAGCAGGTAGTCCTGTATCTCATCGCGAGTGGCGTACGCACGTGACCAGTACGGATTCGGTTCGAAGGAGAAGGAGTACAGGTGGCTCGGCACGTCGCACGCACAGCCCGGATAGCGGTTGTCCCGCCATGTGCCACCGATGTCGGACGCCTTCTCCAGCACGGTGAACGAACGACCACTGCCCTGCAGGCCGATCGCCATGCCGACCCCTGAGAACCCGCTGCCGATGATGACCACGTCGAAATCGACCTGCACGTCCATGATCAGAACGCTACCCGGACACCACCGCCACCCACGTCCTGCGAGACTGCCTGTTTGCTGGCGCGAGAACGAAGGAGGCTTACTCGTGAGTGAGAGCAGGACAGCGGCATGCAATCCGGCTGGCGACCGAGCCCAACCGTCAGTCGGTGCACGGTGACGTCGAGACAGCTACCCGAGTCCGCGTCCGTCGTGATCATCGGCGGCGGGGTGGTCGGCGTCAGCGCGGCCTACGAACTCGCCAAGGCGGGTGTCACCGATGTCGTACTGCTGGACAAAGGCCCGCTCGGGTCCGGTTCCACCTGCAAAGCTGCGGGTGGTGTCCGGGCGCAGTTTTCCGACCCGTTGAACATCGCTCTGGGCGCACGAGGACTGGAAACTTTCGAGCACTTCGGGCAGATCTTCGGTCAGGACATCGACCTCCACCAGGTCGGCTACCTGTTTCTTCTCAGCAGTCACGAACACGTCGCGGCGTTCGAGTCGAACGTCGCTCTGCAGCGTGACCTCGGCGTGAACTCCTCGATGATCAGCGTTGCCGAGGCTGCGCAACTGTCGCCTCTCATCGACACCGACGGGTTGCTTGCCGCCGCCTACTCGCCGCGTGACGGGCATTGCACTCCCGAGTCAGTCGTGCTCGGGTACGCGACGGCAGCCCGCCGAGCCGGCGCCACTCTGTTCCCGAACTGCGCTGCAACGGGTGTCGACGTACAGGGCGGTCGGATCAGCGCGGTCCACACGGCAGGCGGTTCGATCCGCGCCGATGCGGTCATCTGCGCGGGCGGGCCGTGGTCACAGCAGATCGGGGAATGGGTCGGTGTCGACCTGCCCGTCACTCCGCTCAGACGGCAGATCCTGGTCACCGAGCCGATGCCGGGCCTCGCGCCGAACACCCCGTTCACCATCGACTTCGACACCAGCTTCTACTTCCACGGCGAGGGTCGAGGGCTGCTCATAGGAATGTCCGACCCCGACGAACAACCCGGATTCAAACTGGGCCGCGACGACGCTTGGCTGTCTCGGCTCGGCGAGGTGATGGAACACCGCACCCCGTCGCTGGCAGGAGTTGGCATCGCCAGCGGATGGGCGGGGTTGTACGAGATGACCCCCGACCACAACGCGTTGATCGGCCGATCCGAACGGGTCGAAGGCTTCCTCTACGCCACCGGATTCTCCGGCCACGGGTTCCTGATGGGACCGGCCGTAGGCGAGGTACTGCGCGATCTCTACCTCGACATCCCACCGTTCGTCGATGTGTCGTCACTGCGGGCCGAGCGCTTCGAGAGCGCCGACATCCGACCTGAGCTGAACGTCGTGTGATGCCCGCGATCGACCCCTGACCTCATGCGAACCGCGCACCACGATCCCCCGCCACGAACAACCCGATGGAGTAATCGATGACAAGCACCACCCTGCCCACTGCCGACGCACTCACCGAAGCCGCCCGACGTGCGGCGATCGCCTGCGGAGTCTCTGCCGAAGCCCTCACCGGTGACCACGCGATCCACTCCCCGGTCAACGGCGCCGAGATGGTTTCGATCGCCTGGAGCAGCGCCGCTGATGTCGATGCCGCAGTCGAGCGTGCGAGGGCTGCATTCCACGAGTGGCGCACCGTTCCGGCGCCGGCGCGCGGACAGGTCGTGCGCCGACTCGCCGAATTGTTACGTGAACACAAGGACGACCTCGCCACCCTGGTCACCCTCGAGGTCGGCAAGATCGGCTCCGAAGCGGCGGGCGAGGTGCAGGAGATGATCGACGTCTGTGATTTCGCCGTCGGCCTGTCCCGTCAGCTGTACGGCAAGACGATCAGCTCCGAGCGCCCCGGCCACCGCCTCAGCGAGAACTGGCACCCGCTCGGCGTCGTCGGCATCATCAGCGCATTCAACTTCCCGGTTGCCGTCTGGTCGTGGAACACCGCCCTGGCGCTGATCTGCGGTGACCCGGTGATCTGGAAGCCGTCCGAGAATGCCTCACAGTGCGCGCTTGCGGCTGCCGCGCTGCTCGACCGGGCGATCGCGGACTGCGGCGCCCCTGCAAACCTCAGCCAGGTGCTGATCGGTGGAGCCGACACTGGACAGGCCTTGGTCGACCACCCCGGCGTCGCGCTGTTGAGTGCCACCGGTTCGTCGCGGATGGGTCGCATCGTGGGCCCGCGGGTAGCGGAGCGTTTCGGTCGGTCGCTGCTCGAGCTCGGTGGCAACAACGCCGCGATCGTTGCCCCGTCGGCCGACCTGACCCTCACCACGCGCGGAATCGTCTTCTCTGCCGCAGGCACGGCCGGTCAACGGTGCACGACGATGCGTCGCGTCATCGCGCACGACAGCATCATCGACGGGTTGGTCCAGCGGTTGGCCCAGGCTTACGAGCGTCTGCCGATCGGTTCGCCCACCGAACAGGGCACGCTGGTGGGCCCGCTGATCGACAAGCGGTCCTACGACGCCATGCAGGCCGCGCTGCAGGCGGCAGTCGCTCAGGGTGGGGAGATCGTCGCGGGGGGCGACCGCCGGTTGTCCGAGGAGGCACCGGGCGCCTACTACGTCGAGCCGGCGATCGTGCGGATGCCGGGCCAGACCGAGATCGTGCGGCAGGAGACCTTCGCGCCGATCCTCTACGTGTTGCCCTACGGCGACCTTCGTGAGGCCGTCGAGCTTAACAACGATGTGCCGCAGGGCTTGTCGTCCAGCATCTTCACCTCCGACCATGCCGAAGCCGAGCGTTTCCTGGCTGCTGACGGCTCCGATTGCGGCATCGCAAACGTCAACATCGGGACGTCGGGCGCAGAGATCGGCGGAGCATTCGGCGGTGAAAAGGAGACCGGCGGAGGCCGCGAATCCGGCACCGATTCATGGCGCAGTTACATGCGTCGGGCGACAGCGACGGTCAACTACTCCGGCGAGCTGCCCTTGGCCCAGGGTGTCGAGTTCTCCGTCTGATCGACTGGAACGAAAGCTCGCGTTCGCGCCGTGCGCGATAACCCGATCGCCGGGTCCCGTTTAACGAGGGGACCCGGCGATCGACGTCATCGCCACGCCACAGCAAATCCTCGATTCAACTCGCGGTTGCCAGGCGCGCCTGAAGCACCGTAGGCGCGCAGTGGGAGCGATCGTCCCTAGTGGAACCGGGGATTGGTCCGGGTAGACAGGCTTCTCGCCCGTCGCTGATCCAAGCCTGCGACCACGGCGGTGTGGGGGAAGGTCAAAGCCAGCAATATGGCGATCTCGGCGTGTAATCCCGCGAGATCCCGCAGCCACCACATCGCTGCCACCGCACCCAGTGCCGCGATGGACGGCAGCGATCCGGCCACCAGCAACCGCCGCGCAGCACTCCACCACTCCCGGGAAGTGGGAGCTTGAACATTGGGTTTGCGGGCGAGGTCCAGGAGGCGACCAGTATGGCGCGTGGCGTGCCACAGTCCGAACCAGACCCCGAACGCCGCCAAGGGTGGTGCTACGGCGAAGGTGAGAATCAGCAGGCATAGTTCGGCAGCATCCAGGAGGCGGCGGCGGTGCAGCTGTACTGCGAGTGCCACCACGACGGAGAGTGCAACGGTTGCTAATCCAACCGGAGCGGCGGCGGGCACTACCCGGGCGAGCCAGGGGGAAATCTGTTCCAGCAGTTCACCGGTGCTGTCGGGCCGGGCCCAGAGCAGGAGCCCGACGACCACCAGCCCAGGGGCGAAGGTGGTGGCCCACTCCTGGCTTGGACCAGGAGCAACGCGACCGGCGCGTTCTGCGTCGGTCACAACCTCACCGCGGCCGAAGTGCAGGGCAGATAGGACCAGGAACGCTACGACAGTCGCGGACGTCGCAACCAGCGAGGCCACGAACGCGAGGCCAGCAACCGCGGCGTACGCCGCTGCAAAAACAAGTAGTCGGGCTGTACGGGGGGCTCTGGCGACAGTCCCCGGCACCGTAGTACTCCACCACCACGGCACCAGGTGGTCGACCGCCCCGTGTGGGATGCCTATTGCTGCGCCGGTGACCGCGATTGGCAGTGCCGCGGACTCGACCACGCTTGGGGTCACCAGGGAGAAAAGAAGCAGGGTGATGAGCGCGGCCACGGGCAGGATCGTGAGAACCGGTAGCGAGGCCATGGCGGTGGTCGGAGCCGCGGGTTGCCGTTCGCTGAAGTCATCGACCGAGCGCACCCGGGTCGACCGCCCTTTTGTTGCGGCGGCCGACCGCAGGTGCACCGACATCAGTCAGACCGCAGCTGGCTGTGCCCCGGCGATGTGGTCCTCGTCGTACTCCACGTTCTCCAATTCGCTCTTCATCCTCGCGACCTTGAAGATCACCAGGCCATAGGCAGCCTTGGCCAGGATGTCGGCGATGCTGTATCCGGCCTGTCGCAGGACGAAGCCGTTCGCGCCACCGAAGAAGTCACCACCGATGATCGGGAACAGGTAGGCGATCGGGTAGACACACCACAGCACGACCAACGAAAGCCGCAGCAACTTGATGGTGCCGACGACCTCCCGTGGTTGACGGTCGAGGGATTTGCTCAGCTCGACGAACAACACGTAGAGGATGAAGATGAACGGGATCATCGAGAGCCCACCCCACAGCAGCCGTGCACCGGTTCCTGTGGCGATCTCCCCGGGGTAACCCAGCAGGATCATCAGTGCTGAGGCAGGTACTAGCTTCATCAGCAGCCCGCGCTGTGCTGTGCGACCGAGCGCCATGACGGCGATCGTCTCGACCAACAACAGCGGCACGGTGAGCAGCCAGTCGACGTACCGGTACGCCTCGTTGAACTGAACGTTCGACAGCATGTGCGAGGCCGTCACGGTGGAGCCGGGCGGATAGCTCTCAGTGAAGTTGTTGAAGATTCGGAAGTAGTGGTACGCAGCAATCCCGCAGACTATCGCTGAAACGACGAGCGCATTGCGGTAGCGGGGTGCGACTCGGCTGCGGGAGAAGAGAAGGTAGATCGCCGTGAAGAGCATGGAGGCTATAACCAAGGAGAAGAGGTTATAGACGGTGGCGAACTGACTAGAAGTGAGAGATGGGATGTTGATCCCGGATTCGGTGATCATCGGCGCTCCTGAGTGGTGCGGCATCGCTGTCGCTGCCGGTGCTCATCAGTCGGTGAGCTTCGTCAGGGTAGTCCACATTTCGTATGTCTGGCAAGTTGTGCAAGTTTCATTGTCTAAAGTCTGAAGAAGTTCAGGTGCGACCCGCGGCAGTGATCAGCAGATCTGCAGCGTCCGCCAGGCCGGTGCTGCGACGTGCGTCGCCCACCTCGACGCCGTCCCAGCCGGGGCCGCCCACGACGGTGACGATCCACCGGTGGGCCTTGGCCAGAAGCGGTAGGTCGGCCGCTGCCTCCAGGTCGGGTGTGGACAACCAGACGAGCGCGGCTCTGGCACGAGTGCGTTTGGCCGCTGCGGCAAGCGCCGAAACTGGGGTACGAGGCCCCAGGAGACGTGCCGGGACCCCGCGCTCTGCTAGTACGGCCCGCACTGCCTGTAGGGCAAGGACGTGTTCGTCATGCGGCCCGGCCGCTAGCAGCACCGGCGCGTCTTGTGGCCGGCCGATGACCTCGGCCACGTGCCGCACGAACGCCGTACTGACCGCCTGGCTGAGCAAGTGCTCGATCTCGATGCCGTCACCGGTTCGTTGCCAGTACTCACCTACCGAGACCAGCACGGGGCGGATCACGTCCTGCCAGGTCGCCAGCGTGCCCTCGTCGCGCAGGGCTCGCACAATTGCGTCCTCGACCCCCATCTCGTCGAGGCGTGAGGCTGCTCGGGCGACCCCACGGGCGCGGGATCCGGCGCCTGGGACAGCCAGAACTGACCCCCCGGCGCCAGATCGCCGCGACGGAGGGGTGAAGGACGGCATCAACCGACCCAGCTCGGCGGCGGCAGCGGTGGCGGGCGTCGAGCCATCGATGACGGCATTGTGGACACGTTGTAGCCGCGCCAAGTCGTCCGGGGTGTACCGGCGGTGCCCTCCGGGTGTCTGTCCAGAAGCCGTCAGGCCGTAGCGAGAACCCCACATGCGCACGGTGGATGGCGTCACACCGAGTAGTCCGGCGACGTCCCCTACCGAGAGCAGTTCCACTGCTCGATGGTGGCACATGCCCTCGGTGACGTGTCGCAGGTCGTGCAACACGTCGCGATCGGCCGTGTGGACTCCTTCGGGAGCAGGGAGATCGAGAGAGTCAGACCGCTGAACATCGGCTGCGCCAGGCTGTTCGCCCAGAGGGACGAGATGCAGGGGCCGAAGGGCTGAAACAACAGCTGTCTTCAGCGGTAGTAACCATTTCCGTAGTGGTTCTGTTGAACCACCACGATGGGACGGGGCTCTGAGGTGCAGGCCATCACCAGTGCGACGACCCAGCCGACAAATGACCAGCCGAGCAGGAAATTGAGGAGGCCGACCGCGCCCTGGTTGGACTTTCCACGCGTTGCAGCAACGGCCCACGGCAACATGTAGAAGAACGTGCACACCGCCACGATCCATGCGACAACGACGAGGGCTGTATTTGGCGCCGGTCGGGCGATGATCGCCGTCGAGGCGAAACCCGGTCCGTAGGCAAGTGGCGGACCGTAGGCGACGGGCTCCTGGTACTGGTTCTGCGTGTATCCGCCCGGCCCGTACGAGTGGGACGCAGCGCCCTGGTGTCCCTGCTGGGGGTTGCCGTGCTGTGGCCCACCGAAACCGGGGTGGGGACCGGGGTTGGAGGGCATTACGACACCGGAGGAAGCCGACCGGAGACCCGTGCGAGCGTGGTGCTGCCCACCTGACGGTGGTTGCTTGCGCAGCGGAATAGGGCTGGTGCGCGGTTCTTGTGGCATTGCCCCGGTGCTGTCGTCTGTCATTTCTTCTTCCCCTGAGGACAGATGCCTATGGTGCTCACCATACGGCGCTGTGCCGACAGGCGAACTGGTTCAAGTGCCGGTCGTGGGGAGGTTCGGTCACAGGTGAGCGATGACTCGAGCTCCGGGGCAATGCTCTTGGGCGGGTTCGGGGTCCTTCGCCTGCGACATGGTGGACGAGTTGTTGGCCGAGGGTGCCCGGTTGGCGGGCGGCTGTTCTCGGGTCGATCCGCCGGCGTCGCAGAGACCGCTGCCCGCGTGTCCGGCTGACGTCCGGCCCCTCCCTCGGCCCGCGAGAGAGGAGGAAGTTCCAGGCGAGGTCTGAACTAGGTCAGTCCAGGTCGACCAGCACCGGCGCGTGGTCCGAGGCGCCCTTGCCCTTGCGCTCCTCGCGATCGATCGACGCGCCGCTCACCCGCGCGGCGAGCGCGGGGGAGCACAGCGCGAAGTCGATGCGCATGCCTTGTTTCTTGGGGAAGCGCAGCTGCGTGTAGTCCCAGTAGGTGTAGGTCCGCGGTTCCGAGGTGTGCGGGCGCACCACATCTGCGTATCCCTCGTCGACGATGCCCTGGAACGCGGCTCGTTCGGCGTCGGTGACGTGCGTCTTTCCCTCGAAGAGTTCGCGGTCCCACACGTCTTCGTCGGTGGGCGCGATGTTCCAGTCGCCGGTCAGCGCGACCTGGGCCTGCGGGTCTTCCTCAAGCCAGCGGGCGGCGTCCACGCGTAGCTTCTCCAGCCAGTCCAGCTTGTAGTCGAAGTGCGCATGCCCGACCTCTCGTCCGTTCGGGATGTACAGCGACCAGACTCGCACGCCACCACAGGTCGCGCCGATCGCACGCGCCTCCGGGACAACCGGATCGCCGAACCCCGGCATGTCCTTGAACCCGATCTGCACGTCCTCGATCCCGACACGGGAGATGATCGCGACGCCGTTCCACTGGTTGTAGCCGACCTCGGCCAACTCGTAACCGGCGGCTTTGAGTTGGTCCGTCGGGAACTGGTCGTCGCGGCACTTGGTCTCCTGCAGCATCAGCACGTCCAGGTCGTGTCGTTCCAACACCCCCGTCACGCGGTCGATGCGGGAGCGGACGGAGTTGACGTTCCAGGTAGCGATGCGCACGCCCGCCACCCTAGATGCCGTACCCCTCGATGAGAGTTGGTTCGATGGTCGCTGCCTAAACTGCGAACTCATGGGCAACTCTTCTCGGACTGCACTTGTCACCGGCGCCAGTGCGGGTATCGGCGCGACATTCTGTGCGCAACTCGCCGAGCGCGGCTACGACCTGGTCGTGGTTGCCCGGTCCACGGATCGGTTGGAGCAGCTGAAGGCCGAGATCGAGAGCCGACACAAGGTCGATGTCGAGGTCATCACAGCCGACTTGACTGACAATTCTGAGGTGCAGAAAGTTGCCTGGCGACTGGGCGAGGCGGACCGCCCGGTAGACCTGCTGGTCAACAACGCCGGGTACGGATTGAAGAAGAGCTTCCTGCGCAACGAGGTGCAGGACGAGATCGCCGCCCTCGACATCCTCGTCCGCGCGGTCCTGGTGTTGTCGCACGCTGCCGCGCTGGGTATGAAGGAGCGCGGCCACGGCGCGATTGTCAACGTTTCTTCAGTTGCCGGATTCATGGCCTCCGGCACCTATTCGGCTGCGAAGTCGTACGTCACCGTGTTCTCTGAGTCACTGGCCGGTGAGCTTGCCGGCAGCGGGGTCACGGTGACTGCGCTGTGCCCCGGTTTCACCCACACCGAGTTCCACGAGCGCGCCGGTATCAACCACCAGGGCACCCCAGATTTTCTCTGGTTGGACGCCGATCGCCTGGTCCGCGACTGTCTCGCCGATGTCGACAAGGGCAAGGTGGTTTCGGTGCCGGGGCTGCAGTACAAGGTCATCAGTGCGCTGCTGCGGGTGGCGCCGCGGCCGCTGCTGCGAACGGGCAAGTTGCGCACGACCCACCGTCCGCAGAAGTAGTCGCCACTAGGCTTGCCGACCGTGACGCACTCCGTAGAAGTCGACCGACACAACCTGCTCGAACAGATCCGGGAGCGCGCCATCGTGTCCGGCCGGGTCACGTTGTCCTCCGGCAAGGAAGCCGACTGGTACCTCGACCTGCGCCGCATCTCGCTGTCCGGGCTCGCGGCTCCGATGGTCGGCCGGGTCATGCTCGACCTGGTGCGCGAGCTGGAGTTCGACGCCATCGGCGGGCTGACGATGGGCGCGGACCCGGTCGCCGCTGCGATGTTGCATGCTGCTGCCGCAGAAGGTCGCGTTCTCGATGCTTTCGTGGTCCGCAAGACAGGTAAGGCGCACGGCCTGCAACAGCGCGTCGAGGGCCCGTCGGTTCAGGGCCGCCGGGTACTGGTGTTGGAAGACACGTCCACGACGGGCGGGTCGGCGCTGGAGGCGGTCGAAGCCCTCCGTGAGGCTGGCGCCGAGGTCGTTGCCGTCGCCGTGATCGCCGACCGTGCCACGGGTGCCGCCGAGCGCATCGAAGCTGAAGGCGTGCCCTACCTGTGGGCCTACGGCCTGCAGGATCTCGGTCTCTCCTAGGGGCTTGGCAAGTGCCGTCTCTCGTTCTCTGTGCGCACGGCACCGCCAACGTTGCCGGCCAGCAGGTCGTGGTCGACCTGCTGGGGATGACCCGTTCGGCGCTACCTGACATTCGGGTCGAAGCTGCCCACGTCGACGTTCAGGAGCCCGGACCCGGTGAGGTTGTCGCGGGCCTTTACGACCGCGCCGATCCGCCTGTGATCGTGCCGCTCCTGCTCTCCACCGGCTTCCACGTCGAGGTCGATATAGCCCAGGTGGTCCAGGCGCACCCCGGCACCCGCGCCACCGACGCTCTCGGGCCCTCGGCGCTGATCGCCGACCTGATGGTCGACCGTCTGGCGCAGGCAGGTGCCACCGATGCGGACGCGGTGGTCTTCGCTGTTGCCGGGTCAAGCCGGGCACGTGCTGCTCGCGACGCCGAGCAGGCGGCTGCTTTGGTGAGGGAACGGCGAACGGCCGGTGCCGGTCCGCTGCTGCTCGCCTACGGGTCGGCGGGCACCCCGACCATCCCGGACGCCGTTGCCCAGTTGCGCGAGCAGGGCGCAGAACGGGTCGTCATCGTCTCGTACCTGCTGGGTCCCGGCTTCTTCCACGACAAGCTGCAGCTCGCCGGCGCCGACCTGGTCACCGCGCCGCTCGGAGCCGACGAGCGAATCGTTCAACAAGCGGTCCTCCGCTACCGCGAGGCCCTCGCGACCCGCTAACCCCTCTCCTTTGACCCCGCAGCGTCGACCGCTCGGCCAGAGGCTCAGGTAAGTACGAGAGGCGCACGCCGACCTGCGCCTCTCGTACTTACCTGAGCCACCGTCGTGGTCGACCGCGACGGTGGCTCAAGCTCAGGTCGAATCCGGCTGGCTCTCGGAGGGTGCGTTGATCCAGATGACTCGTCGTCGCTCGGAACCTGCGTCACTCGGCGAGAGGACATCCGGCGCGTACTTCTCGTGAAAATCCTGCAGTAGCCGAGAGACAGCCGCATTCAGCTCAGCACTCTGCGACTCGGTCAACGACAGGTTCGACCGGAACATCGTCAGCGAATCGTCGTCGTCGGACACATTGCGCGT
>JBBPZD010000274.1:0-8019 GCA_038199265.1 Actinomycetales bacterium | reverse complement strand
TGCAGGTGCGGCGGGTCGAGGAGCTGCGCCGTTACGAGGCTTGGCTGGGAGCAGTCCGGATCGGCTTTGCTGACTTCCGCGAGGAGGGCGGGGCGACGGTGCTGCCGCATGTCGAGATCGACTCCCGCTACGAGGGCAACGGGTACGCCTCGTCGCTGACCCGGTCGATGCTGGATGACCTGCGATCTCGCGGTGTCAGTACGGTCGTGCCGCAGTGTCCCTATGTGCGGGCGTGGCTGGCGAAGCACCCGTCCTATCAGGACTTGTCAGGTTCGAAGTCTGCGGACAGGAGCTCGTAGTAGGCGCTGTCGCCGACTGAACCGTCCGACCGCGTGTAATCACCCCTGGCAGCGCCCCATAGCGTGAAATTACGCGCTCGAAGTAGATTTCGCGACGCAGTGTTCTCAGCGTCCGTCTCAGCTGAAATACGGGTGAGGCCGAGCCCGTCCTTGGATGCGGGGGTGAAGGCGAAGGTGAGCGCTACGTCGATGGCCTCGCCTGCCAGGCCCTGTCCGCGCGCATCGGGATACAGCCAATATCCCAGTTCAGCACGGTTGGTGACCGGCCCGTCACGGCTGAAAAGCGCGACGGAGCCGAGAGCCTGCCCGGTGTCGCCGTCGGCTATGCACCAGGTGAACTGCCCCGTCTCCACCTGTCGGACGCGACGATCGAACCACTCCTCCCAGGTGGAGTGGGTCGGTTGTGCGCCGGGCGGCATGTAGCGCAGTGCCAGCCGATCCAGTTCGACGTCCTGGTTCGGTTGGTCGTCCTGCGACCACGGTCGCAGGACGAGGCGAGCTGTTCTCAGCGTCGGCAACACGGCTGGTTCGATGCTCTGGGCCAACCGGTCGTCGCCGGCGAGCAGTTCGAAGGTGAGTGCCGCTGTCGGCGCGCGATCGGCGTGAGCCAACACCGCACGTTCCTGCGCTACCTGCCGGAATCCCGCTCGGCGCAGCGCCCGAACGGAGGGGCGGTTGGCCAGATCGCAGCCGGCTTGTAGTCGGTGCAGCCCCAGACCGGATCCACCGCTGCGATCCGAGACCGGCGAGAACGCATGCGCGATCACGACATCCAGTGCTTCCTGCAGAAGCCCGAGGCCGCGCCAGGCTGGGTAGAGCCAGTAGCTCAGTTGCCCGGTACCACGGATCAAGGCAACCTGCAGGTCCTGGATCGCGAGGTAGCCCAGGGGCTCGTCGATGTCCGGGTCGGCGATACACCAGTAGATACCTTTACCAGTGGCCATCTGCTCCCGCCGGGCCAGTAACCACTCGGGATAGGACGCAGGAGTGGGCTGGAGGTCGTGTAGGAACGGGGCGCTCAGCGCATCTGGTTCGGCCCTCGGCGTGTCGTCGTCGCGCCACGGGCGCACGATGAACCTGCCGCCGTCGAGAACGGGTGGCTCCCACCATGGTGTACGCGGTTCGCGTGGGTCAGCAGCGTGCAGGTGACCCATCCACATGGCATCCACGGTGCCGCCGTCAGAGACCGGGTGCGGCACCGGCCAGGTCCCATCCAGGGTGAATCCCTCTGACCAGGCCAATCGCCACGAGGCGAAATTCCCTCTGGCAGCACGCCACGCCAAACCGCTCAGCCCCATCGCGTCGAAAGCGTGGGCGGTGAGTATGCCCAGCGCTGCTCGACCAAGTCCCCCGCCCCGTGCATCAGGGTGCATCAGGTACCCCACCTCGAAGGTGTCCCCCCGCGGATCGTGCAGGCCGATGTTTCCCACCCAGCGACCCGCAGCCTCCACGGCCCACTCGATACTTGTGCCGGCTGCTCGGCCTGTTCGCTTCGCCTCCAGGAAGTCGCGCGCGTCCTGCTCGTCATACGGAGCGGGCAACGGCAACCAGCGGCGGGACTCCAGGTCACGGCATGCCTGCACCATCCTGGGGATGTCACCGGCCAGATGCGGACGCAGCGTGATCACCCCATCGGACAGCACGGGCACGTCGTCGGGGAGTCGGGGCACGATCCCACTCAACCAGCCGTTGGCCATCACGTGCACATTGATTTAGCGACGTGTCGTGCGGGGCTTAAAGTGAGCGGTGCTATGCCCACTCTCGAGGAGCTTTCGTGCCCAAAGTAATTGAGAAGGTCCTTCGCGCGGGCGAAGGTCGCCTCCTGAAGAAATTGCAGGCGATCGCCGAACAGGTGAACGTCCTGGAAGAGGACTTCGAGAAGCTCACCGACGACGAATTGCTAGGGGAGACCGAGCAGTTCCGCAAGCGGTTGAAGGAGGGCGAGACCCTCGACGACCTGCTCCCCGAGGCCTATGCAGCTGTCCGCGAGGCCTCGCGACGCACCATCGGCAAGCGGCACTTCGACGTGCAGATCATGGGGGGCGCGGCCCTGCACATGGGCAACGTGGCCGAGATGCGCACGGGTGAGGGCAAGACTCTCGTCGCGACGCTGCCGTCCTACCTGAATGCCCTGGAGGGCAAGGGTGTCCACGTCGTCACAGTGAACGATTATCTCGCGGAGTACCAGGCCGAGCTGATGGGACGTGTACACCGCGCTCTCGGTCTGGAGACGGGTGTCATTCTCGCGTCGATGACACCGGATGAGCGACGTGAGCAGTACCTCAAAGACATCACGTACGGAACCAACAACGAGTTCGGTTTCGACTACCTGCGCGACAACATGGCCTGGTCGCACGCGGAACTGGTCCAGCGTGAGCACCACTTCTGCATCGTCGATGAGGTCGATTCGATTCTCATCGACGAGGCTCGGACCCCGCTGATCATCAGCGGTCCGGCCGATGAGGCAACCCGCTGGTATGTGGAATTCGCCCGCATCGTGGAGCAGCTGACCCGTGCGTCGGAGAAGGACCCCAACAACCCGGACGCACCGCGCGATGGTGACTACGAGGTCGATGAGAAGAAGAAGACCGTCGGAATCCTGGAGTCGGGGATAGAGACGGTCGAGGACCTGCTCGGCATCGAGAACCTCTACGAGGCCGAGAACACGCCGCTGATCGGCTACCTCAACAACGCGATCAAAGCCAAAGAGCTCTTCAAGAACGACAAGGATTACGTCGCCATCGAGGGCGAGATCCTGATTGTGGACGAGCACACCGGACGAATGCTGGCGGGGCGCCGCTACAACGAGGGCATCCACCAGGCGATCGAGGCCAAGGAGGGGGTGGACATCAAGAACGAGAACCAGACGATGGCCACCGTCACCCTGCAGAACTATTTCCGGATGTACAAGAAGATCTCCGGGATGACCGGTACCGCCCAGACCGAGGCGGCCGAGTTGAACCAGATCTACAAACTGGGCGTCGTCACGATCCCCACCAACAAGCCGATGGTCCGAGCCGATCAGTCCGACCTGATCTACCGCACCGAGGAAGCCAAGTTCGGGGCCGTCGTCGCCGACATCGTTGCGCGGCACAAAGAAGGCCAGCCGGTACTGGTCGGAACCACCAGTGTCGAGAAGAGCGAGTACCTGTCCGAGCAGTTGCGTCGCCGCAAGGTGCCGCACGAGGTCCTGAACGCCAAGCAGCACGAGCGCGAAGCATCGATCGTGGCCCAGGCCGGCCGCAAGGGTGCAGTGACGGTGGCGACCAACATGGCCGGTCGCGGTACCGACATCATGCTCGGTGGAAACCCGGAGTTCATCGCAGTCGCGGCGCTGAAGAAGAAGGGCCTGGATCCGGCCGAGACTCCCGAGGAGTACGAAGCAGCCTGGGACGAGGCACTTGCCAAAGCCGAGAAGGCGGTCAAGTCCCACCATGATGAGGTTCTGGAACTCGGAGGCCTCTACGTGCTGGGTACCGAACGCCATGAGTCGCGCCGAATCGACAACCAGTTGCGTGGTCGTGCCGGTCGGCAGGGTGACCCGGGGGAGAGTCGTTTCTACCACTCGCTCCAGGACGACCTGCTGCGGTTGTTCAACAACAAGATGGTCGAGCGTTTCATGTCCACCTCGGACGGAGAGGACGAGATCCCGATCGAGTCCAAGCTGGTCAGCCGTTCGATCATGAGTGCCCAGGGTCAGGTCGAGAGCCAGAACTTCGAACAGCGCAAGAACGTGCTCAAGTACGACGATGTGCTCAACCGTCAGCGCGAGACGATCTACCGCGATCGCCGCCGGGTGCTGGACGGCGAGGACCTGGAAATGCAGATGCGACACTTCGTCAACGACGTCGTCGACGCCTACGTCGACGGCGCCACTGCCGAGGGGTTCGCCGATGACTGGGACCTGGACACTTTGTGGTCGGCCCTGAAAGATCTCTACCCGGTCTCGATCACGCTGGCCGAGGTCGAGGAAGAGGTGGGCGGCCGGTCCGGTCTGACGACCGAGCTGTTGGGACAAGAGCTACGGTCAGACGCTCAGCACGCCTACGACGGGCGTGAGAACCAGTTGGGTGACCGGATCATCCGCGAGGTGGAGCGCCGGGTCGTGCTCTCGGTACTGGACCACAAATGGCGCGAGCATCTCTATGAGATGGACTACCTCAAGGACGGGATCCACTTGCGGCAGTTCGCTCAGCGTGACCCCTTGGTGGAGTACCAGCGAGAGGGTTACGAGATCTTCGCGGCAATGAACGACGGCATCAAGGAAGAATCGGTGCAGCACATCTTCCACGTCGAGGTCGATCCCGAGGAGCTTGAGGCGTCGCTGCCCAAGCAGTCCGAGGAGAAACTGACCCTCACCGCGCCGGACGAGACCGGTCGCGCTGAAGCGCACACGGTCGACAATCAGGGCCGTCTGGAGGAAGCAGACGCCGCGCTTCCTCGGGCCCAGCGTCGGGCCAAGAACAAGCAGGAGAAGAAGGCCGCGGGTGCAGCTCGTGGTGGGAGCTCCGCGTCGAAGGGTTCAGCCAAGCGCAGCTCCTGACCTGCCCATTCGAGGTGGGTCGAGCCCCACGTTCAGCCCACCTCGAAGGCAGTGATCAGCCATCGACCGTCGACCCCGCTGATCCGTAGCGCGATAGCGCGAACCCGCCCCTCGTGATGAACCACGACGCTCGCCTCGGCGACACCATCGGCGGGCTCGCAGATGCCGACTTTGAGGACTCGGCTGCGGTGGCCTCCGGCCCCGCTACGACGTTTGGCCACCGCGTGCCTGCGGCTGAGAGCGGCGTACAGATCGCGTGTCATCGACCGGGTGAACTGCTGTGGCGGTCGAGCGCCGCTCATGCTTTCCAAGATCGCGTCGACCATTGCCCGCACCCATGGTGCCGGGTCGGGTAGTTGCACGCGCCGTGTTGCCTGCGGGCCGAAGTAGGCATCCTCGTTGGAGGTACGAAAGTCCACTGCGAGACAGGACTGCACGTAGCCGGACAGCGGCCCGGGGGAGGTGAGCGCCGCCTCGGCGTACAGGCGGTCCAGCTCCGCTTCGCCCACGACACCGGGCTCGGCAACCACGGCTGGTCGGGCGCGAAGTGACGATCTAGCCGCAGCGGGCACCGGTTCTGTACCGCGCGAAGGTGCAGGGCGGGCGGACAGCAGAACGGTGCTCATTGCGGCAGTCCTTGCAGGGTCGGGGAGTCAGGTATGGGAGAGGGGAGCTGCAGGATCTGGCCGACTGACAGCAGGTCCGGGTCGGGGCCGATGACGTCGCGGTTGACTGCGTACCAACGGGGCCATTCAGCAGCGATCGAGGCGGGATCCTCCGTTTGCAGATGTCGCGCAACCAGGATCCACAGACTGTCCCCGCGGCGCACCACAATCTCGGGCTCGTCGGCGCTGTCGTCGGCGCGTCCGGCGCAGCCGGTGACCAGGGGTGCGCTCGCGGAACCTGCAGACCGGGTGCGTGCTGGCGCTGGAGCTGTCCAACCGGGTGACGGCGGCAGGGAGGACCTGGCGGCAAACGACGGTTCAGGCGTGGAGCGCAACACCTGGGCCGGTGGTGCGCCGAAACCGGGCACCGGCATACGACCGTGGCCTGTGTCGGAGACGGTACTCACGACGGTGGAGGCATGGGCCGAGGTCGGGTGGATCCCTACGGTCGTGGTCGCACTGACGGCCAGCAGGACCAGCGCAATCCGCTGAGTCATGCCATCGACAGGTCCCGCACCGGTAGGCGCGGGGGAGGGGCCCGCAGGAGATGCGAGCAGGCGAAGGCTCAACAGCACCAGTGCAAGCGCCCACAGCAGCGCCATACTCGCAGCCCCACGCAGCACCGGGGGCACGGCATCCACGGGGTTTATAGCGGCTCGATCGTTCAGGGCTGAATATGCACCCGAGGCTTCCACCATTGCCCAACCAGCGGCGAGGAGCAGCAGGGTCGCCGCTATGAGTCCCAGTACATACGCCCGACGTCGCACTGGTGCAGCTGTGAGGAGATCGTGAGGGGGCATGAAGTCACTGTAGGCCCGTTTAGAGACGTTTGGATACGTTTGATGACGATTAATGCATTTTGATGTCTTTTGCTCATCCTGGAGTCCGGAATGCCTACACTTCAGATCATGCGATGGTCGGACCTGTTCGCCGACCTCGAGGCGCAGTTGCAGGCCTCGGACCGGGCTTTGTTGACCGCTCAGGTTGCTGAGGGGACGCGGCGGGAACGGGCCTCGGTGTCGTGGGCAGACCGTGCGTCGACCTGCACCGGTGAGCCGCTCACGGTGCACACCCCAGCGGGCCGCGTGCGTGGCACGCTGCAGGACCTCGGTAGTGACTGGTTGCTGCTGGAGGAGCAGGCCCGCGGTAGTGCAATCGTGCCGTTCACGGCGGTTCTCTCGGTTGTAGGCCTTCCGCGGCACAGTGACGACAGCCGCGGCTACGGCAGACGGTTCGGGGTCGGGGTGGCTCTACGAGCTATTGCGCGAGACCGCGGGCCCGTGGTGTTGCTCGATACGCACGGCGCGGTGGTGACCGGAACGATCGACATGGTGGGAGCCGACCACCTCGATATCGCAGAACACCCGGCTGATGCAGTTCGCCGCCGCAGTGCAGTGACTGGGTTCCGGGCAGTTCCGTTCTCGTCACTGGCGATAGTGCGACGAGGCTGACCTGGTTCACCCGCGCGCAAGTGGCGCACTGGTGGAGCTTTCAATCGGTGTCGAGGGTGCCCGACTCCACACGAGTGCGGGTGTCTGCATAGGCGCGTTGAATGTAATTCTCGATTTCAGCGATTTCTACGCGCCAGCTTTTCCCGACCTTGATCGCTGGCAACTCTCCGGAGGCAACCAGGCTGTAGGCCTGACGTGTTGAGATATTCAAGGTGTCGGCGACGTCTGATATCTGCACGAATCGAGCGGATCGCTCGGTCACTGCGGAACCTCCTGGCCGTGGTCGTCTCGCGCCCATTGTGTCGCACGCGTCTCGGATCGGTGGTTGTGGTTGTGGACAACCGCGCAACCATCCACACTGACCCAACACGGCTCCTGTGGGTATCGCTCGCGCGGCGTGCCGTGTGAGCACGATGGGGCTCACTGACGCTCGACGACTCGGAGGTAACCCAATGTCAGATCAACGCCGACGGGCCAAGCGCGGTGGGCTGCCAGCGCCCGTTGCCGGCAGATTGCAACGTCCGTCATGGCGTGACGGTCGGTTGGTGGCGGGTGTGCTGTTGGTGTTGTTGGCGATGATCGGCGGCGGGTCCGCGTTGGCCCATTTCGACTCCACAGTCGAGATGTTGCAGGCATCGAGGACTCTGGTGCCCGGGCAGCAGCTCGGTAAGAACGACCTGAAGACCGTCAAGGTCCGGATAGACGGCCAGCATGCCGGCTATCTCAAGGCGGGAGAGGCTCTACCGAAAGGGCAGTTGATCCGCGCCGTGCAGGTCGGTGAGCTCGTGCCCTCGACGGCCATCGGCGACGCAGCCTCGTTACGTCAGAAGACCATCGCCCTTCCCGCCTCCACGGGACAGTCCGCCATTCTGGTAGCCGGCTCCGTAGTAGATCTCTACGTATCGGCCAAACAGACGGCGAGTACTGGTGCCGCCGACTTCCAGGATCCACGGCTGCTCATCTCTCAGGTGTTCGTTGCTCGCGTGACTCGAGCAGCCACGGGACTGGGTTCGGGTAGCGCAGCCGACTCGGTTCAGATTCAGGTGCCTGACGCCCAGGTG
>JBBPZD010000273.1:0-10365 GCA_038199265.1 Actinomycetales bacterium | reverse complement strand
TCTTGCCAGCCAGCTCTTTGGCGGCAGGGTTGGACCCTTTAGTGCGTTCGGTGGCGGCCATCGTGATCGCGCCCTGGTGATGGCGGATCATCAGGGTGACCCACATCCGGTCGTACGCCGCCCCAGAAGTCTTGTCCAGCACCGACATGTCGGCATCGCTCATCATTCCGGAACCCATCTGCATTGCACCCATCGAAGTGGACGGGACGGGTTTGCCCCAGGACCGCAACCACCCGCTCATCGTCTTGATCTCAGGGTCTTGAGCTCCCTTGATCTGCTTGGCGAGGGATTTCACGACCGGGCTGGCAGCCTGGCTGGGCGCCGAGTTGGCCATCTCCACTGCTTGGGCGTGATGCGGAATCATGTCGGTCGCAAAACTCACGTCAGCCTGATTGTGGGGTGCTGCGGACGTACTCGAGGACGAGGCCGGCTGCTCAGAGGCGGGCGACGTCGATCCCGATGATGAGCACCCGGTCAATGCCAATGCGGCCAGGAGAGCAGTTGTTGCAGTGATGGCGGGAATCTTCACGAGTAGACGATCCTGTTTCGGTAGTGATGCCGTGGGGGGCGCCATGGTTGTCGCGGCGCAGCTATACCCACGATACCCGTACCGCTGTACGGGTTTGCGTAGGTGGGGTGGAGGGGAGTAGACCTGCGATGTGCGGAAGGGCGTCGATGACGACCACGCCGCTATTTCTTCTCACATTAGGCAAGGATCACGATGAGCCCTACCGATCACGACCACCCGATCGACCCAGCGCGGGTGGCACACGCGCGGTCCCGGTTGCCATCGGTGGAGGACGCTTCGCGTCTGACGAGCCTGCTGTCGTTGATGGCCGACCCGGTGCGGTTACGGCTGATCTACGCGCTCGACGTCACAGAGGAACTATGCGTCGGCGACCTCTCTTTGGCCCTGGGGGTTTCGGAGGACTCAGTCTCGTACGCGCTGAGACTGCTGCGTACCGCGGGTCTACTAGTGACCCGTAAAGAAGGTCGTGTCGTCTACAACCGGCTCGCCGACGACTTCCCGGCTCCGCTGCGCGATCACTGTCTGCGTCAACTGATCGATCTCACCCGCACCGACATCCCGGATGACGATGATGCGGACCCCACCGACCGCGACGCGCCGTGACGCCGCGACCGAACTGAAGCCCGCTAGTTCTGACCCTCGATCTGGTTTGGAGTCCCTTCGTGTACCTCGCTCCGCTTGTGGTTCTCGCCGTCGCGGCGCTCAGCGCTACCGGCTTGTGGGGGCTGCACCGGATCACCGCTGTGTCGCCGAAGCCGCTGCTGGTCCTGCCGTTCCAGTCCGGATGGCGACCTCGGGAGCACGCGCTGTCCAGGTACCACGCCCGCTGGTACCTGGCCACGCTCATCTTCCTTGCGTTCGACGTCGAGATGCTCTTCATGTACCCGTGGGCGGTCGTGGTCGCCGAGCGAGGCGCGTCGGCGATCATCGAGATGTTCCTCTTCCTGGCCGCATTGCTGCTCGCCGTCGTCTGGGCTCGGCGCGAAGGGGCTCTGCGATGGGTCTGAAACACCGGTTCGCGACTCTCGCCGTCGAGGCCACACACGTGCTCGTCGTCGAGACACCTGGAGCCTGGCGCACCCGGGTCGTGATCGAGCAGGAGGTCACCCGCCGCGGCTGGCGATTGGCGATGTCCGCAGCAGATGCGGACGCCTTGGTGGTTGCAGGGACGCCCGGACCGCAGCTGTCGCAGCGGGTCGAGACGGTGTGGGATCAGCTGCCCGGCCCACGGTCTCAAGCGATCGTCGCTGAGGACGACCCTGCGGCCGTCCGCACGGTCCTCGACACGGCAGAGGCCGAGCTTCTGGACACCCCCCAGCAGATCCGTGATGCCCGTGAACGAGACGGTTTCGACCCCGAGAACATGCCCGCCGCCGACATGGCCGAGAGCGACCCGGACGGTGCTGACGCCATGGACGGTGACGGTGACGGTGACATGGACATGAACATGTCACCGAGTGGCATTCCGCTTGCCGAGGGCGGCGAGGACCGCGACGGGTTGGAGATGGACGAGCTGCACGTGTCTCTGGGGCCAGTGCTGCCGTTCTGGCCAGCCGGGTTGGTCATGCGAGTCACTGTGCAGGGAGACGTCGTTGTTGCAGCCGATGCAAGGGTGCTGGACGCGAGCGACGAAATATCGGTCCACCTCGAGGTGAATGAGCGCGCCGCCCTGCGCTGCGATCAGCTCGCAGCGCTGCTGGGGTTGGCGGGCTGGGCCGACGGACATGCAGCGGCTGTGCGCGTTCGCGATGCGCTCATAGCCGGCTGTGATGCCGAGTCCGCTGCGCGTCTTCTCGATGCTCTGCACCGCACGGTCCGGCGCCGCTGGCTGTTGCGCTGGTCGCTCCGCGGGATCGGAGACCTTCCCCGCGACGATGAGCACGAAGATGGCCCCTGCACCCGCACGGGCGACGTGCACGACCGTCTACTGGGATTGATCGACGGGGCGCGGTCTGACCTTGCTGGTGCCGGACACCGCGAGATGCCGTTGTCCGAACTGCTGGCCCTTGCCGAGCGTCTGGTGGTCGGTCTGGATCTGGCTACCGCTCGGCTCGTCGTCGCCAGCTTGTCGATCGACAGTGGAGCGGTGTCAGCTCCAGCAACGAGTGCGCCGAAGGACGCGGCTCGTGGCTGAGGTGGCAGCTCTGCCGACGACTCTCGTCTCGCCTGTCTGGGCCGTGCTGGCGGGTGTACTCGTGCTCGTACTGGCATGGTTCGCGGCAACCGTCGACGGTGTGGCATCGGCTCGTGCCCAGGGGGGCCGGGCTGCCCTGGGTCGCCCGGCGCGGGAGGTGGCCCGCCTGATGCGGCAGCGCCGCCGCACAACGGTGCAGGCCGATACTCCGCTGTGGCGTGCCGGGTCGGGCGGGTTGCTGGTCATCGCCACCTTGATGGTGATCGTCGTACCGCTCGGGTCGTGGACCGTGTTCGACCCACCGGTCGGGGTGGTCTGGTTCAACGCGATGGACGTCTGCGTGTGGGCGCTGATCTGGTTGACCGGATGGGGGCCCAACTCGGTGTACGGACTGGTCGGCGGATACCGCTTCCTGGCCCACGCTCTCAGCTACGAACTGCCTCTTATGTTCGCTCTCGTGGCGCCGCCCATCGCCGCGCACAGCCTGCGGGTCATCGACGTCGTGGCCGCTCAGCAAGACCTGTGGTTCGTAGTTTGGATGCCCGTCGCTTTCGCGGTCTACCTCATCGGAGTGGCCGGTTTCTCGGTCTGGGGTCCCTTCTCGGCGGCGACAGGTTCAGACGTGTCTGGCGGCGTTGCCGCAGAGCTCTCCGGACTGGACCGGCTGTTGTTCTTTGCTGGCCGTTATGCGCTGCTGGCTGCGGGGGCGGCGTTCTCGGTCCCGATGTTCCTCGGCGGCGCGGCCGGGCCGCTGCTGCCCGGCTGGTTGTGGGTCCTGGTCAAGGTACTCATCGTGCTGACCGCGCTGGTACTCGTGCGTCGCCGACTGCCGGTGCTGCGCCCGGACCTGTTCATGGAGGTGGGCTGGCTGATTCTGCTGCCCGCCGCTCTGATCCAGGTGCTCGCGGTGTCGGTCATCGCGGTCTGGAGGAATTGAAGCCGTGTTCGCCGACATCGTGTTCTGGGCGATGACCGTGCTTGCGGTCGCCATGGGCGCCGCTGTGTTCGTGGTCGATTCGATGGCCCGGGCCACCTACGCGCTCGCGCTGTCCTTCGTGGCCGTCGGAGTGCAGGTGCTGTTGCTGCATCAGGACTACGTCGGCGTCATCGTCATCCTGATGATGGTCATGGAGATGGCGATCATGGCGGTCTACATGGTCATGTTCATGGGAATGAACCCGGCGCTGATGCCGATGAGCATGGTGCACGACAACCGCAAGGCCGTCGCCGCGGCGGCCACCTTGTTCATCACTCTCGGTGCCGGAGCACTGCTGATTCCGTGGCCGAGCCGGCGCGGTGCCCCATCTGGTGACACCACTCGAGCGCTGGGCGAGGCCCTGATGGGATCCAAGATGCTCGTGATGACCGCTGTCAGTCCGGTCATGGTGGCCACCATCGTGGCCGGCATCACCATCGCCTCGAAGCGCGGCCGCTACGACCGGCTGGGCGATGACCTGCGCGGTGCCCCCGATGACCCGCAGCGCGGAGGGGTCGGGAAATGACCCTTCAAGCCGTGCTCCTCGTCGCCGCTGCCCTGTTCAGTATCGGGCTCTACGGAGCCATCTCTCAGCAGGTCGTCGTCATGGTGATGATGGGTCTGGAGCTGATGATCAACGGGCTGATCCTGGCCGCGGCCGGCTTCTGGTGGTTCCTCGTACCCGATCCCAGCGGGCAGGTGCTGCTCATGGTGATCATCTCGGTGATGACGTTGGAAATGGCGATGGGCTTCGCGGTGGCCACCTTGTTGCATCGAGACCACGACGCAGATATGACCGACATGGCCGGGGACCTCGCCGAATGACGGCCACCAGCACCCCCGCCTCCGTGGCCCTCTGGCTGATCGTGGTCCTGCCTGCGATGACCGCAGGCCTGCTCACGGTCGTTCCCGCGTTGCGCCGGGCCGCCGCATCAATCGCTATGTCTGTCAGCGCGGTGACGACGGCTCTGTCCTTCTTCGTGGCGATCACCCGCCCAGAGGTCTCCTTCCCGTTCATCGCGGGGTCTGACTTCGCCCTCGGGGTCGATGGTCTGTCGGCGTTCGTCGTTCCGACCATCGCCGTGGTCACCCTGCTTGCGCTCGTCTTCGCGGCCGGCGACGTCAGAGAGGACCGGGCCCGCTTCAACTCCCTGATGTTGCTCTTCTCCGCAGCCGCTCTGCTGACTGCTACTGCTCTGACCCTGCCCACCCTGTTGACCGGTTGGGAGGTGATGGGCGCGACGTCCTACGCGCTGATCGGCTTCTGGTGGTGGGAGCAGCACCGGGTCTCCGCCGGCCTCACGGCGTTCCTGACGACCCGGGCGGGTGACCTCGGGCTCTACCTCGCCGCCGGAGCCGCGTTAGCCGCCGGTAGCGGACTCACGATCAGCAACCTCGCCACCGCCTCTGGCGATGGCGCAGGTTGGCGTGACGTGATCGCCGCCGGTGTCCTGATCGCCGCGCTGGGCAAGGCAGCCCAATTGCCCTTCTCGTTCTGGCTTTCGCGCGCCATGGAAGGCCCCAGCCCGGTCAGTGCCCTGCTGCACTCCGCGGCGATGGTCGCCATGGGCGGGTATCTGCTGTTGCGTGTCGTACCGCTGCTGGACGCGACCAGTTGGGCCCCGACCGTCACGGCCTGGATGGGGGTACTGACCGCACTCGGGCTGGGGGTTGTGGCGGTCGCCCAGACCGACCTCAAACAACTGCTCGCAGCCTCCACGGGTGCGCAACTCGGTTTCGTCGTCCTCGCCGCCGGTGTCGGTTCGGTGTCTGGCGGCACCGCGCAACTCGTCGCGCACGCTGCCACCAAGGCCCTGCTGTTCCTCGCTGCCGGGGCCTGGCTGACGGCGCTGGGCACCAAGGACCTTGACGGTCTGGTGGGCGTCGCACGCCGTTTTCCGCTGGTCGGGTGCTGCGCCACCGTGGGAGCGGCCGCCCTGGCCGGTTTTCCGCCGCTCTCGCTCTGGGCCACGAAAGATGCCGTTCTGGCTGCCGCGCTGCGAACCTCGGCTCCGCTGTACGTCGCCGGTCTGGCTGCTGCGGCACTGTCGGCGGCCTACGCCGCCAAGATCCTCGTCGTCATCTGGCGTCGCCCGTCTGAGCTGGAAGCGGCCGGTGCTCACTCTCACCTGAACGAGGAAGAGCGGGGGACCGGTGAAGTGAACAGGTGGCAGCAGATTCCCCTGGTGCCGTTGGCGGTCGGGGCTGTCCTGCTTGGTGCGCTTGCACTGTCCCCGTTTGCCGCAGAGGTCGCCCATGCCGTCGGCGGAGGTGCCGAGTCGGGCGCTTCTGCGGTGGAGCTGACTCTTTCCGGGGTTATCGCCGTCGTTGTAGGGCTGTCGGTCTGGCGTTGGGGAACGCCCTCGCCGTCGTGGGCGACCGGCTGGCTGGGGTTGGAGCACCTGGCCCATTGGGCTGTGGTCGACCCGACGCTCGTTCTCGCTCGAGGACTGGACAAGGTGGATCGCCGGCTCGATCGGGGTGTGTGGCAGATGGCCGACACCGTGGGCGGATCCCGTGGCCTGGGCGCCGTCGCGGCCCGCCTGGACCAAGGCCTGGACAGTGCTGTGCACCACCTTGCCGGCCGGGTCCGACAGCTCGGCAACCTTGCCCGACGACCGCAGACCGGTCAACTTCACCAGTACTACCTGCAGTCCGTGGCGGTCCTTGCTGCTTTGCTCCTTCTGCTCCTCCTACCCCTGATATGGCGGTGAACGTGCTCAGCCTGGTGATCTTTGTTCCGCTACTTGCGGCGGTCGTGCTGGCATTGGCGCCTCGCATCGGTGATGCCGCGGCCCGATGGCTCTGGCTCGCGGTCACTGCCGTCGAGGTGTTACTCGTCGCGTTCGTGTGGGTCCGCTACGACGCGCCGGCCCCCGGACGCCTGGCGATGGAGCAGAAGGTGAAGTGGATCCCGGGGGTGCGCAGCATCTACCACGTCGGCATCGACGGGCTCTCGTTACCACTGATCGCGATGACAGTTGCGCTGTTCTTCGCATGCGCCATCTACTCGCTGCGCCAATCGAACCGCCCACGGCTGCACGCCGCGCTACTGCTGTTCCTGCAGAGCGTCAGCCTCGGTCTGTTCCTCTCGGCCGACCTCATCCTCTTCTTCGTCTTCTTCGACCTGTCGATCGTCGCGATGTACTTCCTCATCGCCGGGTGGGGCCACGCCCCCGGTGCCGCCCGGTCGGCTCTCCAGTTCTTCCTGTACACCTTCCTCGGATCCCTGGCCCTGCTCGTCGGATTCATCGGCCTGTACGTCTACTCCGACCCGCACACCTTCGACATGCTTGAACTCATCGCTCAGCTGCCCCTGTCCGGCCACGGCCTTGCCGGTGGTCTTGTGCTCGCGGCCGTGCTGGTGGGCCTGGGAGTCAAGACCCCGGTCGTGCCGTTCCACACCTGGCTTCCGCCCGCGCACACTGACGCCTCTTCCGTCGGGTCAGCCGTACTCGCCGGGGTGCTGCTGAAGATGGGCACCTACGGATTCGTGCGTATCGCCATGCCGATGTTGCCGCGGGCCTGGCAGGCCTGGGCATGGGTGATCATCGTGATCGGGATCGTCTCTGTCCTCTACGGTGCTCTCGTCGCGTTGGCTCAGCGTGACCTCAAACGAATGATCGCCTACACCTCGGTCAACCACATGGGGTACATCGTCATGGCGGTCGGCGCTGCCGGTCTCCTGGCGCGGAACACTGGGGAGGCCCGCGGAATCGCGGTCACCGGAGCCGTGACCCAGATGGTCAGCCACGGCCTCATCACCGGTGCACTGTTCCTACTCGCCGGCACCCTGCACGACCGGGCCGGCACCTACGAGATGGACCAGTTCGGCGGGTTGGCCCGAAGCGCACCGCGCCTCGCCGGTCTCTTCGCAGTCGGGGCATTCGCCTCGCTCGGACTGCCCGCGCTGTCCGGTTTCATCGCCGAGTTCCAGGTCTTCGCCGGCAGCATCGCGGTAGCACCCGTCACAGCAGTGGCGCTGCTCGGCATTCTCATCACGGCTGCGCTCTTTCTACGAGCACTGCAACAGGTATTCACGGGCGAGCTCGAGGGGAAATCGGTCGGATTCGCCGACCTGCGCACCCGCGAGGTCGGAGCCACCGGCATGCTGCTCGGGCTCTCCCTGCTCATCGGCGTCTACCCGGCCCCGCTCCTCGCGGTCATCGACCCGGTCTCATCCGCTGTGATCAGTCTGCTCGGACGCTGATGGAGACGTCGATTCGGCCGTTGCTGCTGCTTTCGGAAATCCTGCTCTTCGCCGGGGGATTGGGCGCGCTGATGGCAGGCTCGTTCCTGGCTCGCGACCGCCAGTGGATCACCCGGCTGGTCGCAGCCGGCGCACTCGTGGCGAGCATCGTCGCATCGGCGGTCGCCCTCGGGAACCCACCCGAGGCCGCGTTCGACGGGACGTACGCAATCGACACCGCGACCGGCGCCGCGCGTATCGTCGCTGCGCTGGGGACGTTGCTCGTGCTCGGCGTGGCCGGTGATGAGTTGACCGGCAGCGCGCGCGAGAGCGAGACCTACGCACTGCTGCTCTTCGCGACGACCGGCACGATCCTGCTGGCCGGCGCGCGCGACCTGCTCGTGCTGGTGGTCGCGTTCCTCCTCGCGAGCATCCCGCTCTACGGGCTGATCGGGCTGGCGCGAACACCCCGCGGTGCAGAAGCAACGATGAAGGCCTACTTGATGGGGGCCTTGTTCGGCATTCTTTTGTTGCTCGGGGTGACCCTGCTTTACGGGGTCACCGGCAGTACCCTGCACGCCGACCTGGCGCAGCGGCTCTCGGCAGCGCCCCCCGCCGCGGTGGCGGCCGGGCTGCTGGCAGTGGTGGCCGGGCTGATGTTCGAAGCCGGCGGGGTGCCCGCCCACTTCTGGGTGCCCGACGCAGCCCAGGGCGCGAACGGCACGGTGGCCACTTTCCTGACCACGGTGCCCAAGATCGGGGCCATGATCGCGGTGTACCGACTCGTCCTCGTGCTTCCCGATTCCGTCAACTGGCCACTCCTGATCGGGTTGCTCGCCGTAATCAGCATGTCCCTGGCCAACCTCGCCGCCTTCTTCCAAGACGACCCGCGACGCCTGCTCGGGTGGTCCACGGTCAGCCAGGTCGGCTTCTTGCTCGTGCCGGTGGCCGCAGCGACCCGTAGCGACCTCGCGCTGCCCTCGCTACTGCTCTACCTCGCCGGCTACACCGTTACCAATATCGCTGCGTTCGCCGTCACCAGCGCGCTGCCGCAACGACGAGAACTTGCCGACTACCGGGGCCTGTCACGCTCCCAGCCGTGGCTCGCGGGAGCCCTGCTCGTGGCCCTGCTCGGTCTTGTCGGCACCCCGCCGGCTGCGCTCTTCGTTGGGAAGCTCACCACCGCGACCGCCGCCTGGGACGCCGGAATGGCGTGGCTCACCGTGGCCGTGTTCGCCAACAGCCTGATCAGCCTCTTCTACTACCTGCGGTGGATTATCCCCGTATTCTCGCCCGCCGCAGCACCCCAGCCGCAACCTGACCGTGCGCCGGTCGGACGCTGGTCGTCAGCGACCGCTCTCACGGCCGCGTTCCTCAGTGTGGCGTTCGGCCTGGCGGGTGGGCTGCTCTGGGCGGTCATCGACGGACCTCTCCTGCCCTGAGCCCGCCCGTGCAGCAAGGACATCCGACCACACGATTCGGCGCCGAGGATGTAGAAGTCGGGCTCGGGGTTGCGCAAGGTGTCCGCGCCGGGGGCGGTCCGCAGGTGACGCCGTGCGGGCATCGCCGCGCGCAGAGGATCGATATGAAAATAGAACCAGAGATCAGTGCTGCGGCCGGGTGCACGCCCGGACAGCCACCACGAATTTTCAGGCTGGCCGTGAGTGGGTTGGGCGCGATCGGGGCCTCATTTCTTGCCCTCGTGATCCACAACACGGACTACCTGAAGACCCGCCACGGTGTTGAGCTGCGCCTGGTGGGCGCAGTGGACTCATCGGGCGCAGTCACCAACCCCGATGGCATCGACATCCGCGATCGCCTCTCCGTGAAAAGGCCGGGAAGAAGGCCACCGATCTTGGGGCCGGACTGCGTGCGGTTCGCGCAGCCAGAGACCACGGGTTGGCAGTCGTACTGGCCAACAAATCCCCGCTGGTTCTGGCGTGCGACGACATCATGAGCAGGGATAGTCCGGTGAGCTGCAGACCCCACATTGAACTGCGCACCACCGCGAGCCAGCACGGCAACGCGACCGGTCGGAGTTCGACTTCTGGGCAGTAGCCGGGTCCATCGTCGGCTGCTGGCTGGCTGCGTCAGTCAGTAGGTGATGCAACCGGTGCGGTTGTGAAATTCGCCGGTTGGTCCGTCCTGGTCGATGGTGGCCAGGGCGACGGTGGCGTCGGTGCCTTCGGTAATGGTCTGGTGCCCGCTGTAGTGGATGAAGTCGGTTTTGGTGTACCCGGGGTCGGAGGCGTTGACTCGCATGGTGGGGAGATTTTTCGCGTGTTGCACGGTGAGGGCGATAACAGCGGGGTTCGAAGCGGCGTAGGGGACAGCTCGGACCGGGTATTCATCATGCTCGGGGTCCTGCAGGTAGCGGGGCCAGCCGACACCGGATGAGACGTTGACGATGACCGGGTTGCCGGAGATGCGTAATAGCGGTAGCGCTGCCTGCGTGACGCGCACGATGCCCGTGACGTTGGTGTCCAACACGGTCGCCATCGCGTCCGCGTCGAGGTCCTCGACGCCATGGGCGGTTC
>JBBPZD010000272.1:0-21266 GCA_038199265.1 Actinomycetales bacterium | reverse complement strand
CATCGGTTCCCGGCCAGTTCGTCACCTGGTCGCTGAGCAATGCCGGTCATCGGACCGTCTACAACCTGGGTGCCGGGGCGTGTGGTGGCGCGACGTGTCCGGTGCTGTTGCAAACGCAGGACAACGGCACCAGCTGGTCGACAGTACACAGGTTCGAGCAGAGTTCCGCCGCAGCGCAGGTGCAGCCCGGGTCGGGTCGCATCAACGCCCCCGCACAGCTGCGTGATGTTCGATTCATGACCCCGACGGTCGGTTACGTGTTCGGCGGCGACCTGTGGGTTACGAGGGACTCCGGTGCCACCTTCTCTCGCGTGCAGCATCCAGGACGTACGGTCCTGGATGTCGTGGCCTACCGGGGCAAGGTGCTCGTCGTCACCGGCGAACAGTGCACCACGAACAGCTGCTCAGGGTCGGTCAATGTGCATCAGATGAAGCTGTCGGAAAACGCGGTGCCGACACAGGGCGGGACGAGTTCCTATCTCTCGACCCCGATCGACTCAGCGCAGCTCGTAGTTCAGGACGGGACCGGTTACCTGACCACGACGTCGGCTGCGGATGGTGGGCCTCTTGCGCCACTGCCGGTCGTGGGCGGGGCGATCGAGGACGCAAGGTCCTCGGACCTCAGTGCGTGCGGCGGCGAACTGATTCAATCGTTCACTCCTTCTCTGGCGAGAAGCCACCACCTCTTCGGGTTGTGCGCACCGGTCGAGAACGGTGCGCGAACCTCCTACACGTTGGTCAAGAGCACCGATGACGGTGCCAGCTGGTCCCGGGTGTCCAAGGGGGCGGTGCGGTTGCCGACAGGTGCACGCACCTACCTGGCCGCCATCGACGACACCCGATTGGCGGCGGCTGCGGCCGGCGCGGGTGGTTCGCAGCTCGCAGCCAGTGGCGCCCTGGTGGTCTCCACCGATGGAGGCGCGAGCTTCACCGCCAGGGATGCGCCGCTCACGCTTCCCGCCAGCGGCGTGGACTGGCTGGCAAGTCCTGGCGGGAGTCAGTACTTCGCGGTTTCGCTCACCAGTTCCGGCTACTGGTGGTCCAAGGACTACGGCAACACGTGGACGTTGGTCGACCCGGCGCGTTGACGTGGGAGGGTGTTTGGTGTGAGTGACTCCGCAGGATCGCCAGCAGCCGGACCTGACTACCCGACACACTGGGAGGCAGATGTGGTCCTGCGGGACGGGTCGATCGGGCACGTGCGCCCCGTCCGTCCGGCCGATGCCTCCCTCATTCAGACTTTCCACGAGCGCCAGTCCAAGGAGTCGACCTACCTTCGGTTCTTCGCGCCGCTTCCGCGTCTGTCCGACAAAGACGCGTATCGCTTCGCGAACGTCGATTACCGCGAGCGGGTTGCGCTGGTGATGGAAGCCGACGATCGGATGGTCGGCATCGCACGGTATGACCGGGTGGGCGAGTCACCACCGCGAGCGGAGGTCGCCTTCAACATCGCGGATGACTTCCAGGGCCGCGGGGTCGGGTCGGTCCTGCTGGAGCACCTGGTGGCGATCGGTCAGGAAGATGACGTCCAGGAGTTCGTTGCCGATGTCCTGCCGCAGAACCGGAAGATGCTCGCCGTGTTCTCCGACGCAGGTTTCGAGGTGAGTCGGCACTTCGACGACGGGGTAGTCGCGCTTTCCTTCCGCATTGCTGCAACCGCCCGCAGCCGGGAGGTCCTCGAAGCCCGGGAACACCGTTCTGAATCCCTCAGTGTCGCTGCCTTGCTCACGCCCGAGAGTGTGGCGGTCGTAGGCGTGGGCTCCTCGCCGTCGTCGGTGGGGCGGGTGGTCTACGAGCGTTTGGCGGATCAGGGGTTCAGCGGGGACCTGTATCCGATCAACCATCACCCTCATTCTGAGGTTGATGGTCAGGTGTACCCGAAAGTGACGGATCTTCCGGGACCGGTCGACCTCGCTGTGATCGCTGTGCCTGCTGAGGCGGTCCTGGATGTGGCCCGGGACTGCGCGGCGCACCATGTGAAGGCGTTGCTGGTGCTGTCTGGGGGATTCGCAGAGGACGGTGTCGAGGGTGCTGGGCGGCAACTTGAGCTGTTGCAGGTTGCTCGGCGGGGTGGGATGCGCGTTGTCGGCCCCAACTCCTTCGGCATCATCAACACCCGCGACGGGGTGAGCCTCAACGCTTCGGTGTCGCCGACCATGCCCGACGCCGGGGGTTTCGGGCTCTTTGCCCAGAGCGGGGTGCTCGGAGTCTCCGTGCTCGATTCGGCGGCCCGCCGCGGGCTGGGGATCAGTGATTTCGTCTCAGCCGGCAATCGGATCGACGTCTCGGGCAACGACATCATGCAGTTCTGGATCGATGACGAGTCGACCAAAGCAGTCGGTCTCTACCTCGAGTCGATGGGTAACCCCCGGAAATTCTCCCGTATCTCCCGTCGGCTCGGGCAGGCCAAGCCGGTCATCGTGATCAAGTCCGGTACCTCGCAGTACAGCGCTTCGCTGGGTCACCGGGTGCGTTCGACCACCATCGACCCGGAGGCGTTCGCCCAGATGCTGCGCCAGGCGGGTGTGATTCGCGTTGAGAACGTGCACCAGCTGCTGGACGTGGCGCAGCTCGTCGTCGATCAGCCTGTCCCGTCTGGTGTGCGGACCGCGGTGGTCGGCAACGCGGCCGCATTGGGCGCGCTTGCTGCTGACAGCGCTGTGAGTTGGGGATTGCAGATCGCGCATGGGCCCGTGAATGTGCCCTCAGGGGCCGATGCCGAGCAGATCGACCAGATGCTGGAGACGGCGTTTGCCGATCCGCAGGTTCACAGCGTGATAGCGAGCTTCATGTACCTGGACGTGTCCGCCAGCATCGCCGCTGCGACCGCGCTGGCCCGGGCCGCAGCCCAGCATGCCAAGCCGTGCGTTGCCACGTTCGCCAGCATCCACGAGGTCCGGGCGGCGCTGGCGGCGCAGCGGCGTATGGACGGACCGGATCATCATGCGGTGGCGGCCTACAGCACGCCCGAGGACGGGGTACGCGCCCTGGCTGCGGTAACCCGGTACGGGCAGTGGCTCGCGACCGATCACGGCGAACTCGTCAACCCCGAGGGAATCAATCGCGCTGGAGCGGAAGCGGTCTTGGACCGGGTGTTGCAGGAATCTCCGGAAGGCCGGCCGCTTCAGCCTGCCGAAGTGGCCGAGGTCCTCACTGCGTACGGGGTGCGGGTGTGGCCCAGGGTGTCGGTGAGTTCCCCGGCCGAAGCTGCAGACGCGGCCGACGGACTCGGGTATCCGATCGTCGTCAAGTCGACGTCACCGCTCGCGAGCAGTCAGCCGGTGACCAGTGTGCGGCTGGATCTGCACACCCGGGACGCGGTCCGTGAGGCCTACACCACCCTGGATGACCGTCTGAGGCCAATGGGCGCGAACCAGATGGTCGTTCAGCAGATGGCGACCCCTGGAATGCCGTGTGTTGTTTCCTCGGTCGAGGATCCCCTGTTCGGACCCGTCGTGAGCTTCGCCCTGGCCGGTCCGCCCAGGGAGGTCATGGGGGACATCGGCTATGCGGTGCCACCTCTACGAACCGGTGATGTGCGGGACCTCGTCGGTTCGGTGCGCGCTGCGCCGCTCCTGCACGGCCACGGAGGTCGCCGACCAGTTGATCACGACGCGCTCGAAGATCTCGTCGGGCGGGTGTCGATGATCGCTGAGCACTTTGGAGAAGTTGCTTCGTTGGAGCTCAATCCGGTCAATGCGCACGAGAACGGTGTCGAGGTGCTGGGGGCCGCGATCGTCGTGGCACCCAGCCCGCTGCGCACCGACCGCGACCGGCGCGCGCTGTCCTGAGCGGCGGCTCCACTTGCATCGGGTGAGAGGATGCCGCAATGTCCTACGCCGGTCCTCGCAGCGAGGCGCTGCCGCACGCTCTGCTCTCCGACATCGACGCCTCGGGTTACCACCCCGCCCTCGTCAGCGATGTGGTCGCAGCTGCGCTGGGTGACGACACCGTCGTCTCCCACCTCGTGCACGCTGAGACCACATTCGACAGCGAGACTGTGCGCCGCCACGTGACCGTCCTGGTCCTCGCGCCGCACCGTCTCGTGGTGGTGCACGCCGACGATCACGCGCCGTCAGTGGACACGCCCGCAGAGCATTCGGGTGCTGTCGCGACAGCCACGTCGGAGACGATCCCCCTCGGTCGGGTACGAGGGGTGATGCTGGCACATGTCATCTCGGCGCCCGAGTCATACCGACCCGGCAGCCTCGGGCGCGAGATCTCGCTGAAGTTGGGCTGGGGCACGGTGTCGGCCATCGACATCATGCCCGCGCAGTGCGCCGACCCACAATGCGAGGCCGACCACGGTTACGAGGGCACCATCGGGGACGACGACATCACGCTGCGCATTACCGCCGAGGTCGACGGCGACGCCACACTCGCCCAGGCAAAACAGTTCGCAGCGACGTTGTCCCGCTCCATAGGAGCATCTTCCCGGTGACCTTTCCCGCAGTAGTCCGCCCGCACTACGACGCTCGCGGCCTGGCCGGAGTGCTGCCCCGGGTAGCAGCCTCGCTCGGTGTCCCGTTGACGGGGACGCAGACCGGTCCGATGCTGCCCTCGGCGCAGCGGGCTGTCGTCGTTCTCGTCGACGGACTCGGCTGGGAACAGTTGCGGGCCCGAGCCGGTCATGCGCCTTTCCTGCGCCGTGCTCTGGCCGGCACGGCCCACCTCGCCGAGTCACTGACGGCGGGCTTCCCGTCGACCACGGCCACGAGCATGGGTGGCTTCGGCACGGGACGCAGTCCTGGTGAACACGGCCTGGTCGGTTACCAGGTGCGGGTACCGGGGGGGAATCGGGTGTTCAACGAGCTGAGTTGGCAGGGCGGCCCCGACCCTCTCGAATGGCAACCGGACCCGACAGTTTTCGAGCAGCTGGGCGCAGCGGGCGTGCACGTCACGATGGTGGGACCGGCGCACTTCGACGGTTCAGGCCTGACGACCGCAGTATTGCGGGGCGCGCAATTCAAGGGCGCCGAGCAGTTGTCTGACCGGGTCGACGCCTCGATTGCGGCGCTGCGGGCTGCGCCCTCGAAAGACGCGGCGCTCGTCTACCTCTACTGGGGTGAGGTCGACAAAGCCGGCCATGTCCACGGCTGTGACTCCTGGCAGTGGGGCGACGAGGTCGAGCTCCTGGACCGCCAACTTGGCCGGCTCCACACCGCACTACCCGCCGGAACATCGCTGAGCATCACCGCAGACCACGGCATGGTCGATATCCCCGCTGACTCTCGCCTCGATATCGCGCACGAACCCGACTTGCGCGCGGGCGTGCACCTGGTCGGCGGCGAATTGCGAGCGCCGCACGTCTACTGCCGCCCTGGAGCAGACCAGGAGGTGCTGGCCGCCTGGCGTGAACGGCTGAGCGACGTGGCGTGGGTGATGAGCCGCACGGAGGCGGTGGACGAGGGCCTGTTCGGACCGGTGCTGGATCGGGTGCTTCCTCGAATCGGCGAGATCGTCGTCGCAATGCACGCACCGTTCGGTGTTTTCGACACCCGGGTGATGACGCCGCGGGTGGCCGACCTGGTGGGTCACCACGGATCGCTCACCAGCGCGGAGCAGCTGGTTCCCTTTATCCACTTCGCCCCGCAGTAACGGCGCCGTGCCGCAGTCAAAGCTGCCCCACCGTGGCTGAACTGGTCTTCTTCTCCGGGACGATGGACTGCGGCAAGTCGACCCTCGCGTTGCAGATGGAACACAACCACCGCGCCCGCGGGCACGACGGACTGGTGTTCACCCGCCACGACCGGGCGGGAGAGGCAGTTCTGTCCAGTCGCCTCGGGCTGGCCCGCGCAGCTATGGAGGTCACCGACACCCTCGACTTCTGGGATGTGGTCGTCGAGCACGCCACGCGCGGACGCGATCTTCGCTTTCTGATCTGCGATGAAGCGCAGTTCTACACGGGCGGCCACGTCGAACAACTTGCGAGGGTGGTGGACGAGATGGACATCGACGTCTACGCCTTCGGCATCACGGCTGACTTCCGCGCTCAGCTGTTCCCCGGTTCCCAGCGGTTGATCGAGCTGGCCGATCGAGTCTCCACTCTGCAGGTCGAGGCGCTGTGCTGGTGCGGGCGCACCGCGACCCACAATGCGCGGGTGGTCGATGGCCAGATGGTCGTCGAAGGTGACCAGGTGGTGGTCGGTGACGTAGCCGAGGTGACCGAGCAACTCGACGACGGTCTGGTCGAGTACGAGGTGCTGTGCCGGCGGCACTATATGCGGCGGATGACGTCGTTCGCTGCCCGTGCCACCTCTCAACACCCGCTGCCGTTCGAGGCCGACAATCCCGGCCTGTGCCCGTTGCCGATGCCCGGGGTGGACGGCAGTGACGACGGCGCGCCATGGGTGGGCCTGCGATCCGGGGGATGATCCCCGTGCGCGGCATGATGTGTCCATGACCGAACCGGGCCCCGACGACGAGTGGACCCGGCCGCTGAACTCCCGGCGACGGGCAGCGGTGGGTGGAGCGGCTGCCGTCGGAAAAGGGGCTGTTCGCGGGGCTGCGGCTGTAGGACGGGGCAGCGCAGGCGTAGGAAAGTCCTCGTATCAGATGGCTCGGCGAGCGAGCCAGGCTCATGGCGCAGGAGAAACGGGCCTCTCCCGGTTGATCGAGGTGCACGCTTTCCAGACTGCGGGTGATGCGGCGGTTACCGTCGGTCTCGCAGGAACGGTCTTCTTCGCCGGCACCAACTCCGAGGCACGCGGGCACACGCTGCTCTTCCTCGTCCTGACCATGCTGCCGTTCGCAGTCGTGGCCCCGCTCATGGGCCCCTTGCTGGATCGCGTGCGGCACGGCCGGCGCTGGGCCATCGGCGCCACCATGGCGACGCGCGCGTTCTTGTGCTGGGTGCTTGCCACAGCAGTGGAGCGAGATTCGTTGTGGTTGTTTCCGGTCGCCATGAGCGTCCTGGTGACTTCCCGGGCCTATTTGGTGACCCGGTCGGCCGCGGCTCCTCGGTTGCTCCCGACGGGGATGAGTCTCGTCAAGGCCAACGGCAGACTGTCCCTGGCCGGCGTCGTGGGAACGGGGATCGGTGGAGCGCTCGCAGGCGCCGCGACCACGTTCGGTGGCCCTGCGTGGTCCCTGCGGGTAGGTTTCGTCATCTTCATCGGTGCCACGATCCTGTCGGTACTGCTACCGCCGCGGATCGACTCGAGTGTCGGAGAGCAGGCAGCCCCGTTGAACGGGCTCACGGCGGGGCAGGAGTCGGGTCGCCCGGGGTTGTCTGCGGATGTCGTGCTGGCACTTCGCGCCAACGTCGGTCTGCGCTGGCTGGCCGGCTTCCTGACGATCTTCCTGGCGTTCCTGATGCGTGCCCACCCGTTCCCGGGCTGGGAGGACAGCACGACTCTGCTGCTCGCGCTGGTAGTGGGGGCGGCGGCGGTCGGCAACCTGCTCGGCACGGTGATGGCCGCCGTGCTGCGCATCGCGCCACCTCGCGTCATCGTGCTGGTCGTGCTGCTTGCAGACGCTGCGGCGAGCGTCGTGGCAGCATCGTTCTTCGAACTTCGTACGGCGATCCTCGTCGGGTTGGTCGCCGGCCTCAGCCAGCAGCTCGGCAAACTCGCATTGGACTCCGTCATCCAGGACACCGTCCCAGAACATATGCGCACCAGTGTTTTCGGGCGATCTGAAGCGTTGCTGCAGTTGTCGTGGGTGATCGGCGGGATCATCGCCGTCACCATCCCCGACGACGCTACGGTGGGGATGGTGCTGGCGGCGGTGGTGTTGGTCAGCTGGGCGACAGCGGTGCTGGTGTGGCGTGTCCGGCGCGGCCTGCCGGCAGGCAGTCGCGCCCGCGCCGGCCACCGAACATGATGTCGTCCCAGCTGGGCACGGCCGGCCGGCCGGATCGCGAGTTGCTCTGCCTACGGGGCGGAACAGGCGACGTCTGCGTCTGCTCTACCGATGGGGCCTGGTCCGGGCCTTGATCTCCCGGTGCCTCATCGGAGACTGTGGCATCCCCGGTCGGCATCGATGAAGCGGCGTCTTGGGCTTCGGTGTCATCGACGTCGTCGATCTCGGGGCCCTGAACTTCGGCCTCCGCATCTGGCGTGTCGACATCTGACGCCGCCTTGTCGGGAGCAGCAGAGTGTTCGTCTGTGCGGTTCTCCGCATCTTCCTGGACGGCAGTGCCCGCATCGCTCTCGTTCGCATCGTCGGGGGACAACGTCGTCTCCGTGAAGAGGTCGACTGTGCCGGTCACCGGATCATGGCCCAGTTCCTCGACGGTCGGTCGATCGCGGTCTTCCTCGTGGCGGGTATGACCTGGCTGTTGGGCGGGGAGGACCAGTTGGCCAGGGCTCGCGGCATCGGGCACGGCGCTCGTGGCGTCCACCTCGGTGCCGCCTGCGCCAACGGGCCCCGATGAGGATTGCACCCGTGCAGTGCGGGCGCTTCGTGCCCCGCAGGATCGGCGATCGCGCGAGCGGGCCTGCATGGCCGAGACGAGATCGACAGGTTCGGTGACTCCGCCTTCCGCTTCGACGTCGAACACCTTGACCGGCTTGACGGGCCGAGCAGGAGTGGAGGACGTGGGAATCGGCCCGCCCGAGGTGCGTTCGTCCTCACCCAGCCAGCGAGCCTCGTCGTCAATCGCGGTAAGAGTCCGAGTTGCCGTCCGAAACTGCCACGAAGCCTCGCGGCCGCGGCCACCGGCGCTGAAACGGCACACCACGATCCATCCGCTACCCGCCGTGCGGTAGGCGTCCCAGGCCACAGTTTCGGCGGTGACCCCGCGATCGTGTAATCGACCGACGACACGTTGGCCTACCGTCGCTGCGGCGTCCCCACTGCTCGCGGCGACCGGCAGATCACGTGCGAGCCCTGCGATGTGGTTACGTTCGGCCTCGATCGGGACTGCGTAGCGTTCGACTTTGGAGAGTTCCCAGGTGGCTGCCACGGCGACCTGCTCAATGGAGTGCCCGGCGCGCAGAAGTTCCTGCACGGTGCGCGGCGTCACTAATTCACCCGGTGGCAGGGCCGGCACGTCGGGCGATGGCGATACCCCCGGCGACGGTGGGGGTACTGCGGCAAGTACAGGTGCCGATGTCTGCTCGGCAGGTGGTGTGGCCGTGCTGTCGCCGGTCTGCGGATCGCAGGAACCAGGTGCTGCGTTCGTCGTGACGTCAGCGGAAGCTGTGTCCGCAACGGTCTTGCGCACCCGGTCATCGACCAGGAGCCGGTAGCGACCTCCGTCCTGGTCGACCAGTTGCAGATCGGTGCCATCGATCCCGGTCACTTTCAGGTCGCGCATCGCTTGGTCCTGCCTCTCGAAGAGTCCTGCTGCGCAGGATGTCACGATCGAGTGCGCAGGTCCGCCAGGGCACGCCGACCTCCCGGTCGGCATCGCACGAGCGGGCACGGGAGACTGGGGTCATGAATTCTCCGATCGCTCACCCCGAACCGCCCGAATCGAGTGAAACCGCAGCGCAGCCGGCCCCCGACCCGGTCACCACCGGTCAGGCTGTTCCCGACTCTCCCGCGGGTCTGAGCGACGACGTCGTCGCCGCTGCGACGGAGCCGCTCGCCGATACCGCGCCGCAGGACGAGTTGGTCGCGATGCTCCCGTACGACGCGGTCGTGCTGCTGTCGTTCGGTGGACCTGAAGCCACCGATGAGGTGATGCCCTTCCTCCGCCGGGTGACCGCCGGTCGTGGAATCCCCGACGAGCGACTGGAGTCGGTCGCACACCACTACTACGACTTCGGCGGGGTGAGCCCGATCAACGATCAGTGCCGGGCGCTGCAGAGGGCGCTGCACGGTGAATTGCGCCGCCGCGGCATTTCCGCACCGGTGCTGTGGGGTAATCGCAACAGTGAACCCTTTCTGGTCGACACTCTTCGCGAGGCCTACGACGGTGGAGCGCGCAAGGTGCTGGTCATCACCACCAGCGCCTACTCCTGTTACAGCTCGTGCCGGCAGTACCGCGAGGACATCGCGGCTGCGCAGATCGAACTCGCAGAGGAAGGGCGCGAGATTGCCGTCGACAAGATCCGGCCCTACGCCTCGCACCCCAGTTTCGGTCGCGCGAACATTCGACTGGTCACCGACGCGGTCCGCGAGATCGATCAACCGGATGACGACAAGCTGCGCCTGGTCTTCGTGACCCACTCGATCCCCGAGGCGATGGACGACACGTCCGGCCCTGGTGACGGTGAGGGAAACCTCTACGAGCACCAGCACGACGAGATCGCGCACGTGGCGATCGACGAGGCCGGGATCACGTTGGACCGCAATCTGCAGGGCGCGCTGGTGTATTGCTCTCGTTCGGGTGCGCCGGGGTCGCCCTGGTTGGAACCCGACGTCAACGACCACCTGCGCGAACTCGCTGCCAAGGGCATCACGGACGTCGTGGTGGCGCCCATCGGTTTCATCTCCGATCACATGGAGGTCAAGTACGACCTCGACACCGAAGCCCGCGAGACGGCGGACGAACTCGGTCTGAAGATGGTCCGTGTTCCGACCGTCGGGATCGACCCTGAATTCGTCAGTGGACTCGTCGACCTCGCAGAGGAACGGGCTGCTCAGGCGCGCGGTGAAACCGTGGTGCCCCCGGCATGGCCGGGTGAGGCCAGGCCGTCGACCTGTGCCCCGGGGTGCTGCCCCAACCTTCGAATGGCCAAGCCGGCCGCGTGCGGAAGCGACTGATGACTACTGACACCCAGCACGACACCGCCCGATTCAGTCCTGACGAGCTCGTCGAACTGGAACGCGTCGCGCGTGAGTTGGCCGTCCAGGCTGGTCGACTCATCGTCGACGAGCGTCCCCGCGGTCTGGGTGTTGCAGCCACGAAGACCAGTGTCACCGACGTCGTCACCGTGATGGATCAGCGCAGCGAGACGTTCCTGCACGAACGTCTCGCCGAGTTGCGGCCCGACGACGGGTTGCTCGCAGAGGAGGGCGCACAGCACTCGGGAACCTCCGGGATCACCTGGGTGGTCGATCCTATCGACGGCACCGTGAACTACCTCTACGAGATCCCGGCCTACGCGGTCTCGATCGCGGCGTGCGTCGGCAGCGTCCCTGACGGGCAGTGGAGCACCGTAGCCGGCGCTGTCTACAACCCGATCACCGACGAGCTGTTCCACGCCCGTAGCGGGGGTGGGGCGTTCTTGCGTCGCGGGGACCATGAGGAGTCGCTCTCGGTCAGCACCGAACGTGTACTGGGTCGATCGTTGACCGGCACGGGGTTCGGGTACGACGCCGACTGGCGTGGTGAGCAGGGTGCGGTGGTGGCACGCCTGCTGCCGAAGGTGCGCGACATCCGCCGCATCGGTAGTGCCGCACTCGACCTGTGTTTCGTCGGCGCCGGGCGGTTGGACGTGTACTACGAATCGGGCTTGAATCCCTGGGATCAGGCGGCTGGACAACTCGTGGTGCTCGAGGCCGGGGGTGTAGTGCAGGGGCGCGGAGCCGACGCCCCCGGCAAGGACCTCGTCGTTGCCGGGCCGGCCGGGCTGGTGGCTGAACTGAAGCAACTGTTACAGATGTAGTGCAGTGGGGAATGACCCCGGTGGCCCGGGCGTTCAGCGGGTAAGTAACAATCACCCCGCCCGCCACGACAGTGGTGCGAGCAAACGCACGGTGCACCTGAGAGGGCATGGGTATGGCAACTGACTACGACGCCCCACGTAAGACCGACGACGATCTGAGCGAAGACTCCATCGAGGAGCTCAAGTCGCGACGCGTCGACAAGAACGCCGCGAGCGTCGATGTCGATGAGACCGAGCAGGCCGAGGGGTTCGAGCTTCCGGGCGCGGACCTTTCCGGTGAAGAGCTGTCGGTGCAGGTTATTCCGCGCCAGGCGGATGAGTTCACCTGCTCCCGATGCTTCCTCGTGCACCACCGCAGCCAGCTGGCCAGCGGGTCCAACGGCGCGCTGGTGTGCAGTGAGTGCGCGGCCTGAGGCGTCCGTGAGCTCGGTCTCGCCTCTGCAGGTCAAGGTCCGCCGGCTCGATGCGGATCTTCCCCTGCCGACCTACGCCCGAGCCGGGGATGCGGGAGTTGATCTGTTTGCCCGAATCGGTCTCACGATTGCTCCTGGGCACAGGGCACTGATACCTACGGGCGTGGCCATCGAATTGCCGCCCGGATACGCAGGGTTCGTGCATCCGCGCTCGGGCTTGGCAGCGCGCCACGGCATCACGATGGTGAACGCGCCCGGTACGATCGACTCCGGTTATCGCGGCGAGATTCAGGTCAATCTGATCAACCTCGATCCACGGGAGTCCTTTTCTTTCGATCGCGGCGACCGCATCGCTCAGCTGATAATCCAGCGTGTCGAAGAAGTCCGGTGGATCGAGGTGGATGCACTGGGCGACTCGGAACGGGGCAGCGGCGGTCATGGCGGGTCCGGCGGTTTCACCAGCGCCGCTACCCGGGATACGGTGGTTTGACACCAGTGCGATGAAGGGAAGCCAGTCCGTGGGGATCTTCCGCCGTAAGGCGAACGAGGACGGGTCGACCGTCTCGGACAACAGCGTCGAACAAGAAGAGGCGCCCGACAGCGCCCAAGACATCGACTTTCACGATGGCGACGCTGACGAGGGTGACCTTCCTGATGCCGGGGGTGACGGCGCTGAAGTCGAAGACGCCGCACTGCAAGAGACCGAAGAATTTCCCGATCGATTACCCCGCCCGCACGCCCTGGACCGCACGTCGGGGCCCTTCGACCGCTCTGAGGTCAGTGAACTGGGGGAGCGTTTCGACTTCGGCGCGATGGCGCTGCAGCCGATGGCGGACATGGAGCTGCGTCTCGATGTCGACCAGGACACCCAGAACATCACCGGTATCACCGCTGTGTTGGGGGACTCTGCCTGTCAGGTGCAGGTTTTCGCCGCTCCGAAGAGCCATGGTCTGTGGGATGACATCCGCGATGAGATCGCGGACGGTCTGATCGGCGGGGGCGGTTCTGCCACCGAGCAGCTGGGCCCTTTGGGTATCGAGCTACTGGTTCGGATTCCGGCGCGGGGCAGCGATGGCAGAACGACGTATTCGGCGGCCCGGTTCGCCGGTGTCGACGGACCGCGCTGGTTCCTGCGCGCCGTCTATTCAGGCGCAGCAGCGGTCGACGAAGAGGCTGCCGCCCCACTCTTGGAATTCGTCCGTAACACAGTCGTGCACCGCGGGACCGAGGCACGAGCGCCGCGCGAGATGTTGGCACTCAAGGTTCCCGAGTCCGTGATGGAGGCAGCCGAGCAGGGGCAGCGCGAACAGAACGAGCTGAATCCGTTCGAGCGTGGCCCTGAGATGACCGAGGTGCGTTGATGGGCGCAGCTTCCTCGATCCGCGAGGCCGCTCGCCGGTTCACCCGTTCCTCCGCCGCGATCGAGCAGGACGAACTACGGGTGGCCTCCAGCAAGAACGGGGGAACGCCGATCGACGCATGTTGCGACCGTCAGGTCGTGCAGTGCTGCGGGACGGTTCGCTACACCAGTCTGCGGCCTCGTACCGACTCGGTACCCGCGTTCGTCGTCGGCCTGGACGACGGCACCCGCACCATGCAGCTGGTCTGGCTCGGACGGCGCAGCATCGCCGGAATCGAGCCGGGTGTGTACCTGAGCGCCAAGGGCCGGGTGCTGCACCGCAGAGGAATGCCGACCATCTTCAACCCCGACTACGAGATCAAACCATCCTCGTCGCTGGACTGACCGAGCCTCTGGTCTGATCGTGCCCTGGCCAGGTTGCAGTTGCTGGCCAGAACCGACTAGATGGTGTCGTTCGCGACGGTCCGGATCTCGGTGATGTCGCGCCCCGTAAGTGCGGCGCCGAGGGCAGCTTCGGCGTCGGCGGTGGCCAGGAAGAGAAGCTCGTCAAGGCTCTCGATCTGCTCGGTGCGAGTCGGCGCGATGGGCCGTTCGTCGCGGATGATCCCGACCAGCACGCAATCGGGTGGCAGGTCCAGACCGCCGACGATCTGACCCACAGCCGGGCTGGAATCGGGGATGGTGATCTCCACCATGGTGGCCTTGCCCTGTTGGAATTGGAAGAGTCGCACCAGATCGCCGACGCTGACGGCTTCCTCCACCAGCGCGGTCATGATGCGCGGAGTCGATACAGCCACGTCCACGCCCCATGCCTCGTCGAACATCCATTCGTTCTTGGGGTTGTTCACCCGGCCGACTGTGCGCGCGATGCCGAACTCGGTCTTTGCCAGCAACGACACGACCAGGTTCACCTTGTCATCACCGGTGGCGCACACCACGACGTCGCAGTCCTGCATCTGGGACTCCTGCAAGGTGCTCATCTCGCAGGCGTCGGCAAGTAACCAGGATGCCTCGGGCACTGTGGACGTGCGGTCCTCGTCGGCATATTTGTCGATCAGCAGTACTTCGTGACCGTTGTGGATCAGTTCCCGGGCGATGGAGCGGCCGACACTCCCGGCTCCGACGACGACGACGCGCATGGTGAAAACTCCTACAGATCTGCGGGTCGGGTGGAGGTGAGCATGTCTTCGACAGCCTCACGGCGATCACGTTCGGCGAAGATCTGTAGCAGGTCGCCTTCCTGGAGCACCGTGTCGGCACCCGGGAGGCGTCCTTCGCCGAGTCGGGTGAGATATCCGACCCGTCCGCGGGTCTCGCGCTCGATCACCCGAAGCTCGGTTCCCACCCAACTCACGTGCGGGGTCAGATCCAGTAGTACGACCTTGCCGCTGGTGTCGATATGCAGCGGAATCGCACCTTGCGGCACGAGGCGTCGAAGCACCTGGTCAGCGGTCCAGCGCACGGTGGCCACGGTCGGTATGCCGAGGCGCTGGTAGATCTCGGCGCGACCTGGGTCGTAGATGCGTGCCACAACGTGTTCGACGTCGAAGGTCTCGCGAGCGACCCGGGCGGCCAGGATGTTGGAGTTGTCACCGCTGCTGACCGCGGCGAACGCGTGCGCTTCTCGGATGCCTGCGCGTTCCAGGGTCTGCCGGTCGAAACCGACGCCGGTGATCCGTGATCCGTCGAAGGTGGACCCGAGGCGGCGGAACGCTGATTCGTCCTGGTCGATGATCGCGACCTCATGGCCGTGATCCTGCAGGCCGATGGCCAGGGTCGAACCCACGCGGCCGCATCCCATGATTACGAAGTGCACGAGCGTGACGCTACCGGAGGGTGAACGATTCGGGTCACCTCGTCCTACACTCATCGTTTGTGTCAGTGACTGGTAGGACGATCAAGCGGGTACTGGTCGGCCGCGCCATGCGCAGCGACAAACTCGGCGACACCCTGCTCCCGAAGAAGCTGGCGCTGCCTATCTTCGCCAGTGATGCGCTGTCGTCGGTCGCCTATGCGCCGGACGAGATCCTGATCACTCTCGGCGTCGCCGGCGGGGCGTTCGTGACGACCAACTCCTGGTACATCACCGGGGCTGTCGTCTTCGTGATGGCGATCGTCGTTGCTTCCTACCGCCAGAACGTGCACGCCTACCCCTCTGGCGGCGGCGACTACGAGGTCGCAACCGTCAACATCGGCCCCAAAGCGGGCCTGACGGTCGCCTCGGCGCTATTGGTGGACTACACGCTGACCGTGGCCGTGTCGGTGTCCTCCGGGGTGCAGAACGCATCAGCTGCTCTGCCGTTCGTGCACGGGCGTGAGGTCATCTTCGCCGTCGTACTGGTCGTTGCCCTGACCGCGCTCAACCTGCGCGGCGTACGGGAGTCCGGCTCCTACTTCGCCATACCCGTGTATCTGTTCATCCTCGGCATCTTCGCCATGGCGATCGTCGGGGTCACCCGGAAGTTGATGGACGACCTCCCGATGGCGCAGAGCGCGAAGTTCACGCTGGCCCCGCAGGAGGGCATGGGGACACTGAGTCAGTTCGCGATGTTGTTCCTGTTGTTGCGCGCCTTCTCCAGTGGCTGTGCAGCACTCACCGGTGTCGAGGCAATCTCCAACGGGGTCCCCGCTTTCAAGAAGCCCAAGAGTCGCAACGCGGCCACGACGCTTTTGCTGATGGGTTCCATCGCGGTCGCGATGCTCATCTCGATAATCGCGCTGGCGCGCTGGACCAACATCCACCTACAAGACCCGGACAATCCGGGAAGTCTGCTGTTGAACGGCAAACCAGTCACCGGTTACAACGAGGACACCGTCCTGGGGCAGCTCTCCAACGCAGTCTTCCAGGGCTTCCCCGCCGGCGTGCTGTTCATCTCGATCGTGACCGGCATCATCCTGGTGCTCGCCGCGAACACCGCGTTCAACGGGTTTCCGGTGCTTGCCTCGATCCTTGCCAAGGACGGCTTCCTGCCCCGCCAGCTGCACACGCGCGGTGACCGGTTGGCCTACTCCAACGGCATCCTGATCCTTGCCGGGGTGGCGGTAGGGCTGATCGTGGTCTACAACGCTGAGACCACCCGGTTGATCCAGCTGTACATCGTCGGCGTGTTCGTGTCGTTCACGACCAGCCAGTCCGGCATGATCCGGCACTGGAACCGGCATCTGAAGGCTGAGCAGGACCCCAAGGCCAGATCGAAGATGAAACGGTCCCGCGCGATCAATGCCGTCGGTGCCGCGATGGCCGGGCTGGTGTTGGCAGTCGTCCTGCTCACCAAGTTCACGCACGGCGCGGGGTACGCGGTCGGCGCGATGATCGTGTTGTACGTTCTGATGCTCGGCATCCGCCGTCACTACGCGCACGTCCGCGACGAATTGGCCTTGTCCGACCTCGACGGTGACGACCAGGTACTGCCGGCGCGACTGCACGCGATCGTGCTGGTCTCCAAGATTCACAAGCCGACGATGCGGGCGCTGGCCTACGCGCAGGCGACCCGCCCAGCCGTGCTGGAGGCGTTGACCGTCGACGTGAACCCCGAGGACACCCAGTTGCTGCGCGATGAATGGCGCCGCCGCGAGATCCCAGTGACACTGAGCACTGTCGCGTCGCCCTATCGCGAGATCACCCGGCCGGTCATCAACTACGTGAAGGCGATCCGCCGTGACAGTCCACGTGACGTGGTGATGGTCTACATCCCCGAGTACGTCCTAGGAAAGTGGTGGGAACAGGTGCTGCACAACCAGTCTGCGTTGCGCTTGAAAGCGCGATTGCTCTTCATGCCCGGTGTGATGGTCACCAGCGTGCCCTGGCAGCTGCGCTCCTCCGAAGGCTCCGAGGACCGGTTCGACGGATCACGGCCCGGTGCTGTCCGGCGCGGTCACTGAGCTGCAATGGCCAACCAATCTCGCCCTAGCGGGCCGCGCAAAGGCCGCCCGGACCGCCCACGGGGCTCACGTGGGCCCATCCATAGAAGTGGTACTCGTCCGACTGCCCCCACAGCTGACTCGATGGTCGGTACCGAGTTGACGCTCGACGTCGGGGCGGTTGCCAACGGCGGCTCGTGCGTTGCCCGTAGCGACAACCGGGTCGTCTTCGTGCGCCACACGTTGCCCGGCGAGCGGGTGCGCGCCATCGTGACCGGCGGCACCGCCACCTCGCGTTTCCTGCGTGCTGACGCGGTGGAAATTCTCCAGGCCTCGCCGCAGCGACGCCCGCCCGCGTGCCCGTGGTCTGGCCCTGGCCGGTGCGGCGGGTGCGACTGGCAACATACTGACGCGTCCTACGGTCGGGAACTGAAGACCGCTGTCGTGGCAGAACAACTTCGCCGCCTCGCTGGAATCGAGTGGCAGGGCCAGGTCGAAGCCGTACCTGGAGACGATGACGGGCTGCACTGGCGCACCCGTGTCGAGCTTGCGACTGCGCCGAACGGCCGAGCGGGTTTTCGCGCGCACCGTTCGCACGAGATCGTCGCAGTGCATGACTGCGTCATCAGCGTTCCGCAGGTCGGCGAGACCGGAATCTTCACGGAGGTGTTCGAATCCGGGGTGAGTGGGGTCGACGTTGCGGTTGCCTCGGACGGTTCGACAACCGCGGTACTGCTCCCCGATGACAGCAAAGCGCCAAGCGTCATCGAACACGTCTCCAGCGGGGCAGTAGAGCTGGACTTCGAGGTGTCCGCACGTGGCTTCTGGCAGGTCCACCCCGGCGCAGCGACGACGTTCGTCACGCGCGTGCTGGAAGGTCTGGATCCCCAGCCGGGGGAGCGGGCACTCGACCTCTACTGCGGGGTGGGGTTGTTCACCCGGTTCCTCGCCGTCGCTGTCGGCGCGCAGGGCACCGTGCTGGGTATCGAGGGCGACGAGCGGGCGGTCGCCGATGCGCAACCGTCATTGCGGGCAACACCGCAGGCCCGGGTCGAGCGCCGCGACGTACGCCGGTCAGCGCACCTGATCACCAAACATCTGGGCGACGACGTCGATCTGGTCGTGCTCGATCCGCCGCGCACCGGCGCTGGGCGTGAGGTCATCGAACAGATCGTTGCGCTCGAGCCGCGCGGTGTCGCTTACGTCGCCTGCGATCCTTCAGCGCTGGCGCGAGACCTGGCCTACGCTTCCGACCTGGGGTATGAGGCCACGTCGATACGGGCGTACGACGCGTTCCCGATGACCCATCACGTGGAGTGCATAGCGATCCTCGCCCCCGCCACTGGCTCCTGACCTTCGTAGGTAGCGGGGTGAGGGTCAGGTCGGCCTTGGCTACCGGGAGACGGGCAACTGTGGTTAAATTATCTTGACGTCAAGATAAATAACATGCGGTCCCTGGGGGTCGCAACGGACGAAGGAGTGGGCGTGGGCACCAATAGCTTCGATGCGAAGGACACCCTCAAAGTCGGCGAGGAGTCCTTCGACTTCTACCGCCTCGACAAAGTCGAGGGCTCAGAAGATCTCCCGTTCAGCCTCAAAGTGCTGCTCGAGTGCTTGCTGCGCACCGAGGACGGCGCGAACATCACCGCCGATCAGATCCGGGCGCTGGGTAACTGGCAAGCTGATGCCGAACCCGACACGGAGATTCAGTTCACCCCTGCCCGCGTGCTGATGCAGGACTTCACCGGCGTGCCGTGCATCGTCGATCTCGCCACGATGCGTGAGGCAATGGCCGACCTCGGCGGCGACGCGAAGAAAATCAATCCGCTGGCTCCTGCCGAGATGGTCATCGACCACTCGGTCATCATCGACGTGTTCGGCCGGGCCGACGCCTTCGAGCGCAACGTAGAGATCGAGTACGGCCGCAATAGGGAGCGCTACCAGTTCCTGCGCTGGGGCCAGACTGCGTTCGATGACTTCAAGGTCGTCCCGCCGGGCACCGGCATCGTGCACCAGGTCAACATCGAGCACCTCGCGCGATCCGTGATGATTCGCGAGATAGACGGCGCCAATGTCGCCTATCCCGACTCCTGCGTCGGCACCGACAGCCACACCACCATGGTCAACGGCCTGGGCGTGCTCGGCTGGGGAGTCGGCGGCATCGAGGCCGAGGCCGCGATGCTCGGTCAGCCCGTCTCGATGCTCATCCCGCGGGTCGTCGGCTTCAAGCTGTCCGGTGAGATCCCGGCCGGCGCCACCGCCACCGACGTTGTCCTGACGATCACTGAAATGCTGCGCAAGCACGGGGTCGTAGGTAAGTTCGTCGAGTTCTACGGCGAGGGTGTGGCAGCAGTGCCGTTGGCCAACCGCGCCACCATCGGCAACATGAGCCCCGAGTTCGGTTCGACCTGCGCGATTTTCCCGATCGACGACGTCACGCTGGACTACCTGACCTTGACCGGGCGCTCCGAAGAGCAGGTAGCCCTGGTCGAGGCGTACGCCAAGACCCAGGGCCTGTGGCACGACCCGCAGACCGAGCCGCGGTTCTCTGAATACATCGGCCTGGATCTGTCGACTGTCGTACCTTCCATCGCCGGACCGAAGCGTCCGCAGGACCGGATCGTCGTCTCCGATGCCAAGGCCCAGTTCGCTCGCGACGTGAAGAACTACGGCGTCGAGGGTGATCTGCGGGAGCTGGAAGTATCTCCCGCCGAAGGCGCGCCTTACGGGCTGAAGGACGGCGCGGTCGTGATCGCCTCGATCACCAGTTGCACCAACACGTCCAACCCGACGGTGATGATGGCCGCCGCAATGCTGGCTAAGAACGCTGTCGACAAGGGCCTCACTGTCGCGCCGTGGGTGAAGACCTCGATGGCTCCCGGGTCCCAGGTCGTCACGGGCTACTACGACAACGCCGGCCTGTGGCCCTACCTGGAGAAGCTCGGCTTCTTCCTCGTCGGGTACGGCTGCACCACCTGTATCGGCAACTCGGGTCCGTTGAACGAGGAGATTTCCGCCGCGGTGCAGGAGCACGACATGACCGTCGTCTCGGTGCTGTCTGGCAACCGCAACTTCGAAGGTCGGATCAACCCGGACGTGAAGATGAACTACCTGGCCTCGCCGCCGTTGGTCATCGCCTACGCACTGGCCGGGACGATGAACTTCGACTTCGAGACCGATGCGTTGGGCACAGATCAGTCAGGACAGCCGGTGTTCCTCACCGACATCTGGCCGAACGCGGACGACGTCGAAGCAACCATCGCCAGGTCGATGAGCCGTGAGTTGTTCGTGAAGGTCTACGCCGACGTGTTTGCCGGTGACGAGCGTTGGCAGGGCCTGGAGACCCCCGAGGGCGATACCTTCGCCTGGGACCCTGACTCCACATACGTGCGCAAGCCCCCGTACTTCGACGGGATGAAAGCTGAGCCGGACGCCGTCACCGACATCACCGGCGCACGGGTGCTGGCGAAGCTGGGCGACTCGGTGACCACCGACCACATCAGCCCGGCCGGGTCGATCAAGGCCGACAGTCCTGCAGGGGAGTACCTGAAGGCGCACGGCATCGAGCGCAAAGACTTCAACTCCTACGGTTCGCGGCGCGGCAACCACGAGGTCATGGTGCGCGGCACCTTCGCCAACATCCGCCTGCGCAACGAACTGTTGGACGGAGTCGAGGGCGGGTACACCCGCAACTTCCTCGACGACGGCAAGCAGAGTTCGATCTACGACGCCGCTGCTGCCTACCAGGAGGCCGGGATTCCGCTGGTGGTGCTGGGCGGCAAGGAGTACGGCTCCGGCTCGTCGCGTGACTGGGCCGCCAAAGGCACCCGGTTGCTCGGTGTCAAGGCCGTCATCACCGAATCGTTCGAACGGATCCACCGCTCCAACCTGATCGGCATGGGCGTACTCCCGTTGCAGTTCCCCGAAGGGGAGAGCATCGAATCACTGGGCCTGGAGGGCACTGAGACCTTCGACATCTCCGGCATCACGGCGTTGAATGACGGCGGCATTCCCAGGACGGTGCACGTGACCGCAACCAAGTCCGACGGCGGTGCGGAGGTCGAGTTCGACGCCGTGGTCCGTATCGACACCCCGGGTGAGGCCTCGTACTTCCGCAACGACGGCATCCTG
>JBBPZD010000271.1:0-4432 GCA_038199265.1 Actinomycetales bacterium | reverse complement strand
TCGCAGTCTGACTTCCACCACGCCACCCCCATCTACGAAGACCTGCCCGGCTGGTTCGAAGACATCACGGGCGCTCGCCGCTACGAGGACCTACCAGAACGGTGCCGCGAGTACGTCGAGTTCGTGGAAGAGCGAATCGGCGCGCGGATCAGCGTGATCGGTGTCGGCCCCGGCCGGGACGAAGTCATCGTGCGGCACGACCTGCTGGAAACGCGTTGATCTTCGCCACCCTGAGCGGCAATGCGCCCCCGACCGGTTTTCTCATCCTGCTGTGGACGCTGACGGTCTTCTTCCTGGTGATCGCGGTCGCGGCGCCGATCATGGCATGGCGGTTGCGCTCCCCGATCGAAAGCAAGAAGCCCGGCGGGAGGGTCCGGGGTGGGGGCGCCCAGTCCGGTTGCCTGGTCGCAGGAGGAGTGCCCTCGTTGTTCCTCGGCGTCTTTCTGCTCGTGTGGGCAGTCCAGATCAGCTAGGCCTGCTGGATGATGGACGGCCCTGTGGTGGCCCGGTGAATGACAACCGCACCGCGGCCAGGTCCTCGCCACCGTGGCCAGCCGCCGAAGCGTCGTCGAACAAGCGCTGCACCGCGTCCGTCAGCTCGGTCCGCAAACCTGCTCCAGCGATAGCGTCGTGGATGAGAGCGGTGTCCTTGCGCACGCCGTCGACGGAGAACGACGGTTCGAACGAGCCGTTCAGCATCTCGTTGCCCTTCATCTGGGCATAGGCCGAATCGGCGGCTCCGCCCTCGATCGCGGACAGGAACAACGCCGGGTCCACCCCGAGGCCCTCGGCCAGAGCGACTGACTGTGCCGTCGCCGCTGTGATGGTGCCGATCCAGGCGTTGCAGGCCAGCTTGAGGCCGCTCGCCGCGCCGATGGTGCCACCGGCGATGATCGACCGAGAGGTCATCGCCGCGAGCGCCGGGCCTGCTGCGTCGATCAATTCCTGCGGTCCGGACAACAATCCGACGAGAGTTCCCTGCTCGGCCGGCGCCTTGGTGCCGAGCATCGGCGCGTCGAGCAGTCGAGTCGTCGGCCGCATCGCCGCTATCCGGGCGATCCCCTCCGGCCCGACGGTCGCGCTCTGCAACCAGACGGCATCCGGGCCCAGCGAATCGACAAGCTCGTCGGCGATGTCCAGCACCGCATCAGTGTCGAAGAGCATCGTGACGACCACGTCGGCGCCCTCGACAGCCTCGCGCACCGAAGCGGCCACCGTGATGCCGTCGTCTGCAAGCACTTCGGCCCGGGAGCGGGTTCGGTTCCACACGACGACGTCGTGCCCGCCCCGCCGCAGTGATCGGGCCATGCCTGCGCCCATCACTCCGGTGCCCAGTACCGCCACCCGCTGTGTCGCGTTATCACTCATACAAGAATTAACCGCGTCGGCCCCGACCCTCTTCCCTCCGTCACCTTTTGGACATGCGGAGCGGGTCGGACATACCCCGCTCTACATGTCCAGAAGATGGCATGTCCCGGCTGGGGCCGTAAACTCAGGTCCTGTGACTGCGCCACTGGATGACTGGGTGTCCCGCCTCGCCGACGAAGTGATCGAGGAGGCCGAGCGACGCGGCACGAAGGTGGTGTGCGCCTCCGGCATCTCACCGTCGGGCCCGGTGCACCTGGGCAATCTTCGTGAGGTGATGACCCCCCACCTGGTCGCCGACGAGGTGAAGCGCCGCGGCGTCGAATGCGAGCACATCATCAGCTGGGACGATTACGACCGCTTTCGCAAGGTGCCGAACTACCCCGGCGTCGACGATTCCTGGGCGCAGCACATCGGTAAACCGCTGACCTCGGTGCCGCCGCCCGCAGGCTCGCCCTACTCGTCGTGGTCCGAGCATTTCCGGGCGCAATGCGAAGAAGGTCTTGCCGATCTCGGCATTGTCTATCGCGGTATCAGCCAGACGCAGCAGTACACCGCCGGCGCGTACACCGAGCAGGTGTTGTTCGCGATGAGCCACCGGGGCGAGATAGACGCGGTGCTCGATCAGTACCGCACGCTGCCGCCCGAGAAGCAGGAGAAGCGCTCGCAGCAAAAGGTTTCCGAGGATGATGCTGCGGCAGCTGCGGAAGCCGAGGCAGGGTCGGGCGCAGCTTCCGAGGACGACGGCGGCAGCGGCAGCACCTATTTCCCGTACAAGCCGTACAGCGCCGAGACCGGCACCGACGAGACCACTGTCACGGGCTACGACGAGAAGTCCGGCAGGCTCACCTACGTGAGCGAGGGCGCCCCGCACACCATCGACCTGCACACCGACCACCAGGGCAAGCTGGTCTGGAAGGTCGACTGGCCGATGCGGTGGGCTTACGAGAAGGTCGTCTTCGAGCCGTCCGGTGTCGACCACCAGTCGCCTGGATCGTCCTACGTGGTCGGAAAAGACCTCGCGCCCATTTTTGGTTGGGAGCGCCCGATCGGCCCGATGTACGCGTTCGTCGGCATGAAGGGGATGGCCAAGATGTCGTCTTCGCGCGGTGGCGTGCCTACTGCGAGCGACGCAATGGAACTGATGGAGCCCGCGTTGTTGCGGTGGCTGTACGCCCGACGTAAGCCGAACCAGTCGTTCAACGTCGCGTTCGACGCCGACATCCAGCGGATGTACGACGAATGGGACGCGCTGTGCCGCAAGGTTGCCGAGGGCAACGGCCAGCCCGGCGACGTTGCTTCCTGGACGCGGGCAACCACCACCGCAGACGGGCCTCTGGCCAGCACGCCCGAGCCGGTTGCCTACCGCACGCTCGCCTCGATCGTCGACATCACCACCGGTGACGACGAGCAAACGCTACGTATCGTGCAGCAGCTCGATCCCGAACGAGGAATCGAAGCGCTGGATGAGTTGCGGCCTCGACTGAACTGCGTGGAGCGCTGGGTCGCGACGCAACTGCCCGAAGAGGATCGCACCGCAGTGCGCACCGAACCGGATTGTGAACGCCTCGGTGCGCTTGGTGACCAAGAACGTGAGGCGCTGCGAATTCTCCTGGACGGCAACGGTCCCGACCTGCAACGAATCGAAGAAGGCTGGTCATTGGATTCACTGACCCACCAGGTCTACGGAGTGCCCAAGGTGCAGCGCGGCCTGGCTGCGGACGAGATCGTGAAGGGCGACAAAGAGCTTGCCGGAGCCCAGCGGGCATTCTTCACGCTGCTCTACAACCTGCTGATCGATAAGGACACCGGACCGCGCCTACCCACGCTGCTGCTGGCAGTCGGCCCCGAGCGGGTCCGCATCCTTCTGACTACTTAGGCCCTTTCTGCGTTTGCGTCGCCGGCGACAAAAACGGCCGGGAAGCTGTCGGTTGCGCCCAAATTCGGGTCGCTGACGACGAAAACGTGAGAAAGAAGCGAGCTCATCGACGGCTGTTACTCGCCGCGGATGCGCTCGTGGTGGTGGATGACCTCATCGATCACGAATCGCAGGAACTTCTCGCTGAACTCCGGGTCGAGTTGCGAGGCGCTCGCAAGCGCACGTAGCCGCTCGACCTGGCGATCTTCACGAGCCGGATCAGCGGGCGGCAGGTCGTGCTCAGCCTTGTAGATGCCGACCGCCTGGGTCACCTTGAACCGCTCGGCGAGCAGGTGAATCAGGGCCGCGTCGATGTTGTCTATCGACTGCCGGAAGGACGTCAGTACCGGGTCGGCGGCGACCGCGCCGGTCTCGGTCGAGTCATGTAGGGCAGCGTCACCGCTCATGTGGTGCTCCGTTCGTCGCGGATCTCTTCGGCAGGCCCGGGTGGTGTCTCGATGATCGTCATCCGGTGTGCTGCCCGAGTCAATGCCACGTAGAGCACCCGGACACCACCGGGAGATTCGCGACTGATCTCGTCGGGGTCGACGATCACGGTGGCGTCGTACTCCAGGCCCTTGGTCGACATCGGGTCGATCAGCAATACCCGGGGGTCATCGGGCAGCACCGACGTGACCGCATCGCGGTGCTGTGCAGGGCTGATGACGGCCACGAGGCCATCGACCTCGCCGAGCAACGACCGCACAGCCCCGGACGCTGCAGCACCCAGATCGTCGAGATCTGACCGCAGTACAACGGGTTCGACGCCGGTTTCCCGGACAGCCTGCGGGATGTCGGCGTCCGGTACCTGCGCGCGCACGACTTTCGCCGCGTAGTCGAAGATCTCGCGCGCGTTGCGGTAGTTGGTGTCCATGTGGAAGCGCTGGCGCGGTACGGTGCCGAACGCTTCCTCCCGGGCCTGCTCCGATTCAGCGGGTTTGGGCCACGAACTCTGAGCTGCGTCCCCGACGACGGTCCACGAGGCGTGTCGTCCGCGGCGGCCGATCATCCGCCACTGCATTGGCGAGAGGTCCTGCGCCTCGTCGATGAGTACGTGCGCGTTCTCATCGACCACACCGATGGGTGCTGGGAGCAGCCGCACGCCCGGGTCGCCACCGCGGCGGTCGGAGCGGCGGGTGCTGGGGGCTC
>JBBPZD010000270.1:0-29665 GCA_038199265.1 Actinomycetales bacterium | reverse complement strand
TCCAAGGTCGGCCGGATCATCCTGGTCGTCACCATCATCATGTGGGGCCTGTTGAACATCCCCGGCCAGAGTGACTCCGCGATGCGCGCTGCGGGTGTGAACCCGAATGACAAGGTCGCTGCGTCGTCGTACGTCCTGGATCACAGCGCCGCAGCCAGCGTCGGCAAGGCCATCGAGCCCGTCTTCGCCCCGCTCGGTTTCGACTGGCGGATCAATATCGGTGTCGTGTCGTCACTGTCCGCCCGCGAGACCTTCGTCGCCACGCTGGGCCAGGTTGCTTCGGCGCAGAACGCCGAGGCTCCGGGAGACGCGTTGAAGTCGATGACGTACTCCGACGGTGCCAAGAAGGGCCAGAAGCTCTTCAACGCCGGTACAGTCACCGCGCTGCTCGTGTTCTTCATGTTCGCACTGCAATGCATGTCGACAGTCGCGATGATGCGCCGCGAGACCGGTGGCTGGAAGTGGCCGGTGATCGCGTTCGGTTACATGTTCGCCCTCGCGTGGGTGTTCGCCTTCTCGGCGCGGCTGATCGTGACGGCTGTCGTATGAGCGTGACCACCACGCCGACGCAACCCGTCCCACTGCACCCCGAGGCGACTGCAGATCCCCAGGTGATCCGGTGGGTGGTTCCTGCCGGCACGCTGCAGGTGCTGGGCGAGGTCAGCGCAGCACCTGGCGAACTGGGCAGCATGCTGCATTGCGGAACGCTGACTTCGATCGCGGTTCATTCGGTCGGCATCGATATTGCGCTGCCATCAGGCGCGAGCTGGCGAGAGTTCGGCGACCCGGTACGGGTGGCCTTGGGCGATGCGCTGGGCGATCCGGACAGCTGGCAGGCGCAGGCGCCAGTTACCGCTGACGACGAGCTGCGAGCCGTGGTCGTGCAGGTGCTGGGGGGCCCCGCGGGCGACTACATCCGATCGCACGGCGGTCGCGCCGAAATCATGTCGGTGCAGGACGGCATCGTCGAGCTACGCCTGAGTGGTACATGTTCGCACTGCCCGGCTGCGGGTGTGACGTTGCACGAACGCCTCGAGGGTGCCGTCCGCGAACTGGCCCCCGGCCTACGGGAGCTACGCGCCCACGAGACGCCCGGTGCGCGCAGCAAGGTGTTCATGAAGCTCGGCCTGCGCCGCCCCTCCTGAGCCGGACGTACCATCCGTTGATGCCTTTCTATACCAAATTCTAGTAAAATAGCTAGACGGTCGAAGATTTGGACATCGTGCCACTGCGCCGAGCTTGTTACAGTCCGGGAGTGAACCTGGCTGCCCACGACCTCGCGCGCGTCCTGAACATCGATCCGCCTGCCCTTTCAGAGCCGATCACCGCAGTCACCAACGACTCACGGGCGGTAGGCCCCGGATCTGTGTACGTCGCGATCAAAGGTTTTGCGCGAGACGGCGCCGACTTCGCCCAGGCCGCCGTGCATTCCGGTGCCGCGCTGGTCGTGGCCGAACATGGGATCCCGGACCTGGTCGGCGCGCCCGTCGCTGTGGTCCCGAACGCTCGCGTCGCGCTCGCAGCGCTCGCCGTCGAGCTGGCCGACCATCCCTCGCGCGATCTGATCGTCTACGGGATCACCGGCACGAACGGCAAGACCACCAGCTCCTACGTGTTGCACTCGATTCTGGCTTCGGCCTACGGGGAGCGTGCGACAGGTCTGATGACCACGGCCGAGATCGTGGTCGGCACGCATCGCGAGCCAGCTGTGCGTACCACGGGGGAGGCACCGGTGGTGCAGGGCAACCTGGCCCGCATGCGAGACGGGGGAGTGACCCACGTCATCCTCGAGACGAGTTCGCACGGTATCGAACTGCATCGGGTCGAGGGCACAGCGTACGCCGCGGCGCTGTTCACCAACCTCACCCGCGACCACCTCGATCTGCACGGCGACATGGAGTCCTACTACCTGGTCAAGCGCCGCCTGTTCGAGTGGACGACCGGGCCGAAGCTGGCCAACGGAGACGACGAATACGGGCGCCGTCTCGCGGCTGAGATCGACGGCACCCTGCTCTTCGGGTCGAGCGCCGATGCCGACTACCGGATCGCTGACCAGCGCGTCGACGACGGCGAGACGAGTTTCAGGCTGTTGCGCCCACAGGGCGATGACCTGCTCATCCGGACCCCTCTGTTGGGTGACTACAACGTCCACAACGTCGCCGGGGCAGCCGCGATGGCCCTGGAGATGGGCATGGCGGCGGACACCTTGATCGACGCGATTCAAGCGATGCCGCAGGTGCCGGGAAGGTTCGAGCGCATTGCGGCTGCCCGCGACCGGGGGTTCGAGGTGATCGTGGACTACGCCCACACCGACGTCGGACTGCGCGAGGTGCTGCAGGTGGCCCGCGAGGTCGCCGACGCCTCCGGTGGGCGGCTGATCTGCGTCTACGGCGCGGCCGGTGACCGGGACACTGCAAAGCGACCACTGATGGGAGCGGTGGCCTCGCAACTGGCCGACCTGGGCATCGTCACCACCGACGACGCGTACACCGAGTCACCCTCCCAGATCGCCGATCAGGTCGCCGCAGGCAGCGACCCGGCGCGCACCGAGACCGAGTTGGACCGACGGACCGCGATCAATTCGGCGCTGCAGCAGGCTCGCCCGGGTGACGTCGTCGTGATCGCCGGCAAAGGGCATGAACGAGTACAGCACTTGGCCGAGGGCGATGTGGACTTCCACGATGCAACGGTGATCGAAGAACTGCTGGCGCTCAGCAGGCCTTGATTTCGTCGTCGATCGGCGCCGGCTTCGAAGTGCTCGAGCGCGATTGACCCGAGGGCAGTATCCGCGTGAGCACGAGATCTCGGGCCACGTCGAGCAGTTTGCGGTTGGTGTCCTGGGAGATGCGACGTAGATATGCGAAAGCCTGGTCCGGCATGACACCCAGACGTTCCATCAGGATCCCCTCGGCCTGTCCGATCACAGTGCGGTTGACCATCGCTACCCCGCGGTGTTCGATTTCCTGCGCATCTGCCAGCGCTACGGCCAGGTGTGTTGCGAGAGTGTCGGCAACAAGCAGGTCGTCCCGGGTGAAGCCGTCCACCCGATCGCAGTACATGTTCAGCGCGCCGTAGGCCCGCTCATCTGTGTAGAGGAGCATCGACAACAGTGATCCGACGCCCAACTCGGCATTGACCCGGGGCCCCCACGTCGGCCAGCGACGGTCGTTGGCCAGATCGGCCGTATACACAGTTCGCCCGTGGCGGATCGCGTCGAGGCAGGGTCCCTCATCCAGTTCGGCTTGGAGGTTGTCGCTATTTGCAATGAAGTCGTCCGTGGCAGGCCCGACCCCGAACTTACGGCCGAGCACCAGAGTGATGCCCGCATGGTCGCAGCCCTCCAGCAGCTCCACAGCAAGGTCGACACCGACCTGCATGCGCTCTTGGGGAGTCTGCAGTTTCTGCAGCTCCCTCGGCACCTGATCGGTCAGGCGGTCATTGGGTCGCGGCGGGGATTCGGAAATGGCTTCGCTCATGAGGCCTCAGACTGTGCGTTGCACACGCCTCGGACGAGGAAGGCATATGAAATTTGCTGCGAGCCATTTGCTGGACTCACCCCCAGCATGACAGCAGTTGTTTACTCCTGGCGATTCCGATCCGTGATGGGCGGGGCCGTTCTACGGGGTGGACTTCATATTTCGGAGTCTGTGGGTGAGGCGAGGAGTCCGTGCGCTGACGCTCCGTCGACCCCGCCGGCGGGCGGCGCCGAGGAGATCGGACCTCTGGCGCGTAGTACCTCCTGGGCGATCACGCGCAGCTTGCGATTGCTGGTCTGGGAAAGGCGCTGCAGGTAAGCGAACGCGGCATCGGCGGTCAGGCCGGACTTCGCCATCAGAATCCCCTGCGCCTGGCCGATCTCGGTGCGGGTATCCAGCGCCATGCTCTGGTGTTCGATCGTGTTCGCACTGTCCAGGGCAAGCGCTACGAAGGTTGCGAATGCCTCCGCGCCGTCAAGAGCTGCTGGCATGTCAGATATCGGTGCATCGAAGTAGAAAGTCAGCACGCCGAGCGAGCGTGTGGTCGCTCGGAGCGGGAGGCACAGCACGGCGGCGATTCCGAGGGTGTTCCGTGCGTGCTCTGTCCAGGGCTGCCACCGCGACTCGGCCGACAGATCGGCGCAGGTCACCGGCCTGTCGGAGCTGAACGCCTCCGCCTTCGGCCCTCCCGGATGGCAGCCGGCCTGCTGGGCGATGCCGTCCGACGTGGCGACAGTCACGATTTTGCGCTGCCGCCGTTTGACGAGCCCGGCGTGGCTGCAGCCGGGAACCAATTCGACAGCGAAGCGCACTGACAACTGTAGGCGTTCTTGCTCGCAGGGCGCCGCGTGTAACTCGCGAGTGGCGCGCGCTAGAGCGAATAGCTGGTGCTCATCCTGGTCGGGCATCGAACTCTCCAGTGCATCTACCGGATCAGTCGCGAACACAGCGCGACACCGTTCCGCGAACGGAGCAGCCAACTTCTTGACCGCAGGAAATCATGCCAAACGACAGTGCAGTTCGTCTAACTGGCGATGGAGGTGAGGCTCTTCTTGAATGCTGTCCTGAGTCTGGTGAGTATTGAATTCAGCAGCCGTGAGACCTGCATCTGGCTGATCCCCAGCTGCATTGCGATCTCCCGTTGGGTCAGGTCCATCTCGAATCGGAGCCACAGCAGGCGGCGGTCGCCGACCGGTAGTCCATCGACGAGCTGGCGCAGGGCGATGTCAGCGGTGAGTTCCTCGGTGCGATCCGGTCCGCCCATCCCGATCCTGTCGGCCAAGGTCGTGCCCGGGCGGTCGCGGATCGGAGCGTCTAGCGATGCAGGAATGAAACAGCCTTCGACTCCGAGTGCTGCCCGCACCTGGTCCATCGACAACTCCAACCGCTGCGCGATGTCGGCAACGCCAGGATCGTGCATACCCGACTGTTCCAGTTCCGCGACAGTGCTTTGAATCTCGCGGTACGTGTCGCTCAGAGCCCGCGGCGGCCGCACCATCCAGCCGTGATCGCGAAAATACCTCTTGAGTTCACCCGAGATCGTGGGTATGGCGTAGGCCGCGAAGCTCCGACCGTTATCCGGGTCGAATCGCCGAACGGCCAGGACGAGGGCAAGAAGAGCGACTTGTTGGAGGTCATCAGAGTCGATGCCACGCCCGCTGTAGCGACGCGCCACTGCGCTGGCCAGGGAATAGTTGAGGCTCACGACGCGCTCGCGAAGCTCCGCTGCCTCCATTTCATCGGAGGTCTGTGCATGGCATTGCAAGAGTTCACGCGTGCTTCGGTCTCGGTCTACAGACAGTGACTCGATGGAGTCAGGGCGCGCGATTTCAACGGCCACTGCTTGGTTCACGCCACACTCCCGAGAAGGAAGACACGCGCCCACCACGCTGTTCGAGTCGGCATCGGCCAGCATACGCACGGGTCAGGACCGCAAAGCAAGGCCACAGCGTCAAAATGGTTCAGAATTCGCTGAAAAAGTGAGGCTCGTCCTGTTTTTGATGCAGCGTCTGTGCAGCGAGGTGATCTAAGGCAGGATGGCGGCGTGCTAACGCCGCAGCAGCGATCCGGGCAAGCCGGACGAACCCAGAACGGCGGCCCCCCGTCGGTCATCGCGCACCGCGGCTCCAGCCGGGTCGAGCCCGAGCACACGTTGAGCGCCTACAAGCGCGCGATCTACAACGATGGTGCGGACGGGGTCGAGTGCGACGTTCGGCTGACAGCGGACCGGCATCTGGTGTGCGTGCACGATCGACGGGTCGACCGGACATCCGACGGGGTGGGCGTGGTGTCCGCGTTGGAGTTGGCGGCTCTGGAAGGCCTGGACTGGGGCCGCTGGAAAGCGGCGCATCCGGACGAGGACGAGATGCCCCTCCGGGACCGGGCCGCGATCCTCACCTTGCGACAGCTCATCCTGGCCGTGCTCGAGGCGGACCGGAAGCTCGATCTGGTCATCGAGACCAAACACCCGACCCGTTACTCCGGCGACGTTGAGCGAGCAGTGGTCGGATTGCTGGGCGAATTCGGGTTATTGCAGCCCGGCCAGGTGAACATCCGGCTGATGTCGTTTTCCGCTCTCGCCGTTCAGCGGATGGCGCGCCTGGCACCGAACCTGGAGCGTGTGCAACTCATGGAGTTGCCGACCGCGCTGCGATTCGTGGACTCCCTCCCGCGCAACGTGGACATCGTGGGCACGCGCATCGCCGTGATCCGCCGAGTGCCCGGGTTCGTCGCTCGGCAACACGAGTACGGCCACCGGGTGCACGTCTGGACCGTCGACGAGCCGCAGGACGTACGACTCTGCATCGAGCTGGGAGTGGACGCGATCATCACCAACCGGCCGGCGATGGTGCGCGGGATCGTCGATGCGAGCTGTGCAGGCGGTGTCGGGGGCTAGCATCGTTGCCGCGGGATGGTCCACGTAACACTGAGCGAGGGGGCCGGAGATGGACGAACACTGGGTACACACTCTTCGATTGCCATGGACGACCGAGTCGGTGCCGGTAGGTAGAAATGCCCTGGCTGAGAATCTTCGCGCCGGTGGTCTACCAGAAGAGCTGATCGGCGAAGCCGAGACGGTCGCCTCGGAGTTGGTCACGAACGCAATCCTGCATGGGACACCGTTGTACGACAATGCTGTCCGGCTGCATTGGCGGGTGCGTGGTGATCGCGTCGAGATCGAGGTGACCGATGGCGGTGGAATGACGGCGCCCGTCGCGCGGCGGCCCGCTGTGTGGGCACAGAGCGGCAGGGGCCTACGCATCGTGCGCTCGGTGGCCCACGAGTGGGGCGTAAACGAGGAGGAGGATCGGGTAACCGTGTGGGCGGCGCTCGGAGGGGCGTCGCGGCGCAGGGTCTAGCCAAAGCTCGTTAGAGTCCCCGCATGGGTAAAGCCTCCCGCCGCAAGGGCGAAAACAAACGCACACCGATCGATCCGGCTCAGCAACAGCCGGCGTTCGCACGTCGCCCGTTCGAGGGGCTGCCCGGTGAGACGGGCTGGGTCGCGATGCGCGAGATCGTCCCGGCCGCTACCGCGAAGGTCACCTTTACTTGCGACGGTGGCCCGCGCGAGGCCACGATCGCTTCGGTACTTCCGCTGGCCTGGCCCGGTCTGCACCGTGCCGATGGATCGCTGTTCGTGGCCCTCCAGACCGGCGGGTCCTCCAGTGACGCAAGCCGCGACATCGCCGAGGCGCTGCTCGCAGTGGCCGCCCTCGAACCAGGTCAGCCGCTGACGGCCTCGCCCCGAGCCACCGCAGCCAGTCCGCGGCTGCAGGATCTGCTCACCAGCGACGATTTCGACGTCGACCTGCACGAGGGATTCGACTTCTGGGTCGAGGGCCAGGAGATGGACGAAGAGGGCGCAGCCTCACTTGCTCAAGCCAATGAGGCGATCACGCCGACAGCGGCGATGCAGTCCGCGCCGAATTCGTACTGGTGCCGCATCGGCAACCGCACCTACATCCGCTGGGTCCTCCCGCACGACGAGGACAAGGCGACCGATGCGTTGGCGCGCCTACAGGCAGCCGGGGCCAGTTCGCTCGGTGACGGCAAATTGCTCGGTGCCTTCCGGGCACACGGGTTGCTGGTGCCGGTGTGGGAGGTCGATGCTGACGCTGACGCGGCGTCCTTCGAGGACGACTTCGCCGCGTTGGTTGCCCGGTTCGGGGAGCAGCTCGAGGTCGACGCCCCGTTGACTGCCGACGAGCGGCGTGCGCGCTCCGGCATCACGAGCCGCCAGCTCACCCTGCGCTGACCGCGGTGACGAGCTTCGGCTACCTCGGCCCGGTGGGCACGTTCACCCAGGCCGCGCTGACGGCCTGGGGTGCCGCGAAGGGCCAGCAGCACGTGCCGTTCACCTCCGTCGACAAGGCGCTCACAGCGGTGCGCAGCGGCGAGATCGACGCAGCTATGGTGCCGATCGAGAACTCCGTCGAGGGCGGAGTCTCAGCGACCTTGGACGCGCTGAACACCGGTGAATCCCTGGCCGTTGTCGGCGAGGTGCTGGTGCCGATCACCTTCGTGCTGGCGGTGCGCCCCGGGGTGAAGAGCGAGGACGTGCTGGCTGTCGGCACCCACCCGCACGGGTGGGCGCAGGTACGTGGCTGGATGGGCACCAACCTGCCTGACGCCGTGCACGTGCCGACCCTTTCAACCGCTGCGGCGGCCGCCGATCTCGGCCACGAAGCACCCTGCGGCTATCAGGGCGCGGTGTGTGCTCCCGTGGCGGCTGCGGCAGTCGGGCTCGAGGTGCTCGCTGAAGACATTGGTGACCGGACGGGCGCAGTCACCCGCTTCGTACTGGTGGGTCGACCGGGAGAACTACCTGAGCCCACCGGCGCCGACAAGACGACGATCGTGCTCTATCAGTACGACGATCACTCCGGCGGTCTGCTGGAGCTGTTGGAGCAGATTGCCGCTCGCGGCATCAACATCTCCCGGCTGGAGTCGCGGCCGACCGGCGAGGTGATGGGCAGGTACTGCTTCTCGATCGATTTCGAGGGCCACGTGCAGGACGCCCGGGTCGGGGAGGCCCTGAGCGGGCTACGTCGGGTGGCGGCCGACGTACGTTTCCTCGGCTCCTATCCGCGCGCGGACGGCCAGCGCGCGGCAGTGCAACCGACTGCAACCGATACCGCCTTCACCGATGCCCAGCAGTGGCTGGCCGGGTTGCGCAACCGCTGAGCCACGGACAACACGGACAACACGGACAACACGAGAGTGGCGCAATAAAGCTCGAGTGGCGCACGCCGGCGTGCGCCACTCGAGCTTTAATGCGTCTGTGTCAGACCGCTACCGGCGACTCCTGTGAGTCTTGCGCCTCGCGCGAGTCTTGACCGGATTCCTGCGTGGCTGCTGCCGCAGAATCGTCGGCTTCGGTATGGAAGTCCTTGGTGCGGATCAGCACGAACGCTGCCAGTGCGGTGATCAGCGTGACGATTCCCGAGATCAGCAGAATGCTGTTCAGAGCCGAGGTGAACCCGGTCGCTGCGATTTTCTCCAGGATCGGAATCTGTGCCTCGGGCAACTTCGGCAGCGCGGTCTTGAGCTGACCGGACTGCACCAGTGCGGCCAACGAACTGCCGCGCCCGGCGAACGGTGTGCCAGCCGTGGCGCTGGTGACGGCGCTCTCGAGGCGCGACGCGAACAGCGTGCCGAGCAGGGCGATACCGGTCGCGATGCCGACCTGTCGGAAGGTGCTGTTAACGCCCGAAGCCATCCCGGCCATCCGGGGCGGCACCACGCCGACAGCGGTCGAGGCCAACGGCGGGTTGACCATTCCAACGCCGATGCCCGCGATGATGAAGCCCGGAATGAGGTGGGTCCACGAGGTCGAGGCGTCCAGGCCGCGCATCAGCAGCATCCCGATCGCGGTCAGCGCCAGGCCCGGGCCGATCAGGAACCGTGCGGGCAGGCGGGCGCTGAGTCGGCCCGCGATCGCGGATACGACCAGGATTGCGCCGGAAAGCACCAGCAACCGCAGACCGGTCTGCAGGGCGCTGTACTGCAGCACGTTCTGCAGGTAGAGCGTGAGGTAGAGCAGCATCGAGAAGATGCCCGAGCTGATGCCGAACGCGGCGATCGCGCCACCGGAGAACGTCGGCTTGCGGAACAGGGTGAGATCCAGCATCGGCGTCTTCGTGTACATCTCGAAGACCACGAACCCGGCCATCAGCACAGCCGATGCCACGAAACAGGTGATGACGACAGAATCGCCGAAGCCCTTCTGGCCCGATTCGATGAGTGCATAGACCAACAGGCTGAGCGACCCGGTGAACACCACGAAACCGGTCCAGTCAGGGCCGTGTGCCTTGGGGTTACGGGACTCGGCGACTTTCATGACGGTGATGACCAGGGCCACGATGCCGATCGGGATGTTGACGAAGAAGATCCAGCGCCATGACAGGGCTGATACGAGGAACCCGCCGACGACTGGTCCGACCGCGACGGCCACCCCGGTGATCGAGCCCCAGATGCCGAACGCGGTCCCGCGGTCCCTGCCCTGGAACGCGCTCGCGAGCAGTGCCAGGGAGACGGTGAACATGATCGCGCCGCCGACACCCTGCAGGCCACGGCTCAGCTGCAGCAGCAGCGTGTCCTGCGCGATGCCGCACAGCGTCGAGGCGATCGTGAAGATGATCAGACCGATGATGTACAGCTTCCGGCGCCCGAAGATGTCAGAGAGCGAGCCGGCGGTGAGAAGCAGGGAGGCGAGAGTCAACGCGTAGGCGTCGATCACCCACTGCAGGTCTGAGAAACTGGACGCCAGGGAAGACTGGATGTCGGGCAGCGCGACGTTCACGATGGTGACGTCGAGCAGCAGCATGAAGGTGCCGAAGCAGACGGCTGTCAGTGTCCACCACTTGTTTCCCTCAGGGCCGCCGGAGGTTGCGGCGAGGTGTCTGGGTGATCGGTCTTTACCGGGGGGCGCGGTGTGGTCGGCAGCGCTCATGGCGGCTCCTTGGTCAGCGTCGTGTTCAGCGTGGAGACCGTGCGCGTCGACGCCGATCACTGGTTACAACTTCAACTATCCGTGCCCAGATTCCCGCCGGCTCGGACTTAAGCGGTGAAATGTCGAAATCTGCTAAGAATGTCTATGTGAAAGCGAATTCCGCCATGTTCGATGATCTCGACAGGGCGATCGTGCGAGCTCTGCAGGTGTGCCCGCGAGGTTCGTTCAGTCATTTCGCCGACACCCTCGCGACCTCTGAGCAGACCGTCGCCCGCCGCTATCGCCGGTTGCACTCCACGGGCGTCGTGCGGGTAACGGCTGTGATCAACACCGAGGCGTTGGGGCAGACGAACTGGCTCGTGCGCATCCAGTGCACTCCCAACGGCACGGCAGGGCTCGCGCAGGCTCTCGCCAAACGCGACGACATCGGATGGGTGTCGATCAGCGGAGGAGCAGCCGAGGTGGTCTGTGTCGTCCGGTCGCGCACGGCTGCGGATCGCGAAGACCTGTTGCTCGACCGGCTCGCCAGGACCGCCCCAGTCCTCGGGCTGACGACCGCGATGGTGCTGCACCCGTTCCTCGCCGGCGGCGCCGACGACTGGGCCGGATTGAGCGAAGCCCTGAGCCCGGACCAGGACCGGCGTCTGCGACAGGCCGGCAGCACGGCCGCATCGGCACCCGACGAGGGTGGCTCGAGGCCCCGCCCACCCGAGACGATCGACCGCAGCGATCAGGTGATCTTGGATGCAATGGTGATCGACGGACGCTCGACCTACGCTCAACTGGGCGCGGCGGCCGAACTCAGCGAAGGCCGTGCGGCGCGGCGGTTGCAGTCCCTCCTGGATCGCCGGTTGCTGCAGATCGACGTCGACCTGGCTCCTGAAGCACTCGGATGGAACGTTGCCGCGCAATTGTGGATGACGACCTCGCCATCAGATCTGGACGCAGTCGGCACGGCGCTCGCGCACGTGCCGGGCATGAGTTTCGTGGCTGCGATCACCGGACCGCACAATGTGATCGCGTCGGTCATCTGCCGTGACCACCGCCACCTGTATCAGCTGATAACCCGTGAGATCGGCGCCATTCCAGGTATCCGTAGTCTCGAGGTCTCCCCGCGGATGCGGACGGTCAAGCAGGCCGGGGCCCTTGTGGAGCACGCGCGTCTGACCACCTGAATGCCTACGAGAGAGTGGCGGGTTGATGTCTGAAACCTATGAGTTCGCGCTGATCGTGCTGCTGGCGGCAGCGGTCGCACTGCTCGCCCTGTTGTCCAACCGGGTCACCGAGCGGCTCCGCGTTCCGGCTCCGTTGCTGGTGCTGATCGCCTCCGCGATCGCGGTACAGATCATCCCGACTCTGCACGCGCCCCCGGAGAAGACGGTCGAGCGGGTCGTCACCGTCGCGCTGGTCATGGTGCTCTTCGACGGCGGCATCCACATCGGCTGGACGCGGATGAAGGCTGCGCTTGCTCCGATCGCGCTGGTGGGTGTCATCGGCACTTTCCTGACGGTGATGGGCACCGCAGCATTCATCCACTTCGCAATCGGGATCGATTGGTACCTCGCCACCCTCGTCGCCACCGCAGTGGCGCCGACCGACCCGGCGGTGGTTTTCTCAGTGCTGGGCAAACGCGAGATCGCGGGTCGCAGCGGCAGCATCCTGGAAGGCGAGTCCGGCGCCAACGACCCCGTCGGAATCGCGCTGATGGCGAGTCTGCTCGCAGCAGGGGCGCTGAACGGCGGCGCGGTGGCAGCCGTCGGCGGGCAGTTCCTGCTGCAGATGGGCGTCGGCGCGATCGTCGGCATTCTCGGTGCGCGTGCGCTGTTGTGGTTCATGCGCTCGGTGTCGCTACCCGCCGAGGCCCTCTACCCGCTGCGCACGATTGCCTGCGCGTTCATCATCTTCGGTGTCGCCACCCTCGCGCACGGCTCGGGATTTCTGGCCGTCTTCGTGGCGGGCGTCGTCATCGGCGATGAACGGGCACCGTACAAACGCGAGGTCGAACGGTTCGCGGCTGCAACCTCCAGCCTCGGCGAGATCATCGCTTTCGTGGTGCTCGGCCTGACGATCGACCTCACCGAGCTGATCCAGCCCGACGTGTGGGTGCCCGGGCTGTTGATCTGGCTGGTGATGAGCGCGGTGGTCCGTCCGTTGTTCGTGGGGGCGACGCTGCTGCCGGCCAAACTGGAACGAACGGAGCTGACGTTCGTGTTGTTCGCCGGTCTGAAGGGAGCGGTGCCAATTCTGCTGGGCGACATGTTGCTGAATTCAGGGGTGCCGGACGCGGCGCGGCTCTACGGAATCGTCGTCGTCGTCGTGATTCTGTCGGTCGCGGTCCAGGGCACTCTCGTCCCGTCCGTCACGCGACGACTGAAGCTGCCGATGCACACCATCGAGCCGGAACCGTGGGCCTTCGGGGTACGGCTGGGGGCGGAGCCGGACACCGCCGTGCGATTCAGCGTCGCTGCCGGGTCGGCTGCGGACGGCACGTCGATCGAGGACTTGGACCAGCTACCCGAGGACGCCTGGATCAGCCTGATAGTGCGGCAGGGCGAGTTGGTGAACATCCGCCACGACACGGTGCTGCAGGCGGGCGACGACGTGCTGGTGTTGGTGGACCAGCGGTACGCGCCCGGCATGGAGCCGATCTTCACCGATGCGGGCCCGTGATCCTGGCGGTCAGTTCGGCAACTGTGGAAGGCTCGGTCAGCGGGGGACGCGGACTGTCGCGGCCAGCGGGTCGACCGTGACCCGCACCGCGTAGGCCCGCTGCAGGACGTCACCGTCGACCTCGATCATCACCGGTCGCGCCGATCGCACCTCGATGCTGGAGGAGCGCAACCGCCCAATCGTGAGGGTTTCACGTCGCGCGCCGGTCGCGACCTGGGCGACCAGCGGTCCCCATCCGAGCAAACCCTTCGGACGCAGCACGGCGGTATCCAGGACGCCGTCGTCGACCTCGGCGTTCGGCATCAGACGCAGCCCGCCTGCCAACAGACCACAGTTACCGATCAAGACGCTCGACACCGGCAGCTCGGCGTCCGGCTCCCTGCCGTCGAGGGCGATCGTCACGTGCATCCGATCGTGCGCGATGTGTCTGATTCCGGCGGCGGGGTAGGCCAGCCAGCCGAACCGCGACTTCAATTCGTCGTCCGCCTCGGCGAGGATCTCGGCGTCGAGACCGACACCTGTCATCACCAGGCCGATCTGTGGGGACGTCCACCGGCCGACGCCGTCGACGTCCAACTCGATCAAGGACAGGTCGATCTTGTGGTCCCGCCCGGACAATGCAACCCGCAACCCGTCGGCGAACCGCCGGTAGGGCAGCTTCAGGTTTCGCGCGAGCAGATTCCCGGTGCCGGCGGCCAGGATGCCCATCGGCATCCCCGAGCCGGCGAGCCCCTGCGCCACACTGCGCTGGGTGCCGTCGCCACCGAGGGCGCAGACCAGGTCGACGCCCATCCGGGCGGCCTCGCGCGCCTGCCCGATGCCCGGGTCCTCAACGGTCGTCTCGAGCCAGATCGGTTCTGCCCAGCCGTAGTCGTGGAAGATACGACCCAGGTCGATCTTGAGTCGGTTCAGGTTTTTGAATTTGCTGGGATTGACGACGACGACGCCCTGCTGCACGTGCCTCAACCCTTCGATGTGCCCCCCGGCGGATGCCCGCAACTTACCGGATAGTTACCCGCGAGTTCATCTCGCCTGAAATCTGGTTGGGGTCGCGGCCGGGTACGCCGATAGCCTGACCCGCGTGATCGACATCAAACTGCTGCGTGACAACCCCGACCTCGTACGCGCCAGCCAGCGCGCCCGTGGTGACGACGAGGGCCTGATCGATCAGGTGCTCGCCGGCGACGAACTGCGACGTTCGTCACTGCAGGAGTTCGAGGCCGCGCGCGGTGACCAGAAGACCGTCAGCAGGGACGTCGGTCGGGCGATGGGTGCGCTGGGCGCCGCTCGGAAGAAGGGTGTCGATGTCACCGAACTGGAGGCTGAGGCCGCCCAGGCGCGGGAACGCGCAGGAGCGTTGAGCGAGCGTGTCAAGGCGTTGGAGACCACCGCGGGCGATGCCGGCGCGGCGTACGAGACGGCGCTGCGCAAGATCGGGAACGTCATCGCCCCGGGGGTGCCGTCCGGGGGTGAAGACAACTTCAGCCTGCGCGAGACCGTCGGTGAGCCCACCCAGTTCGACTTCGAGCCGCTGGACCACCTCGCGCTCGGTGAGCGCCTGGGCGCCATCGACATGGAGCGAGGCGCGAAGGTCGGTGGATCGCGGTTCTACTTCCTGACCGGTGTCGGCGCGATGCTGGAACTCGCGCTGCTCAACATGGCGATGGCCCAAGCGGTGCAGCACGGTTTCACCCCCATGATCACCCCGACGCTGGTCAAGGCCGATGTGATGCAAGGCGCCGGGTTCCTGGACGCGCACGCCGATGAGGTGTACCGCCTCGAAGCCGACGATCTGTACCTGACCGGCACGTCCGAGGTAGCACTCGCTGGGTACCACGCGAGTGAGATCATCGACCTGAGCGCCGGCCCGAAGCGGTATGCAGGGTGGTCGGCCTGCTATCGGCGCGAAGCCGGATCGCACGGCAAGGACACCAGCGGCATCATCCGGGTGCACCAGTTCCACAAGGTCGAGATGTTCGTCTACTGCGACCCGGCCGACGCGGCCGCTGAGCACGAACGGCTCCTGGACTGGGAGCGCGAGATGCTCGCCAAGGTCGAACTGCCCTACCGGATCATCGACACCGCAGCAGGGGACCTGGGCAATCCTGCGGCCCGCAAGTACGACTGCGAGGCGTGGGTGCCTACCCAGGGTCGTTACCGCGAGTTGACGTCGACCTCGAACTGCACCACGTATCAGGCCCGTCGGCTCGGCACCCGACACCGCAATGCGGAGGGGCGCACCGAGACGGTCGCCACGCTGAACGGCACCCTGGCGACCACCCGCTGGTTGGTGGCGATCCTGGAGAATCATCAGCAGGCCGACGGTTCGGTCCGGGTGCCCGAGGCACTCCAGCCGTTCATCGGCCTCGACGTGCTGCGTCCGCTCTGACAGACCCGATCGCTACCCTCGGCGCGTGAGGAAAGACGACGGATCTGTAGAAGAAGAGTTCGGCGAGGACGAGCTCGACGAGGATTCGGTCGACATCGATGCTGAGGACGAGGTCGACCTCGAGGCAGATGATGTGGCCGAGACGCAGGAGCAAGCGGCTGACAGCGACGTCGATGACGCCGTGCGGCGAACCATAGGTCCGTGGTTGCTGGTGCCGATCGCGCTGGCGATGGTGCTGCTGTGCCTGCAGCACTGGTCCACGCAGACCTTCGTGCTCTCCGGTGCTGCAGCGAACTCGACGAAGCACATCTATGTGAATGGTTTCGGCGCGGTCAGCACCGATATCGCAGGCGCTGATGCCTCGAACGGCAACGGACCCAGCCTGGGCGGCTGGGTGGTGCTGGGTTGCGCGGTGGTGCTGTTGCTCGCCGGGGTGCTTCGCGGCCTGGGCAAGATGTCCCGACCCGCCCCGATTGCTGCATTAGTGGCCGCTGTCGTGCAGATAGCGAGCGTCATCTATTCCGCGCTCGTTGTTAACGCCCAGTCGGGTGACTTCTACTCCAAGATGGTCGACAACGCGCGGGCCATCGGCCTGCAGGTGACGTTCTCGGTGGGCTGGGGTCTGTGGCTGGAGCTGCTGTTCGGCTTCGCGGCACTCGCCGTCGCGATCGGTGTGCTGGTGCGTGAGCGCAACGTCGACATCCTGCTCGTCAGGACGTGAGCACCGGCTACGTAGGGTGGGCACCGTGGCTCTTCTGATCGGTCTGGATATCGACGGCACTATCGTGCATCACGACGGTGCCATGTCCCCGGCGGTGCGTGATGCGATTGCCGCCGTTCGCAACGCGGGGCACCACGTCATCCTGGCCACCGGCCGCTCGCTGATCGGCACCGTCCCGATCGCTACGAAGTTGGGCCTGGCGCCGACTCTCGCGGTGTGCTCCAACGGCGCGGTGACGATCACGGTCGACGAGGCGGGCGGTTATGACCTGGTCGAGGAGGTCACGTTCGACCCGAGCGCCGCGCTGACCGCGCTGGAGGGCCAGTGGTCCGATGGCATCGTGGCGAGCGAGGTGCTCGGTCAGGGGCATCTGGTCAGTGCGCCGTTCCCGGTCGGCGAGCTCGAGGGCGAGCACCGGGTCGTGTCCTGGGAAGAGCTGAAAGCTACCCGCACGACTCGCATCACCTTCCGTTCCCCGAGCGGTTCGTCTGCCGATTTCGCGGCCCTCGCCGAACGCCTCGGCCTGCACGGGGTCAACTACGCGATCGGCTACACGGCCTGGCTCGACATCAACCCGGAAGGCGTGTCGAAGGCGTCAGGCCTGGAACAGGTGCGTCGCACCCTCGGCGTCGAACCGGGTGACACGGTCGCGGTCGGCGACCATTACAACGATCTGCAGATGCTCCAGTGGGCAGCTCGCGGTGTTGCGATGGGGCAGGCGCCGAACGAGGTGAAGGCCGTGGCCGACGAGGTCACGGCAACTGTTGAGGACGACGGCCTGGCGATGGTGCTGCACTCTCTGCTCTGACCTGACTGCTCCTGAACAGCTGCCGCTGGACTGCTGTGGCGACCGTAGGGTCAGCTGCGTGCCGGATCTCGTGATCACCTCCCCGTCCAATCCCCGCCTGAAGGACATCATCGCGCTGCGCAAGCGTCGGCGGCGTGACGAACTCGGGCTGACCCTGATCGAGGGGTACGACGAGCTACGGCTCGCGATGAGCGCCGGTGTGGTGCCGCGCCAGTTGCTGCACTGCCCGGAACTCGCCTTCCCAGGCGCCGGTGCGGCCCAACTGGTGCGCGAGGCGGGTGACCGCGGAGCGCAGGTCATCCGCCTCAATCGCGCGGCGTTCGAGAAGATTGCCTACCGTGAGGGTGCGGACGGGTTCGTAGCGGTCGCCGCGCTCGCCGGAGGGTCGGTCGACGACCTCGATACCGCGGACGATTCGCTCGTGCTGCTGGCCGAAGCAATCGAGAAACCCGGAAACCTGGGAGCCATGCTGCGGACAGCCGACGCGGCCGGCGTGGGCGCCGTGATCTCGGCTGACTCGGTGACCGACTGGGGTAACCCGAACGTCGTCAGGGCCTCCAAGGGAACAGTTTTCGCCGTGCCCGTGGCGAGCGCAACCACCAGCGAGACGCTCGCCTGGCTGCGCCGCCGGGGTGTGCGGTTGATTGCAGCAACTCCCGACACGACTACAGCTCACACCGACGTCGACCTGACGGGCGCCGTCGCGATCGCGGTGGGCACCGAGAAGGAAGGGCTGAGCGACGAGGTGCTGGCGGCAGCCGACGAGCGTGTCGCCATCCCGATGGCTGGGACGGCCAATTCGTTGAACGTGGCTACGTCTGCAGCAATCGTGCTCTACGAGGCAGTGCGTCAGCGGCGCTCGGCGCCAGCTGTGTCCCAGGGTTGATGCGCTGCATCGGTCGACTTTCCTACTCTGAAGTAGCGCGAGGCGCGAACGGTTTCCGCGGCCATCTGTAAAAGGGCGAGATGAGCTGCGTCGGCCATTTGGATCGGGGGTGTGACCAGTGGCACGATGCAGGAATGCGAGTCGACCATGTGGTGTACGCCGCCGGTTCAGACGGATTGATCTCAACTGCCAAGCGGTTGGGAGCCCTGGTGGGCGTCGAGCCCAGCGATGGGGGTGTGCATCCGCGCTTCGGCACCCGGAACTGCATCATCCCGCTCGAGAACAACCGGTTCATCGAGGTCGTGGAGGTGCTGGACCACCCCGCTTCTGACAAGGCACCCTTCGGTCAGGCCGTCCGTGCCTGCTCCGAGGCAGGCGGCGGTTGGCTCGGTTGGGTCGTGCGCGTGGACGACATCACCCGCGCCGAGGGGCTCCTCGGGCGAGAAGCGGCCCCGGGCAACCGGCACCGTCCTGACGGGGTTGAACTGACCTGGAAGCAGCTCGGCGTCAAGGGTTTGATGTCCGACGCGCAGTTGCCCTTCTTCATCGAGTGGTCCGACGGCACACCGCACCCCTCCAGTGACGGTCCGACCGATGCGAGCCTGACTTCTCTGCAGATCGGTGGATCGCCCCTTCGGGTACGCGAGTGGCTAGGCCTCGACGGTCCGGCCGATGCTGATCGCGACGAGTTCGAGCCGGGGATCTCTTTCGACTTCACCGCCCCGCACGGAACCCCGGGAATCCTCTCGGTCGGCTTCGAGACCGAATCGGGTCACGTAACCGTCTGACGATCCCCCAACCCCAGAACCACTGCTCAGCCTGCGAGGTCTGGAGACCTACCGAGTCGTAGGGCACGAACTGCAAACTGCGTCACCCAAGCGTCCTCGGGTGACAGGTTTTGGCGACGCGCGCTGCTCAGCGGTCCAGGAAGTCGACCAGTCGGGGTGCGAGACCGACATACGAGGCAGGTGTCAGCGCCAGCATCCGGGCCTCGACATCGGCGGGGAAGCCCAGCCCACGCACGAACTCGCGCAGGTCGTCGCCGTCGATCCGGCGGCCTCGGGTGAGTTCCTTGAGGCGCTCGTACGGCTGGTCCATACCCTCGACACCGGCGGCGCCGAGCGCGCGCATCGCCGATTGGATGGCTTCGCCCAGCACCTCCCAGTTGCGGTCGAGATCGGCGGCCATCGCACCCGGCACCGCGTCGAGCCCGGCCAGGCCGCGCCCGGTGTTGTCGAGTGCGAGCATCGAGTGCCCGAACGCCGTGCCGATGTTGCGTTGCATCGATGAGTCGGTCAGGTCTCGCTGCATCCGTGATTGCACGAGCGTGGCGGCGAGCACGTCCAGGAGAGCGTTGCTGACTTCCAGGTTGGCCTCGGCGTTCTCGAAACGGATCGGGTTGACCTTGTGCGGCATCGTGCTGCTGCCGACGGTGCCCTGACCGCGCACCTGGGCGAAATAGCCCATCGAGATGTAGGTCCAGAAGTCGGTGCACAGGTTGTGCAGCACCCGATTGAACCGCGCGATATCGCTGTAGAGCTCGGCCTGCCAGTCGTGGCTCTCGATCTGGGTGGTCAGCGGGTTCCACGTCAATCCGAGGGATTCCACGAAGTCCTTGCTGACCTGGACCCAATCTGCGCCAGGGACGGCGGCAGTATGCGCGCCGTAGGTACCGGTCGCGCCGTTGATCTTGCCGAGGTACTCCGCACCCTCGATGCGGCGCAGTTGTCGGCTCAGCCGATGGGCGAGGACCGCGATCTCCTTGCCCATCGTGGTCGGGGTCGCGGGCTGGCCGTGAGTGTGCGCCAACAGGGGTACGTCGGACAGATCACGGGCCATGTCGGCGATCTGCGCGACAAGGCGACCGGCCTTGGGCGCCCACGCCCCAGTCACCGCACCCTTGACCATCAGCGCGTACGACAGGTTGTTGATGTCCTCGCTGGTGCACGCGAAGTGGATCAGTTCGGACAACGCAGGTGCGTCGTCCTCGCCGACGATCTGCGGCAACCGGTGCTTCAGGTAGTACTCGACGGCCTTGACGTCGTGCACGGTCTCGCGCTCGATCTCGCCCAGTTCCTCGATGTCGGCGGTGTCGAATTCCTCCGGGATCGACCGCAGCGCGAACTGTTCACCGGTGGTCAGCTTCCGCACACCGGGCACCGCGCCGACGTCGGTCAGGTGGATCAGCCACTCGACCTCGACGTGCACCCGGGACCGGTTGAGAGCCGGCTCGGACAGGTGGTCCACCAACGAGGCGACGACCCCCCGGTAGCGGCCATCGAGGGCACCAAGGGCAATGGGCGGGGTGGAAGAAGCCAGCGAACGCATGGCGGTCATTCTTCCAGTCAGATCAGCCCACCCCGTCCATCTCAGCGGCCCGCACCTGCCGGCCGCGGGAGGACCGAGCGTTCAGTCGGTGATCTGGATGATGCTGAGGATCTCGCCACCCTTGCCCCGCAGCAACGCCTCCGGACCCATCGGCGAGTCGCTGGTCATCAGCACCTCGGCATCGAGGTTCTGCGCGATCTGGGCCGAGGAGTCGCGGTCGGCGACCTCGAAGTGGATCAGCCAGTTGTCCGAGACGTTCTCATCCAGTTGGTCTGCTTGGTGCAGACCGGCGACCTGGGCTCCGTCGGCCAGGCTGGCCATGCTGAGATCGGCGGCACGCTCCTGGTAGACCCACCCGAAGATCTGGGAGTAGAAGGCCTGAGCTGCCGCGAGGTCGCGGGTGAGCAGCGTGTTCCATGCCACAGAGCCCGGTTCGGCCACGATGCCGAAACCTTTGTGAACCCCTGCCTGCCAAAGCGCGAAACGTGCGCCGCCTGGATCGGTGCAGAACGCCATCCGGCCGAGTCCACCGGCGTCCGCCGCAGCAACCTGCACCGTGCCGCCGGCCTGCTGCACGGCCGACACGCTCGCGTCGACATCGTCGGTCGCGAAGAACGTCGTCCAGACCGGGCGCTCACCCTTGCCGGGCATGACACTGAGCCCTGCTGCGGCACGCTCGTCCTTCAGGCAGGTGACGTATCCACCGCTGTCCTTGTCGCCCTCGACCGTGCGCCAGCCGAAGAGCTTCTCGTAAAAGTCACGGGCGTGATGCATCCCGCGGTGCTGCGGTTCGAAGGCTGCTTCGGCCCAGCACGGGCTGCCGTGCGGCCAGTTGGTGTCGCGTACGGGCATGGGGGACTCCTCGGGTGGATCACGAGTGTGGGGGAAACCTGCATCGACCCTACCGATTCGACCTAGTCTGCCGGAATGACACAGTCCGACTTCGACGCGAGGATCGAGCGCGCTCGGGGCTCTGCGGCTTTCGGACTAGCCGAACAACGCGTGGCGTCGATGGCCCAGGATGCCGTCGCGTTGCGGGATCTGGTCGCGAGTGTCGAGCAGCTGCGTCGTCGGGAGGGCATGTGCGAGGCATCGCACGTCGAGTTCGACATTGCGTGCGCAGTGGTCGAGGCGAGGATAGAGACGCTCGAGGCTGGCGTTCCCAGCGACCGCGCTACGACGGACCTAGGGCCGCTGCTGACTGCCCTGACGTACGCCGCGGAGTGTTCCGGCCCGACAGCCGATGGTGAGGCGATGGTGCATTGGGCCCTCGTAGCCGACCCGGGAACACCTGGATCGCCTTAATCGGATGTCGGACCCCATATGATCCGCTCTGTGACAGGCCCCGCACAGGACCCGGACGCGCATCGGTTTGCCCGATCGGCTGCCGCGCAGGCCCGGTTGCACCAGATCGTGCCCGGCGGCGCGCACACCTACGCGCGTGGTTCGGATCAGTACCCCGAGCAGATGACCCCTGTGATCACCCGTGGCAGGGCAGCGCATGTCTGGGATCTGGACGGTAACCGGTTCATCGAGTACGGCATGGGCCTGCGAGCGGTCACCCTCGGCCATGCCTATGCACCGGTGCTCGATGCAGTCCGCGGGGTGCTGGAAGACGGCCAGAACTTCACCCGACCGACGACGCTGGAACTGGCCGCGGCCGAGGATTTCCTGGCCTTGGTGCCGGGCGCCGACATGGTCAAGTTCGCCAAGAACGGCTCGGACGCGGTGACCGCTGCCGTCAAGTTGGCGCGGTTGGCGACCGGCCGGGAACAGGTCGCTATCTGCGGCGATCAACCGTTCTTCTCGGTCGACGACTGGTTCATCGGGTCGACGGCGATGGCCGGGGGTATTCCGGCCGCCACCCGCGAGCTGACTGTCTCTTTCGCCTACAACGACCTGGACTCGGTACGCGCGGTGCTCGCCGAACGCAGTGTCGCAGCGTTGGTGATGGAGGTAGCGACCGCGATGCGGGAACCGGAACCGGGCTTCCTGCAAGGGGTGCGCGACCTGTGTACGCAGTACGGCACGGTGCTGGTGTTCGACGAGATGATCACCGGCTTCCGTTGGTCAAAGCACGGCGCGCAACACGTTTACGGTGTCACGCCGGACCTGTCCGCATGGGGCAAGGCGATGGGCAACGGCTTTCCCCTCGCCGCGCTGGCCGGTCGCCGGGAACTGATGTCGCGCGGCGGGCTCGACACCGACGAGGAGCGCGCGTTCCTGCTGTCGACGACGCACGGCCCGGAATCGACGTCCCTGGCCGCATTCCGAGCCGTCGTACAGACGTATCGAACCCGCGACGTGGTCGGTGAGATGGAGCGGCTCGGTGCCCGGCTCGCGGCCGGTGTCGACGACGCATCTCGCGCAGCGGGCACCTTCCCGCACGTCCAGGCGATGGGTCGGCCGTCCTGCCTGATCTTCACCTCCCGGGACTCGACCGGCAACCCGTCCCAACCGTTCCGGACGCTGCTGCTGCAAGAACTGCTGCGCCGCGGCGTCCTGGGTCAGTCGTTCGTCATCTCAGCAGCGCACACCATCGAAGACGTCGACGCGACGATTCAGGCACTCGCCGAATCGCTCGTCGTCTACCGGCGGGCGCTGGAGCAGGGCAGCACCGACGGACTGCTGTACGGGCGGCCCGTCGCTCCCGCACTGCGGCCTCGGGCCGAACCCCGCCGCCTCTAGCGCGATGCGCGAGCTTGTCCGCGTGCATTCGGGACCAGGCGCCGCGTATCGGCTCGGCTGAGCTGGCGCAGTTCAGCGCTCAGGCGGGGTGAGGTGCCCGGTCAGCCAGGTGGTCAGTCCCCGACAGGAACGCTCGATCTCATCCCGGGCGCGTTCGTAGTCGGCGGTGGTGCCGGAGTACGGGTCGTCCACCTCGAGTGTGTTGGCGGCGACGGCGCCGCTGTCGAACTCGCGCAGCATCCGCAGCTCGGCAGCGCCTGACACCTTCCGTGACATCTTCTTCAGCCAGCGCAGATGACCCTTGTCGAGCGCGAGCAACAGGTCGCGGTCGGTGATGAAGGCCGGGGACAGCTGCTGCGCGCGGTGCGGGGTGCCGTCGTATCCGGCGTTGGCCAGCACCTCGATCGCCAACGGCTGCGCAGGCTGACCGACGTGCCATTCACCGGTGCCGCACGAATCGACGACGACCCGCTCGCCCAGACCGGCATCCGCGAGCATCGCGCGCAAAATAACCTCGCCCATGGGGGAGCGGCAGATGTTGCCGGTGCACACGAAACTGATGCGGTAGGACCTACTCATTCCCTCATTCAAGCCGAGCGATCACAGCTCGAGCCAGTCGGCGGCTCGACGCCGGAACTCCTCGGGCGCGAGGGTGGCGGCATTCTCAGGAATTTGCCCGAGCAGCAACCCGTCCGCGAGATCGCGTAACTGGGCCACGTTGGTCTCTGCCGCGAGGCTCGGGGCAGCGGGTTGCGAACCGACGATCACTCCGACCAGGTCGAGGTCGCGATGGCGCAGGGCCTCCAGCGTCAGCGCTGTGTGGTTGCGCGTGCCCAGCCCGGCACGGACGACCACCGTGAACCCGGCCCGCACGCCGATCTTCTCCAGGGCGAGCACCAGATCGGCCAACGTGCCGTCTTCGGTGTCCAGGCGCACCAGGACTCCACCGGAGCCTTCGACGAGAACAACGTCCCACTCGCCGGATCGGGCGAATTCGGCGATCCGCGCGGCATGTTCAGCCACTGTCGGCAACGAGACACCGGCTCGACGAGCGGCCACACCGGGCTCCAGCGGCTCAGGTAACCGGACGAACTCGCGCACCTCGACCCCTGCGAGTCGTGCCACCTCGTCAGCATCGCCCGGCTCGCCAGGAGCAAGTCCGGCCTGGACAGGCTTGACGGCGATGACGCGTTGACCCTGACCGGCCAATGCGGCGGCGATGGCGGCAGTGGCCACTGTCTTGCCGACCTCGGTATCGGTCCCGGTCACTGCGATGACCGGGCACCCCGCGTGTTGTGTCGACTCGCCACTCACCTGGTCACCCGGTGCAGCACCTCCGCGCAGTGTTGCAGGTCCTTCTCGGACAGCCCGGCGTGCGCCGTGAGACGTAACCGGGAACTGCCGTCCGGGGTCGACGGCGGCCGGAAGCACCCGATCCGCACGCCGTGCGCCGCGCAGATATCGACCGCTGCCAACGCCTCACGCGGGCCGGGCATCGCAACCGAGAGCACCGCGCCTGCTGGAGTGGGCGCACCACACGCATCGGCCAGCGCGGCTGAATTGGCGCGAACTTCTTTGGCCAACGACGGCCGCTCGATCAGCATGTCGAGCGCGGCCAACGCAGCGCCCGCGGACGAGGGGGACAGGCCGGTGTCGTAGATGAACGACCGCGCGGTGTTGATGAGGTGGGTGCGGACCAGTTCTGAACTGAGCACCGCGCCGCCCTGGGAAGCCAGGGACTTCGCGAGGCTCATGGTGATCACGATGTGCGGGTCGGCGGCCAACCCGAGCGCAGACACCAGGCCTTCACCGCGGTCACCGACGACACCGATCGCGTGCGCCTCGTCGACGACCAACAACGCGTCGTACCGCAGCGCGAGGTCGGACAACTCCCGGATCGGCGACTTATCGCCGAAGACGGAGAAGATCGATTCGGTGACGATCAGTGCTCGGGTCTCGGTGCGCTCGGAGAGCGCGCGTTCGAAAGCCGCGAGGTCGCAGTGCGGCACGATCTTGCGCGGGCCCCGCGACATCCGCATGCCGTCGATCAGTGAGGCGTGATTGTGTTCGTCGGAGACGATCAGCGTGTCGGCGTCGGCGAGCGCGGTCATCACCGCGAGGTTTGCCTGGTAGCCGGTGGAGAAGACGAGGGCGGAGTCCATCCGCAGGTGATCGGCCAGCGCGCTCTCGAGATCTTCGTGGATCGGCCACGTACCGGTGACCAGCCGAGACCCGCTGGCGCCGGAGCCGAAGTACTCCAGCGCGGCGATCGCGCCGTCGACCACCGCCGGTTCGCGCCGCAACCCCAGGTAGTCGTTGCCGGCGAGGTCGATGGCTCGTGCAGTCCCCCCGACCACCACCCTGCGAGTGAGCCCGGCGGCGTCCCGGGCCTCCGCTGCATCGCGGAGATATTGCTCGAACGCGCTCATCCATGCACCTGTTTCACTGCCGCGACCATCGCCCTACCGATGGTCTCGATGTCCTCAGCATCGCTTACCAAGGGGGGCATCGCATAGACCGAACCGCGGAATGGCATCAGCTGGGCCCCGTGATTCAGCGCGACAGTGGCGCAGAAAAGCACGAGTGACGCAGGCCGGCCTGCGTCACTCGTGCTTTGCTGCGCCTTTCGTGCGATGAGCGGGTGGGACTAGCTCTTATCGCGGCTCGCGATGCGGGTGACGTTGACCGCCAATTCCAGCAGGATGCGCGCGATGCCGACGACCAGCACCAGCCAGACCAGGTCGGTCAGGGTGTGAATGAGCGCCGAACCTGTCCCCATGTGCTTGATGGAGATGTTCCCGGAAGTCTCGCTGCCGAAGTTGTAGACGAGGTTGGAGAGGAAGTTCAGTACCGCCCACACCAACGTCACCAGGAAGACCAGTGACGCGAGCTTCTCGGTCAGCGATTTCTTGAATTGCAGGTCGCTGATGAGCGCACCCAGCCCGTCACCCGCGCCACTGACAACGCGGCTGACCTGTGCCTGGGCCTGCGAAGCGGGTCTCGGCGACTGGTTGTGCTGCTTGCCCGACTGCTGTCCCTGCGGTGTGCTCGCCTGGCCCTGAGAGCCTTGCGGAGTGCTCTGCTGGCCCCAACCGCCCTGCTGACTCGGCTGCTGTGAGGCTTGCTGGCCGTAGCCACCCTGCTCTCCTTGGGTCTGTCCGTACTCACTCTGGTTGCTCTGGCTCGCCGGCTGGCTCCACCCCTGCTGCCCTGACTGGCCCTGGGCGTTCCGCGCACCGTACCCGGCCGGTTCGGCGTCGTGCTGCTGGGCGTAGGAGGGCTCTGCGGCAGCGAAGTCTTCGTTGCCGTAGCCCTGGTTGTCGTAGCTCCGGTGGTTCTGGCCCTGGCCGTTCTGGCCTTGCTCGTTGTAGCTGTGGCCGGAGTTGGCCGATCCGGCGACGTCCGCTGCTTCGCTGCCCTGCGCTGGCGCGTCGTGCGATACGTCCTGCCACTCGCTCTGCTGGTGCGACTCCCGCTGGCCCGACTCCCGCTGGCCCGGCTCCTGCCGGGCTGAGGAAATCACTTGAGTGTCGTCCTGCTGGGCGTCGTACGGGGCAGAGTCGCCCTCTTCGTGGTTGTCCCAGCCTTGGCCGAGACTTGCGGCCTGCTGGTTACCACCGGACTGATTACCGGACTGGTCACCGTTCGTGGGGTGTGACATTCGAACCTCCTGGGATTGTGGACCTGCCCCCATCGTCACGGGTTTGCCGATCGATTGCCAGGAAATCAGCTGCCGGGCGCGGCGAAATCGCCGTGCCGTGAGCCCTGCGCCGGCCACCCGGTGGGAGAGTCGCCCAGTAGAGCCAGGTCCTCCGGTACCCAGGAGGGCGCGCCGCGTGAGAGTGGTCACTATTACCCGGAACAACTGGATGCCGGGTGGAGTTCTACGTTCGTAGTGACTCATGATGGTTGCAATGTTGTGGGACGCCCTCGAGGCAGCCCTATGTCGGTAGCGAGAGGTTTCTGATGGCGAGCGTGCTGTATCGACTGGGAAGTACGGCCTACCGGAAGTGGCCGTACTTCATCGTTGCCTGGCTGATCGCGATCATCGGTCTCGGCGGTCTCTCGCAGGCCGTCAGCAAGCCGCTGGTCGACACCTTCTCCATCCCCGGCATCCCGTCGCTCAAAGCGCAGACGATGCAGATGAAGCTCTTTCCCGGCACCGGCGACGCTGTCAATGACGCCGGGGTGACGGTCGTCGTCGCTGCGCCCAAGGGCAGCACGCTGAAGGACCCGAAGTACAGCAAAGCGGTGAACTCGCTGGTCGCAGATCTGCGGAACAACCCGCAGATGGGCAAGGCGTCGAAGGCGCAGTTGGCCAATCCGGTGCAGGCGTCCGACGCGCAGTACAAGGCCGCGACCCAGGGCGCCGCCAAGCAGGGCACCCCGAAGGATGTCGCCGACCGCAACGCCAAGGAGTTGCTGCCGCTGTCGGCTGACAGCCGGATCGGCACCATCAACTTCGCCTTCGACGTCAAGACCGTGCAGGACGTCAAGCCGGCCACCCAGGAAGCAGTGCTCGCCGATTTGGCGAAGGCCCGTCAGAGCGGGCTCACCGCTGAAGTCGAAGGCGCCGGGATGCAGACCGTCCCCGAAGTGGGCGGCAGCAGCGAGCTGATCGGCGTCGCGTTCGCCGCAGTCGTGCTGATCATCACGTTCGGCTCGTTGGTGGCCGCCGGAATGCCGATCATCTCGGCGTTCGCGGGTGTCGCGATGGGCACCATCGGCCTGACCATCTCGACCGCGTTCTTCACCATCGGCACCACCACGCCGATCTTGGCGACGATGATCGGCCTTGCGGTCGGGATCGACTACACGCTGTTCATCCTGTCGCGCTATCGCAATGAGCTTCAGAGCACCGACGACCGGGCACATGCCGTCGGGTTGGCAGTCGGCAAGGCGGGTACGGCAGTCGTTTTCGCCGGCCTGACTGTGATCATCGCGTTGGTCGCGCTCTCGGTCGTGCGCATCCCGTTCCTGACGGCGATGGGTCTGGCCGCGGCGGGGACCGTGTTCTTCGCCGTGTTGGTGGCGCTGACCCTACTGCCCGCGATCCTCGGGATCTTCAAGTCCAAAGCCTTCGGCGCACAGGTCCGCAAGCGCAAAGACAAGCAGGGCCCCGACGGCCTGACCGTCAACAACGGCACCCGTTGGGCGAACGTCGTCGGTCGCAAACCGGCCATCGTCGTGGGCGCTGTCGTGCTGCTGCTCGGCCTGATCGCCATCCCGGCGGCGGGGCTGCACCTCGCGCTGCCGAGCGACTCGACGGCCGCGCAGAACACCACCCAACGCAAGGCCGCTGACTTGCAGGCCGAGGCATTCGGACCCGGGCGAGCGGCACCGTTGCTCGTCGTAGTGAACGGCACCGGCGTTTCGGGCGACGCGAAGGCGCGCACATCCGCGTTCGGCGAAGTCGTGAAGTGGGCAGCCACCAAGAACGACGTCGCGAACGCGCAGATCATTGGAATCAACAAGGCGGGCACCGGCGCTCAGGTGCTGGTCACCCCGAAGTCCGGCGCGGACGACGAGAAGACGTTGGCGCTGCTGCACGATCTGCGTGACACCCAATCCTCCATTCAGAAGCAGACCGGTACCGAAGTCGGCGTCACCGGCCTCGTGGCCATTCAGACCGACGTTTCGGACCGGTTGACCAGCGCGCTTCCGCTGTACCTGGCGGTCGTCGTGGTGCTCGCGTTCTTCGTGTTGATGGTTGTGTTCCGATCGATCCTGGTGCCGCTGATCGCGACGTTCGGTTTCCTGCTGTCGATCCTGGCGACCCTCGGCGCGACTGTCGAGGTCTTCCAGAACGGCCGCTTCGGGCTGGTCGAGGGGTCGCCGCTGGTGTCGTTCATGCCGATCATCCTGATCGGAATCGTGTTCGGCCTCGCGAGGGACTACCAGGTGGTCCTGGTGACCCGAATGCGCGAGTCGCACGTGCACGGCATGGGCGCGAAGGATGCCGTCGTCGACGGTTTCCGGCACGGTGCACGGGTGGTCGCTGCTGCTGCCGCGATCATGATCTCGGTGTTCGCCGCGTTCATCCTGCAGGACCTGTCGTTCATCCAGTCAATCGGCTTTGCGCTCGCGATCGCCGTGTTCTTCGACGCGTTCGTGGTGCGTATGACGCTCGTGCCGGCGCTGATGTACCTACTGGGTGAGAAGGCCTGGTACATGCCGGCGTGGCTGGACAAGATCGTGCCGCACGTCGATGTCGAGGGTGAGAAGCTCACCGGTGATGACGCTCCGCAGCCGGAACGTCAGCCCAAGCACCTGGCGTCCTCGGAGAAAGTCTCGGTCTGATCTGCGGCCAGCTTCATCGAGTGAGAGGTGTTCTTCGATGTCCGAGGATGAGTTGGCCGGTTTCCTGGCGGGCGCGAGTGTCGATGACACTGTCTTCGCGTTGCGGCCGGACTACCGGGCTCTACTCCTCGCCGTGGAGGGCATCGCGCCCGGCCCCAGCGACGAGGTGAGCGAGGCGTTGTTGGTCGGCGCCGAGACCTCCGCCCGAGAGGCGTTGGCCGACTGCGCAATCGAAGACCTGCCGCACGTCGCCGCCTGGCGCGACGCTTACCGGGCGTTCAGTGCCAAACCGCAGCGCACCCGCCACAGCCTGGAGGCGATGCTGCGGCGAGCCGGCGACGGTCTGCCCCGCGTCAACCGGCTCACCGACACCTACAACGCGATCAGCGTCCGGCACCAGATCCCGCTCGGCGGCGAAGATCTGAACGCCTACGCCGGGTCGCCGTG
>JBBPZD010000269.1:0-11149 GCA_038199265.1 Actinomycetales bacterium | reverse complement strand
GTGGGCGACGACCAGGCCGAGCCGGCCCTGCGCGATGGCGGTGGTGAGGCTGGGCAACGTGCCCCACAACAGCGCGACTGCGACGCGTGGCCACCGAGCAGCGGTGACCGCGCGACCTGCCCGGTAAGCGACCAGTCCGGACAACGGCATCGCGGCGAGCATCAACCAGGCGAGGGTGACCCCGCCGGCCGCGCTCTGCTGGACCCAGGGAAGCAGACCCACCACCCACACCAGGGGCGCGAGCACTGCCAGGTAGGGCGCGACTGAACTCGGATGGCCGAGCCCTGGCCCCACCCAGGCATCTCGATAGGTCGCCCAGATACCAGTTGCGTCGGTCTCGAAGGGCAGCAACTGGCCACCGCTCAGTCCAAACCCGGATGCGCCGAAACCACCGGCGATCAACTGATGTCGCCAGAGCACTGCGCTGGCGATCATCAACAGGAGAACCACGAGACCGGCCGGGCCGAAGAGTGACCGCGCCACCAGGCCCCGCGGGGCGCGCAACTCCTCGGCGTCGGCCTCGACCGGGCCGGTCTCGTCGAAGACGGGTTCCGCGCAGGACCCCACGGCGCCGGCGCCCTGATAGCTGTGGGTGCCTGCAATGACGGCGTCGTGCAGACTGTCGAATTCAGCACGCGCCGCCGAGGCCGCAGGGACGAAAAGTCCGCTCAGGTTCCGGCGCCGGGTGGTTGCTCGCCGGAAGAAGCGACGGCGAGCGCCCAGTATCCGCGGCATGCCGAGCGCAGCAGTGGCCTGGATGAACTCGGCGCCCGCGCGCCGCGGACGTTTGGCGAGCACGAGGCAGAACCCCAGTACCAGCGAACTGAGCGTCGTCCAGAGCGCGAGAACAGCCATACCGGGCAAACTGGCCCGGGCGAGAGCAACCTGCCGGTGGCGGCGGCGGGTACGGGCGTCCAGGCCGCTGTGGTTCGCGACCCGGCGGACCCGCGCGCCTGGCACGATGACGACCGAACGCCCGATCAGGTGGGCTCGCCACCCCAGATCCAACCCGTCGCCGTCGCCGTCGAAGGCCGGGTCGAATCCACCGAGTTCGTTATAGGTGTCCTGCCGCACGAGCATGCCTGCGCTGCTGACCGACAACACGTCTCGGCGGTCGTCGTGCTGACCCTGGTCCGGCTCGGCTGCGCGTGATCCGAAGGCATGCCGACCGCTGCGGGTGACCTCCGTCCCGATGTCGAGCAGGGTGCGCGGGTCGGCGACGTCGACGACCTTGCATCCGGCGATACCGATCCGCGGCGACACAGAGGTCGCGGCAGTCAGTTCGGCCAAGGCCGTTGCATCGGGAGTGGAGTCCTCATGCAACAGCCATAGCCACCGCGTCGAATCGCGTGAGCGCACCGAACGTCGACCGGCGCGCTGCGCCGACCGACGCGGTATGACGAGATCTTCCCCGGTCTCGGGAAGCGCGTCGACAGCAAGGTCCACGATGGCGGCGAACGGCGTGTTGCACGGAAGAACCACCACCGACACCTGCGGGTAGGACGCCCTGAGATCCTCGCGGCCGTCGAGATAGCCCCGCATCATCCGCCCAGCGGTGGCATCCACGACGACAAGCCGGTCGGGTCGGCGGGTTTGTGCAACCAGGGCTGCGGACGTCGCGTCGAGCAGGTCCGACAAAACCCCTGCCTCCGTGTCACCGTAGGCATCGCTTCGGACCACGAGCAGAGCGGTCACGAAGGCGCGATCCAACGCAACCAACTCGGTGGCGACGCTCTCGGCCTGCAGGTAAGTCACGGTCGAACAGAGGGCGCTGAACTAGCTTCGGTTCAGACCGCGCGCTTCTTCAGCTTGCGGCGCTCACGCTCGGACAGTCCGCCCCAGATGCCGAACCGCTCGTCGTTCGCGAGGGCGTAGTCGAGGCATTCGGTTTGAACGGTGCACCCGACGCAGACCTTCTTGGCGTCGCGTGTCGATCCACCCTTCTCAGGGAAGAACGCTTCGGGGTCGGTCTGCGCGCACAGGGCACGTTCCTGCCAGGACAACTCCCCGGAGTCGTCGAGACCGTCTCCCACGAGTAATGCGAATTCCTGCACGGAGTTCCTCCAAGGCGACCGGTGACGACAGGGGTAATTACACGCGTGTCATTCCCCATAGTCAAGCCCACGGTGTGGTCCACTGCACCGCGTTGCGCACAGGGCGAGCGATGATCGACCACATGCACATAACAGCACTCTCCGGGGGCGTAGGAGGCGCACGATTTCTGCGCGGACTGCACCATCACCTGCAGTCGCGCCCCGGTGGACCCCATCACGTCACTGTCATCGCCAACACCGGCGACGACATCACCTTGTTCGGGCTGCGGGTCTGCCCGGACGTCGACACGCTGCTCTACACCCTCGGCGGTGGCATCCACGAGGGCCAGGGTTGGGGCCGCAGCGACGAGACGTTCGCCGTGCAGGGTGAACTCGCCGCCTATGGCGCGACACCGCAGTGGTTCGGTCTCGGCGACCGGGACTTCGGCACCCACATCGCGCGCAGTCAGTGGCTGGGACAGGGTCTCTCGCTCAGCGAGGTCATCGACCGGTTGGCGACCCGGTGGGGGCTTGCGGATCAGGGATTCCGGCTGTTGCCGATGACCGACTCCCCTGTCGAGACCCATGTGGTGCTCGAGGACGAGGACGGTCACCGCGCCGTCCACTTCCAGGAGTGGTGGGTGCGCATGCAGGCCTTGGTCCCCGCGCAGCGTTTCGTGGTCGCGGGATTGGATCGCGCGGTGGCCGCGCCCGGTGTGCTCGACGCCATCCGACAGGCTGACGTGATCTTGTTGCCACCCAGTAATCCGGTGGTCTCGATCGGCATCATCCTTTCTGTACCCGGTGTACGCGATGCACTGCGCGGAACTGTCGCGCCCGTGGTCGGCGTCTCGCCGTTGATCGACGGCGCGCCGGTACGCGGCCACGCCGACGCCTGCCTGGCGGCATTGGACGTGCCGGTGACGCCGGTGGGTGTCGCAGGGTTGTACGCCGACTTCCTGACCGGTTGGCTGGTCGCCGAAAACGATGCTGCCGACTGTGGATACGACGCGCGCCTGCAGGTAAGAGGTGCCCCCCTGCTGATGACCTCGATCGAAACGACAGCCGAGATGGCCAGGGCCGCGCTCGATCTGGCGGATGAGCTGCCACGGCGCGGATGAGCTGGCGATGAGCCCGTCGAAGATTGATCAGACGGTCGGGGTGTCGATTCTGGGCGTGCCCGGGCTGCCCGAGATCCTCGCGGGGGACGATCTGGTCGAGCTCATCGTGACCGCGCTCGGTTCGGCGGGGCGCAGCGTGCAGGATGGCGACATCGTGGTCGTGACCAGCAAGATCGTCTCCAAGGCTCTGGGATTGCAGACCGAGCCGACCGACCGGGCCGCACTGGTCATCGCGGAGTCGACGTCGGTGGTGGCCGAACGGCGAACTGCGGACTCGGTCACCAGGGTCGTCGCGGCACGTAGCGGTCCGGTGATGGCGGGCGCGGGCATCGATGCCTCGAATGCCGGTGACGACCTGCTGCTACTGCTCCCCCGCGACCCCGACGCAGCGGCCGCCGACCTGCACCGACAGTTCGCCGCCCGGACATCCGTGCGGTTGGCGGTACTGCTCAGCGACACCTCAGGACGCCCGTGGCGCGCAGGCCTCACTGACTTCGCACTCGGCTGCAGTGGCCTGGTGACGCTGGACGATCTGCGCGGCCACGCCGATACCGACGGACGCGACCTGGCCGTGACAGTGCGCTGTCTCGCAGACGAGATCGCGGCCGCCGCCGATCTGGTCAAGGGCAAAATCGACCGGGTGCCCGTCGCGATCATTCGCGGGTTGGCTCACCTCGTAGTGGCGCCGGACGCCGTCACACCCGCTCGCAATCTGGTCCGAACCGGTTCGTCGGACTGGTTCGCGCTAGGCCGCGCGGAAGCAGTGCGCGACGCTCTCGGCATCCACGCCGGTAGCCCCCAGTCACAGCACGTCGGCATCGAATCGGTGGCCTCCGAGCCCGTCGCCGGACGAATGGCACGGGCGGTGCGCGTCGCGTTGCACGGTGAAGACGTGGCAGCCGTCGACATCGATCCGGTGGAACTGCTGCTGACGGTGAGTGCCGATGAGCCAGTCGGTCTGGGGCGGGTGTGGGCCAGGCTCGAGGTCGCGTTCGCCGGCGAACGGTTGGCCTGCTCGGCGGTGCGGGGCCCGGGTGGGTCCGCGAGCGTCACCCTGCAGGTGCGCGAGCGTTGAGACGGGACTGGCGCGCACGATCAGTTGCGCGGGAGGTGGGTCGGCAGCGTGAGTCGGGCGCCGTGTCTGGGACGAGTGTGTCCACCGGCGTTCACCAGGTGCTGTACCCGGTACCGATGACCCACGTAGGGCGTCAGTAACTGCTCCGCCTGCAGGTCATCGCCGACAACCCCCGTGAGTGCCCAGCAGATGTCGGCAGCGACGTGATAGTCGCCGAAACTGAGGGCATCGGCGTCCCCGAGCGCCCGCTGCACAGTCTCCGCGATGGTCCAGACCCCCACCCCGGGAATCGAGGAGAGCCGCTTCCAGACTGCGGGCAGGGACAGCTTCACGCATTCCTCGAGCCGGTGCGCTACCTGCCCCACCCGCATGATCGTGTCGGCCCGTTGCCCGTCGACCCCCGCCCGGAGCCATTGCCATGAGGGGATCGCTCGCCACCCGGCGGCATCGGGCGGACACCGAAGTCCCACATCCGCACCGGGGCCGGGCGCAGCAAGACCGAAACGCTGCACAAGCGTGCGGTATCCCGAAAACGCCTGCTTGCCCGTTACCCGCTGCTCGATGATCGCGGGAATCAGCGCTTGCAGCACGAGCCCGCTTCGCCCGACCCGCCAGTGCTGCAAGCGCAACGCGGTATCGCGCAGCACGTCGTGGTGGATCTGAAAGGAGCTGGGATCGTCGTGGGCTCCGAGCCAGGCGGGGAACGACCCCGCACACCAGTCTGCCCCGGGCCCCCACGCCTGCAGGAGCGCCCGATCACCCCCGTCACGGTGGATTTCGCGCCAGATGCGCACGGTCGCTGGGCCATCCGGCGTGGTCGTACCGTGCCAAATGGCCCCCTCGTGCACCCGCCAGGTCGGGTCGCCCGCTCCCCGACGCAACGGGCCCAGAATTGACCTCAGGGGCACCGGCCGGCCGGGGGCCCAGTCTGCTTCGGCATCCGCGCTCTTCCCGACCTGTGAGGTCACCGTCGGCGAAACGCGAGAAGCGCCAGACCGATCGTGCCTGTCTCGTCAGCGCGCTGCACCTCGCGCGCGCGCACTCCTTCGTCCAGGTCGAGGTCGCCGAGCAATGACAGCCCCTGTTCGTCTGCACGCGCCACCAGCGATCGCAGATCTGCCACGGACATCGCTCCGAGATCAGCCGGTCCCAGCCGCACGGTCACGACGACGACGCCGCCACGACGCAGCGCATCTGCGGCGCGCGCCAGATCAGCATCGACAGTCTCAACGACACTGGAATGCGGGTGCAGTCGCGCCACGAAGTCGACTGACCGCGCTTCGATGTCTCGACCGACTGTTTCGGGGCGCATCACATCGACGTGCACAGGTGCGAAACCGGCGGTGACAGCCCACCGTGAGAACACCGACCGCGCGCTGGCGGTATCGACCACTACCGCGCGACGGCGACCGTCGTCGACCACCCTCAGCAGAGCTGCGAATCCGCCCAGCGCAGCCCACGCCGAGGTGTCGTCCAAGGTGCGCGGCAACCGCAGCTGTCGGGCTCGCCGACGAGCCGAACTCGCATCCGCGCCGTCGATGAGGAGCGCGGTCAATCGCACTTCGCTGACATCGGCAGCTCCGAGCGATCTCGGGCCTGCGATGGAGCGCGGGGGCTTGTTCGCAGCTCCGCGCGCCCCGTGGGCAGCAGCGCGTGCTCTACCGAACGCTTTCTGCACGGCGGGCGAGGTCGCAATTCGTTCCGCTGCGGTGGGGTTCCCCTTCACCTGGGCAATCCTAGCTCGCGGGCGGGTTGCCCTCGTTCAGCCACCTTCCCAGATCGCGTGCTGTCAACCGGTCTGGGACATACCTCTCGAAAAGCGCACGCTGGTCTTTCGAGAGTTCCTTATCAAGGAAATCCAATCCCGGCGTCGCAAGGCGCGCCGCGCGGATACCGTGTATGGAAGCCAGATTCAACAGCGCGGTGCTGCATTCCCCGATAACGGCGTGGCTGCCCAAAATCTCAGAATCCAGTTCGGCCGGGACCTGGGATCGCGAGACAGCAAACCCCTCGTACTGGCTGTGGGGCTCACCGGGATGGGGTCGCACCATGAATTCGAAGCCAGCGGCCTCAACAGCAGACCTGAGCGACTGGATCTCGGCCAGGTAGGCCTGCACAGTGATCACGCCGAGCTGCACCCACGGTTGGGTGAAACAGGTCACGGTGCCCGTCGCGCGAACTGGTGAGGCCACGTTTCGACGGAACTCTGCGGCCACCCTCTCATCGACGGCCCAGCCCAGCTCCCTTTGGTAAAGCGCCCACCGCACCGACGTGACTCGATCTCGCACGAACGCGACACCGGATGCCCGAATGGGGGCCCACCAACCGACCCTGCCCTGCCGCGCATAGGAAGCCCGCATCGAACGCCAGTTGCCATAGGACCCGATGCCGTCGTCGGTCACCACCACCTCAATGGAACCCGTGGGGTTTGTGGCTTTCAAGCGTGCCCACGGTTTGATTCCCGGGGCACTTACCGCTACATAGATCACATCCGCCGGAATAACCCAATCTACATAGTTGTCCGCCATTGTGATGTGCATCTGCTCAGATGTCGGCAGGAGAGAAAGCACATCGCTCTGATCGACGGATGCAGCGCCGATGAACCGCCCGCCGCTCAAATATGACACCTCGAGGACGTCCCCGCGGTCCAGCAGCGACCGCAAATAGGATGCGACGTAGATGAGGTGGGTGCGACTACGCACTCCCGAAACCGCTACGCGCGTCACATTAGGAGACCTAGTGTTGCTCATTCGCCTGCTCATACGCTGCGTCATAGACTTCTTCCAGGGCCGCCGCAGTCTGCGTAATAGAGAAGTTGTCCTCGACGAATTTTCGGCCCGCCTTTCCATAATGGGCCGCGAGTTCGGGATCCCGCAGTAGCGTCGAAATCGCATTCGACAACGCCTGGCGGTCGCGCTCAGCGACCAGGATTCCAGTTTTTCCGTCCTTTACCCCCTCAGGGATACCTGAATGAATCGTCGAAACAATCGGCAGACCAGCATATGAGCCTTCGAAGATGACCGTCGGCAGGCCTTCGGAATCGCCATCGAGCGCAGTTCTCGATGGAACAGCCAACATCCGGGCATCAGCCATATGGCGCTGGACGCTCGAGGCATTCACGCTTCCGACGAACTGCGCATTGACGCCCATTTCGATTGCCATCTGTTCCAAATTTGCCCTGATTTTGCCATCTCCGACGACAACGAGGGGAGTCTCGCGGAGATCTGGGGGCAACATCGACATCGCCGCGATCAGGTCATCGATGCCCTTTTTGTCGGTGAATCTGCCGACAAACAAGACGCTGGGCGGTGCGGACTCCGGAGACGCCGTCGGGATGTTCTCATCGAGTTCAAGGCCCAGATGTACCAATCGCACCTTGGAGGGGTCAGCACCCCGCCCGATGGCGGCAGCGGTGATGAACTCCGAAACGCCCATGACGGCGCTGGCATACTCGAACGCGGCTCGCAATCGCCTGGCATAGATTCGCCCCCGTACACCAGAAGGGGCTCGAGTGACGTCGTACCCGTAGACCGTCATCACCAGCGGTATTTTCAACCGCATCGCAATCCGCAAAATGCGCACCGCGTCGACCCCGAAATGAGCGTGTATTACATCTGGTCGATTCTCGCGAAGGAACCGTTCTGCGGAACGAGACCGTCGCGTGACGTCGAAGGCCACCAGCTTTGCGAACCCTCGACGACCACCTCCGTGCAAAATGACGTCGTCATCTCGGATGAGGGGGGAACTGACTCGCATGAATCCCAGGATCGTCGGTCGCCATTTCTTCAGCGAATCCTGTTGCATCCTGATGAACGTCTCACTACCCGGCAAAACTCTGCTACGCCAAAATACAACCGTGCGCCCGCGAGGCGGAGGGAGACTGGTGCCGGGGCCTATTGAGGAGGTCACCATGGGCAGTCTAGACGGGCCGGGATATCAGACATCAATAATCGCGCGCCTCGCGCGAGCGAGCGCATCCGGACCCCTACGATCGTGCGATGACGGGCAGCGCAGACAACCGCGACGCCGAGCCGACCCTTCTCGGTGGTGAGATGACAGATGGGCAGGACGGCATCGAGCCGCCGAACGCCCTCACTACCTGGGTGGCTGCAACTCTCGACCTAGTGGCCGGCAGCGTTCTACTCATCGGACCCCGCGCAGCGCTGCTCGCCGACGTGCTCGGCGACCGTGCGACCGTCCTGGTACGAGGCACCGTCGATGCGCAGCGTCTGGCATCGCAGGGCGTGCAGGTGTTGTGCGGCGGACCGGACAGGCTCGGGCCGGACACCTACGACACCGTCGTGCTCCTGGACCCTCCCGAGCGGGTACTCACCCCCGACTCCCCCGGTCTCGGGCAATGGGAGCTGGTCGAACTGGCCGCCACCCGCTCATCTGACCGGTTGATCTCTTTTGTTCCCAACGCCCTCGCGCTGCAGCGCATGTCAGGACGGCAGTACTCAGCTGGTCCAGGAGGTTTTGACGACGAATCGTGGTGGGTAGGCACGCCGGGGTACGACGCCCGCCCGCCGGTGCACACCGACCTACCCGAGGCGCCGTCATGGCTCGTGCTGGGTGACACGGCCGTCGTACCGGTCGACAGCCTTGCGGACCCGCTGACGATGACGACCCTGAAGGCGGCTCTGCCGACACACGAAGGCTGGCTGGACGCGATCCGCGCAGAGGCGCTGCCCCAGCTGGCGACGGGGTGGCTGTTGGTCCGCAGCAGCGACCTACCCCCATCGGGTGCTGTCTTCGCACCGAGTCTGCAACACCCGGTCTCCAGGTCGGGCGACGCCGCAAGTCGGGCAGGTTCGACGACAGCAGGTGATCCCCTAGAGGTAGGTCTAGCCTCCGCGCTACGACGCGGTGACCGGGCTCAGCTCGGAGCATTGGTGGCGTCGTATGCGGCCTACCAGCGAACAGTTGCCGGCAACTGTTCGCAGGTAGGCCTGTCTGCCGCACCGCGCAATCTTGTTGTCACAGCTGACGGTTCACTCGCGCCACGAGTTGCCCATGATGACAAAGACACGGTCGCCACAGCCGTTTGCTTCGCCCACGGGCTACTTGATCTGTCGACGCTCGTCTCGGGGACGGCCGACCACCCCTTCGCACCGGAATGCGACGCCGCGGCGCTTGCCCGCGAACTCGGCGCGTTCAGCGACCAGCTGGTGCCCGAGGCCAACGAGTGGGAGCAGGCCGCGGCCCTGCACGCCTCCAGCCATCTACCGGTGCGTCGTTCCCGTCGCGCCGAAGAGGGCGGGCCTTCGGAGGACGAAACGCGGGTGCTGGCTTTGGAGAACGAGTTGCGAGAACGACAGGGCAAGATTACGTACCTGCAAAATCTCGCCGGCCGACAGGAACGCCGCATCCGAGCCTTCGAGCACGCCATTGCCACCGAGCACGGACCTCGAGCTCGACGGGTCCTGTTCGTGATGACCGCCCCCACTACCCGCTTGGTCCAGGCAGCTCGAGATCGACTGCGACGGGCCCCCGGGAGGGGCTGAGCGCGCCGGGAGTCCTAGGTGCGAGTCGGTCGGCCTCCTCAACCCGTGTCAGACGATCGTGCGACGATGCCTTGAATGAGCAACGCGACCCGCCCCGGCATCTCACCTACTGCGCTGACCACAGGCGATATCGAACTCCTACGAACGCAGTTCGACGCAGCGCCCTCCCACCGGATCGTGCAGAACGCGCTGACGAACGCAGCGCTCACCGACGTGGCACTGGACCGCGAGATCGTCACCCGCACCAACACCTCGATGTCGCACCGGTTGGACGACTGGAAGGTCACCGATCAGAAGAAGTCCGGCCGTTGTTGGCTGTTCGCCGGGCTCAACCTGGTGCGAGTCGGCGCGGCCCGCCGGATGGGTCTGAAGGACTTCGAGTTCTCTCAGAACCACCTGATGTTCTGGGACAAGTTGGAGCGCTGCAACTACTTCATGGACTCGGTCGTCCGGTTGCGTGATCGCCGCTCTGATGACCGGACTCTCGGGTTCGTGCTCGATGAGGTGATGGGCGACGGCGGACAGTGGAACATGTTCGTCGCGCTCGTCCAGAAGCACGGGGTCGTCCCGAAATCTGCGATGCCCGAGACCCGATCGTCGTGCGAGACCTCACCGATGAACGATGTCCTGCGCACCCTCATGCGCAAGGCTGCACGCGACCTGCGGGCCGCCGAGGAGAAGGATGTCCACTTCATCCGGCACCAGGTCATGGCCGACGCCTACCGGGTTCTCGCCATGCATCTCGGTACACCGCCCGAGAGCTTCGAATGGCAGTGGACCGACACCGACAAGCAGTTCCACCGCGACGGCGAGCTCACCCCACAGGAGTTCCGCGACAAGTACGTCGAACAGGATCTGGCCGACTATGTCTGCCTCGTCGACGACCCGCGCGAGAGCAGTCCGCGCGGTGCAACCTTCACGGTCGATGAGCTCGGCAACGTCGTGGGCGGTACCCCGGTGCTCTACCTCAACGTTGAACCAGGCCTACTCAAAAGCATCGCGGCCGCATCGATCCGGGATGGCGAACCGGTGTGGTTCGGCTGCGACGTGAGCAAGATGATGTCGGGCAACCTGGGTATCTGGGATGCGAAACTCTTCGACTACGACGCTGTCTACGACACCTCGTTCAAAATGGACAAGGCCGGCCGGCTGGAATTTCACGACACGCTGATGACCCACGCGATGTTGCTGACCGGTGTCGACATGGACGGCGACACACCGCGCAAGTGGAGGGTCGAGAACTCTTGGGGCGACGGCAAGGCCGACCAGGGTTTTTACACCATGAACGACTCGTGGTTTGCTCCGTACGTCTTCGAGATCGCCGCCCACAAGGACCGGTTGCCCGCCGAACTGCGCGAAGCCCTCGCGACCGAACCCATCGTGCTACCCGCGTGGGACCCGATGGGAGCGCTCGCC
>JBBPZD010000268.1:0-14152 GCA_038199265.1 Actinomycetales bacterium | reverse complement strand
GCAACGCTCGCCGCTGCGGCCCCATTCACGCCCACCGGGTCGCCGTCCGTGCCGTCGTCGGATCCGACGACAACCGAGTCAGTGCCGCCAGCAGCCAGCCGCAGCGCTGTCAACTCCTGTAAGAGCTTGGAGCCCTCTAGTTTCAACAGCGAGGATGCAGGGGCCGGCTTGCCATCGCGTGACTCGGCGACGACCCGAAGCTGCGTCGCTTCCAGTGCGAGCAGGCGCATCTTGGCGGTGTGCAGCTGGGCCCGGAAGTCCGGGTCGTCGGCGAGCGTGCCTGTCTCCAGTTCGGTCTCCTTGGCCGCATCGACGAGCTCGGAGAAGACACGCTGGCTGGTGCCGATCTGGGCTATTCCGGTGCGCTCGTTGCCGAGCAGGAACTTCGCGTACGTCCAGCCCATGTTTTCTTCACCGACCAGGTTCTGCACCGGCACGCGGACGTCGTCGAAGAAGAACTCGTTGACCTCTTCGCTGCCGTCGAGCAACTTGATCGGCCGACGCTCGATACCGGGGGTGTCGAGGTCGACCAGGATGAAGGAGATGCCCTGCTGCTTGCGTTCGGCACCGGGATCGGTGCGGGCGAGAAGAAACATCCAATCGCCGTACTGGCCCAGAGTGGTCCATGTCTTCTGACCGTTGATCACATACTCGTCACCGTCGCGGATCGCAGTGGTTTTCAACCCTGCAAGGTCGGAGCCGGCCTCGGGTTCAGAGAAACCCTGGGACCACCAGATCTCGAGGTTGGCGGTGCCGGGAAGGAATTTCTCCTTCTGCTCCTGACTCCCGAACTCGGCGATGATCGGTCCGACCATGCTGACGTTGAACGCCAGCGGGGTGACGACGGCTGCGCGCTGCAGCTCGGAGACGTAAATCTCCTGCTGGGTGGGCGTCCAGTCCTTTCCGCCCCATTCAGCAGGCCAGTTCGGCACCGCGAGCCCGTGTTCGTGTAAAACACGCTGGCTGGTGACGATGTCCTCGCGGGTCAGTTCGCCGAAGGCGACGCGGTGGCGGATATCCGCCGGCACCTTCTCGTAGAAGACAGTCCGCAACTCGTCTCGGAACTGCTGTTCCTCGGGCGTGTATTCCAGGTCCATCAGGGGGTCCTTCCGGGTTGGTTCACCGCACTGCTGCGCGTGCCTCGGTGAGCAGCATCTCACTTTCTGTACGCGCGAGTAACGTCGCCCTTCCGGTGACTCCCGCGCAGCCGCTCCGAGGGTGGGATGCACAATGGCCAGCGTGGATCGCCCACCCCGCGCCTCCGGTCGCTGACCGGCGCGGACTCGTGCAGCGCGCGGTGGCGTGCAGAGGGAGCTCACCATGAAGATGTCGCGCAGAATCGAGCCCGCCGAAGGGCAAGAGTCGGTGTGGGACTACCCGCGCCCGCCTCGGGTGGAAGCCACTGACGAAGTGGTCGAAATCCGGCTGGGCGGAAGCGCCATTGCGAAGTGCAGCAACGCGTTCCGGGTACTGGAGACCAGCCACCCGCCCACCTACTACGTGCGGATCGCGGACTTCACCGAGGGTGCTTTGCGGCCGGTGGCAGGCAGCACCTACTGCGAGTTCAAGGGCATCGCGCAGTATTTCGACCTTGTCGGCGGGGGATCAGTGGCCTCGCGTGCCGGCTGGACCTATCCGTCGCCGACCCGCGGTTTCGAACAGCTGTTGGACTACGTGGCAGTTATGCCGGGTCTGGTGGACGAGTGCTTCGTCGACGGCGAGTTGGTCCGCCCGCAGGCCGGGAACTTCTACGGCGGGTGGATCACTGACCGCGTCGTCGGCCCGTTCAAGGGCGAGCCCGGAACGATGGGCTGGTGACTGTTGCTCTTCGGATCGACACCGAAGACTCCACCCCGCCCTACGAACAGATCTGTCGTCAGATTGCCGAAGCGGCAGCAGACGGGCGCATGCCGGTCGGCACCAAACTCCCGACGGTGCGTGGTCTCGCGACCGACCTCGCTGTGGCGCCCGGAACGGTGGCGAAGGCGTACACCCAGCTTGAGTCCGCTGGCGTCGTTCAAGGCCGGGGCAGGGCAGGCACATTTGTGAGCGCCGGCAGTTCAGAGGCAGGCCGCCTTGCGGAGGAAGCGGCCCGCGAATTCGCGCAGCGCACCCGGCACCTCGGACGCAGCCCGGACGACTTGCTCGCCATGGTGCGAGCGGCACTCGCCAACAGCTGACGGTGGCGCAGCAAAACCCGAGAGGCTCAATCCGGCCTGAGCCTCTCGGGTTTAGGTGAGCCTTTGGTCGAACGAGACTCACCCGAGTCGGAAATCAACACTCCCGTGGTGTCAGTGGGGTGCTTCGGCGCTGTGGTGCTGTTTTCGTTCCGCCGACACAAGACTGTGCTGCCGTACCTGAGGGCACGGCAGCACAGCTGAACATGAGCAATTCTCGACTACTTGACCTTCTTGGCGAGATCGCCGATTGAGACCAGGTTGTACTTCTTCGCCGTCTCCTTGGTCACCATGACCGAGTCGTTGTCCTGCGCCTCGGCCGGGTCCAACGCGATGATGGTCGGCGGCAGCGCCTTCTTCAGCGCCGCCATGACCTGCTCGGTCGAGGATGCAGTCGTCGAGTTCGCCAGGTAGCTGACCAACGCGCCGTTGTACTCCGGGAACACATCGATCGAACCGGCCTTCAGCGCGGGGTAGTACTTCTCGCGGCTGCCGATGTTGAACTTGTCGGAGGTCTTCGCACCGGCAGATGCCAAAGCCTGGGAGTAGATGTTCCCGAGCACGACGCTCTCGGGGAAGTTAGAGGAACCCACGGTGATCGTGGCGCCGGATGCTTTACCCGCCATGTTGATCGGGTTGGCGTCCAGGAATCCCTTGGCAACCGCCGCAGGGTCCTTCTTGTCGGTGATGGCTTGAGAGACCAGGTCCACCAGCGTCTTCTGCGAGAGTTTCTTCGACACCGCGTTCAGCACCGCTTGCACGCCTGGGGTGGCCTTGGACTTGACGATTATCGGGGTGATGTTCTGCGCTGCGAAGTTGTTCTTTGGGTCCTTCAGCGAGACGAATCCGTACTTTTTGATCGATGGATCGGTGCTGAAGATGTCAGCCGCGTCGATCTGACCGTTTACCAAGGCTCCGACCGTGACGGGTCCACCGGTGTCGGTCACTTTGTAATTGCCGAACACGACTCCGTAGTTCTTCTTCAGACCCGGCAGGCCGTTGGCGCGAGTCTTGAACTCGGCAGAGCCGCCCATGATCAGCTTGGATGCGACCGTGTTGCTGCCGGCGGCAGACGGCGCGTTGCTGCCTCCTGGTTTCGAACTGTCCTTGCCGCACGCGGCGAGAGTGAGGCTGAGGCCCACGATTGTTACGACACTGATAGTGCGCTTGGTCATCTGTGCTCCTGGAGGCGAGAGGTTTGGTTGAGAGGGTAGGGGCGGTGGACGGCGCCCGTCTGGAAACGGATGCGGTCAGGCCGGCACTCGTGCTTCGTCCACTGCACCGACCCGCGCATCTGCGTTCGATGACGCCGGGACGGAACTGGCTTTCTTGGAGAATCGCCGACTGACGCCCCTCGAGACCGTGAAGCGTTGAATTAGTCCGAGGAAGAAATCGACGAGTAACGCCAGCGCCGCGACCAGTAGCCCACCGCTGATCGCCTGGGGGAAGTCCCGTTGAGCCAACCCGTCGAAGATGAATCGGCCGAGCCCGCCGAGGGGGGCGAAGGACGCGATGGTGGCTGTAGCGACCAGTTGCAGCGAAGCGGACCGCACACCGGAGAAGACGAGCTGTAGTGCGTTCGGCAACTCGACCCGGAAGAGCACCTGGCCGCCCTTCATCCCCATGCCGTACGCCGCGTCGCGTACTGCGGGGTCGACGTTCTCCACGCCGGCGAACGTGTTGGCGAGAATCGGCGGGATCGCGAGCAGGACGAGCACGATCTCGGTCGGAATGATGTACCCGGTCTGCGTGCGTCCGTAGAAGTGCGGGGCGATGATCACCAGCAGCAGGATCAGTAAACCGATGCTGGGAACCGATCGGATGGCGTTGGCCACCGAGATGGTCGACTTTCCCTTCCCGGTGTGTCCGATCAGTAGTCCGAGCGGCACAGCCACGATCACAGCGATGAGCAGGGCAGCCAGGACCAGGAGGACGTGGAACTTGAGCTGCGCGAAAATTCCTGCGGTTGCACCGAAACCACGCCAGTGAGCGGGGTCGTTGAGCCAGGTGATGACGCCGCTCATGAGCGGACCGCCTTTCTCCAGGGGGTGAGCGCTCTGCCGACGGCGATGACCACAGCGTCGAGAGCCAGCGCCAGAATCAGGCAGAGGATGAGCCCGAGCACGATCGGCGGGTAATAGGGCGAGGTTCCGGTCGAGAGCTGGTATCCGGTGATGAAAAGACTGCCCAAGTTCTGGAAACCGACGGTGCTGGCGATCGCCACGATGCTGACGTTGGAGACCACCGCCACCCGTAGGCCGGCGACGATGACCGGGGTCGCGATGGGCAGGTCGACCTTCAGTAACCGCGCGAATGGTGTGTATCCGATGGCGATCGCGGCTTGCCGGGTGTCCTCGTTGACTGAGGAGAGTCCGTCGGCGACGACCCGAACCAGTAGCGCGACCGAATAGATCGTGAGCGCGATCGCGACCTGCACCACCGAGAGCGGATCGAGACCCAACAGCGGCGGGATGAGCACGAAGAGGGCTATGGACGGGATGGTGTACAGCAATCCAGTGATACCCATGATCGGCGGGTAACTCCACGAATACCGGTTGGCCAGCCATCCGATCGGTAGCGCGATGAGCAGGGCGAGGACCACGGGAACGATCGAGAGCCAGGTGTGGGTCCAGAAGAGTTGGAGGTCATCGCTGAGGTGATCCATGAAGTAGGCCCAGAAGCTGAGAGGAGAGGAGCTCACCTCTCTCGCGAGGCCGATCACGCTGTCTCCTGCGCGGTGAGACTCGACGACTCGTTCTTGATGAGCTCTATGACTTCGTCGAGCTGGACGCTGCCCAGCAACGCACCGTCCTCATCGACGACCACTCCGCGCCCTGCAGGAGAGGACAGGCAGGAATCCAGAGCGCCCCGGAGGGAACCACCCTGGGTAGCCAAGGTGCCACCGCGATACAGCATTTTCTCTGCGACCTGTTTGCCGGCGGCCTGGCGGGTGTTGACCCAGCCGTGGGGCTGCTGAGAGTCGTTGACGGCGAGGACCCACTCACCGATCTCGGACTCGGCGGGCACCGAAACACCCATCGGAACGACTTCTTCGTGATGGATCGGCAGTTGGAAGCCGTCGGTGAACCCCAGCGCGCGGTAACCGCGGTCGCGGCCGACGAAGCCGGCGACGAATGCATCGCTGGGCCGCGCCAGCAGATCGGCTGGTGCTGCGAGTTGTGCCAGTCCGCCACCGACCCGGAGCACCGCGATCTGGTCGCCCAGCTTGATTGCCTCATCGATGTCGTGGGTCACGAAGACGATCGTCTTGCCGAGGTCGTTCTGCAGGCGCAGGAACTCGTCCTGCAGCTGCTCACGCACGACCGGGTCGACGGCCGAGAACGGTTCGTCCATCAACATCACCGGGGGATCGGCCGCCAGTGCTCGGGCGACCCCGACGCGTTGCTGCTGACCACCGGAGAGCTGCGCCGGGTAGCGCTTGGCGAACGCAGGGTCCAGGCCCACCCGCTCCAGCAGCTCCAGCGCATCTTTGCGGGCCTTCTTCTTGTCCATGCCGAGAAGAAGGGGCACGGTCGCGACGTTGTCGACGATTGTGCGGTGCGGGAAAAGCCCCGCGTGCTGAATGACGTACCCGATCTCGCGCCGCAACTCATGGGTCGCGATGGTGGAAGTGTCACGGTCGTCCAACCAGATGGTGCCCTCGGTCGGCTCGATCATCCGGTTGATCATTCGCAGGCTCGTTGTTTTACCGCAACCGGACGGACCCACGAAAACGGTGATTTTCCCGGTCTGCGCTGTCAGGCTGAGCGAATCGACGGCGACTGTGCCGTCGGGGAAGCGTTTGGTGACGTTGTCGAAACGAATCATGCCGGGGTCTCCTAGGCATACGGGCGCGTGGATTGACCGGCGCGCGTGGTCGTGGGAGGTAGCGGTAGCCGAACTCCCGGAGTGCGCCGCCAAGAGCTAAGCACAGTTCTCCGTCGGAAGAACGGGGTGCCTCTGCTCCGGGTGAGTTTTCACGGATCTGTCGCACCGACAGTGGGCTCGGATGAGTAAGGGGACAAAGTGCAACTCACCGCCGATGGGCTGAGTATCGAAGACGTCGTCCGGGTCGCCGTCGACCGACTTCCGTTGACGTTGACAACGGAAGCCTCGGACGCAATATGGGCTGGTGCCACGAGGGCGCACACCCTTGCGGCACGAAGGCCCATCTACGGGCGCTCCACCGGAGTGGGCGCGAATCGATCTGTGCCAGTCAATGATTCAGATCGCCAGCTGGAGCGGTTGCTGCGCTCGCATTCCACGTCGCTGGGCGAACCAAGAGCAGCGGTCCGCGTGCGGGCGCTGGTCGCAGTGCGAATCGTGCAGCTGGCACTCGGCGGTAGCGGCGTCAGCATCACGGCGGTCAACGGACTGGTCGATGGCCTCAACGCCGATCTCCTGCCGGTCGTGTTGGAGGGAGGGAGCATCGGAACGGGGGATCTGACGGCGCTCGCGGCCATCGGTACGTGGCTGCTGGATCACCCGAGTGGCCCTCGCGTCCTACCTGGCGACGGGTTACCACTGATCTCGAGCAATGCAGGGGTGCTTGGCGATGCGGCGTTGGCCGTGACCGGTCTACGCAGGTTGGCGAGGGCGGCGGTGCGGGTCGCCTCGCTGTCCTTCCGGGCGGTGCGCGGAAATCTCGAGGCCTTCGGGCCGGCTGTCGAGCGTGCGACTCCCTTCCCGGGAGCCAGGGCGGTGTGTCAGGGGATGCGACAGTGGCTCGATCTCGACGGATACGTCGACCAGCCCGCGCGCATCCAGGATCCTTTCGGGGTGCGCGCGATGCCTCAGGGGCACGGGGTGTTCCTGGACGCGCTGGACCGGGCGGCCGAGGTCGTGGAGGCGATGATCAACGCACCGAGCGAAAACCCGGTCTTCGACGAACAGAACGGCGTTACCCACCATGGCGCCTTCCACGCCGCGTACCTCGCCCACGCGATGGATGCGCTGCTGCTGTCGCTGGTGCAGGCCGCCCAGCTCGGAATGGGTCGAATCACGATGCTGGCCAGTCCTGACCTCACCGGAGCGCCTGCGTTCCTCGCCGATGCCACTCCCGGTGCGTCGGGAACCATGGGGCTGGAGTTCGTCGCCGCGTCAGCGCTTGCCCGGGTGCGATCCTTGGCGACCCCGGCCGGCGGGACCACCGTCACCGTGTCACGCGGATTGGAGGAAGACGCCAGCTTCGCATCGCTGTCGGCCCGTAATGCACTGGATGTGATCTACGCGTACCAGGATTTGTTGGCGTGTGAGCTGGTAGCCGCGGCAAGGGCATTGACCATCGGCAGGCGGCTACCACCATGGCCGGAGCTGAGGCCGATGGGAGCCGGTCTGGGCGATGTCGCAGATCGCGACCTCACCCCTGATCTGCAGCTGGCGGCGGCGATCGTCCCGCAACTCGTGGGGCGTTTCACGGTCCATCGAACTCGATCGATCGCCGTCGACCACTAGCTCTGCGCGGTCCGTTGACCGGGGTTGATTTCCGGCCTCTGGCCCGTACCGGCACGATGGGGCCAGTGAGCGACGCCCCGTACGACTCGGCCGGTGAATCGGCGGTTGATGTCTCGCCTACCCCTGCCTCGACACTGCTGACGGGTCTGCCGCTCGGCTTGGCACTGCTCTCCCTGGCGCTCGGCGGGTTCGCCATCGGCACCACCGAGTTCGTGACGCTCGGTCTGTTGCCGCAGATCGCCGACGGTGTGCACATCAGTATTCCGCAGGCCGGGTACGTGGTGTCGTCGTACGCGATCGGCGTGGTCGTCGGCGCTCCGACCATCACCACCCTCTGCGCCAGATTCTCGCGCAGAGGGCTGCTGATCGCGCTGATGATCGCGTTCGCCGTGTTCAACACCGCGTCTGCCCTCGCGCCGAACTTCGAGACGCTGCTGGGTGCTCGGTTCCTGTCCGGTCTGCCGCATGGCGCCTTCTTCGGTGTCGCCTCCCTGATGGCTGCCGGGTTCGTTGAAAAACATCGACGGACCTGGGCGGTCGCCATGATCCTGTCCGGCCTGACCGTCGCGAACATCGTGGGTGTACCCGCGTCAACCGTGGTCGGTCAGCGATTCGGCTGGGAGTGGCCCTATGCCGCGGTCGGGCTCATTGCGGCAGTGACCGCGCTCGCCGTGCTGAAGTTCGTACCCCGGCAACCGGGCACGGATGCAACATCGGCGGCTTCGGAACTGCGCGCGCTGCGGCTGCCGCAGGTCTGGTTGGCCCTCGGCGTCGGCACCGTGGGCTTCGGCGGAATGTTCGCGACCTTCTCCTACATTGCGCCCACCCTGACCGAACTGACAGGGGTGCGGAACGCGGTGGTCCCGCTGTTTCTGGTCTGCTACGGCGTCGGGATGACAACGGGAGCCTTCGCGAGCGGCCGGGTCGCGCGGATCGGCATCCTGCGCGGAATTCTGCTCTCCCTCGTGTTGATGGTGGTACTGCTCGCCGCCTTCGGTCCGCTGGTGCACACCGTGCCGGGCGCCGTCGTGGCCGTCTTCCTGCTGGGGTTCGTCGGCACTCTCCTGGTGCCGATGCTGCAGACCCGTCTGATGGACGTCGCACACGACGGTCAGGCGCTCGCGGCTGCACTCAACCACTCGACTCTGAACATGGCGAACGCCCTCGGTGCGTGGGCTGGGGGACTGGTGTTGTCCCAAGGGCTCGGGTATGAGTGGCCGAGCCGGGTAGGGGCCATCCTGGCTGTCGGCGGCATCGTCATCACGCTGGTCTCGGCAGTGCTCGGGCGCCGGTCGGCGCCAGCCGTGGGAGACTGAAGCTCCCCTTTACAGCCGCCGCACCTTCCCCCCGATCCACCGAGGACTTCTACGTGTCACCCATGGCCCGCACCGCGCTGCAGCCTGCCTCGACGCCGCCGGACCTGATCCGAAACTTTTGCATCATCGCGCACATCGACCACGGCAAGTCGACCCTCGCCGATCGAATGCTGCAGCTGACCGGTGTCGTCGACCCCCGCGCAATGCGCGCGCAGTATCTGGACCGGATGGACATCGAGCGGGAACGCGGCATCACGATCAAGAGCCAGGCGGTCCGTATGCCGTGGGCCAGCCTCGCGGAGGACGACACGCAGATCGTGCACTGCCTCAACATGATCGACACCCCGGGTCACGTCGACTTCACCTACGAGGTCTCCCGGTCGCTGGCGGCCTGCGAAGGCGCCGTGCTTCTCGTCGACGCAGCACAAGGCATCGAGGCGCAGACCCTGGCCAACCTCTATCTCGCGATGGAGAACGAACTCACCATCATTCCCGTCCTGAACAAGATCGATCTGCCGGCCGCGCAGCCGGAGAAGTACGCCGAGGAACTTGCCGGACTGATCGGCTGTGAGCCCGAAGACTGCATGAGAGTTTCGGGTAAGACGGGTGCGGGAGTCGAACCGTTGCTCGACCAGATCGTCAGGCAACTACCGGCGCCGACGGGCGACCCGGATGCGCCTGCCCGCGCGATGATCTTCGACTCGGTCTACGACACCTACCGCGGCGTCGTCACCTACGTCAGGGTCATCGACGGCGCGCTGCACCCGCGGGAGCGGATCACCATGATGTCCACCAAGGCAACCCACGACCTGCTCGAGATCGGCGTCATCTCACCAGAGCCCAAGCCGGCCCAGGGGCTCGGTGTCGGTGAGGTCGGCTACCTGATCACGGGGGTGAAGGACGTGCGTCAGTCGCGCGTGGGCGACACCGTCACCACCTCGCGCACCGGTGCCGTCGAGGCGCTCGGCGGGTACCGCGATCCGAAGCCGATGGTCTTCTCCGGCCTCTACCCGATCGACGGGTCGGACTACCCGGTCCTGCGGGACGCACTGGACCGGCTCAAGCTGAACGATGCCGCTCTGGTTTACGAACCGGAGACATCCGTGGCCCTGGGCTTCGGCTTCCGCATCGGATTCCTCGGCATGTTGCACCTGGAAATCGTGCGTGAGCGCCTCGAGCGCGAGTTCAACCTCGACTTGATCTCGACCCTTCCCAGCGTCGTCTACGAGGTCACCCTGGACGATGGTCGGACCGAGGTTGTCACGAATCCCAGCGAGTTCCCCGAGGGCAAGATCACGTCGATCACCGAGCCTGTCGTGCGAGCGACTGTCCTTGCGCCCGCCGAGTTCATCGGCTCGATCATGGAGTTGTGCCAGACCCGGCGCGGCACGCTTCGCGGTATGGACTATCTCTCGCCCGAACGGGTCGAGATGCGCTACACGCTGCCGTTGGCCGAGATCGTCTTCGACTTCTTCGACGCCCTGAAGTCGAAGACGCGTGGGTACGCTTCTCTCGACTACGAACCCGATGGCGAGCAGGTGGCGGACCTCGTCAAGGTCGACGTGTTGCTGCAGGGCGACATGGTCGATGCGTTCAGCACGATCGTGCACCGCGACAAGGCCTACGCGTACGGCGTAATGATGGCAGGCAAGCTGAAGGAGCTCATTCCGCGTCAGCAGTACGAGGTGCCCATCCAGGCTGCGATCGGCGCCCGGGTCATCGCCCGCGAGACGATCCGGGCCATCCGCAAGGACGTCCTCGCCAAGTGCTACGGCGGCGACATCAGCCGTAAGCGCAAGCTGCTGGAGAAACAGAAAGAGGGCAAGAAGCGGATGAAGATGGTGGGCTCCGTCGAGGTGCCGCAAGAGGCATTCATCGCTGCGCTGTCCCAGGACGGTTCGGCGGACAAGGCAAAGAAGTGACCGTTCCCACCAGCGGCAACAGGTCATTCACGCGTCGTGGCGGCCGAATGCCTCCCCGTCACCACCGCACCTTCGATGCGCACGGGTCCACCTACCTCGTCCAACTGTCGACCGACGGCACGATGATCGACCCTGGAGCACGGTTCGACGCGGCCCAGATCTTCGGTCGTACCGCCCCGCTGATCATCGAGATCGGCTCAGGGTCGGGCGACTGTGTCGTGGCTTCGGCTGCTGCCCACCCAGAGCTGGATTTTCTCTCCGTCGAAGTGTGGACCCCGGGCGTGGCACAGACGATCGCCAAGGCGGCGCGTGCCGAGCTGTCGAATCTACGGATCGCGCGAGCCGATGCTGCAGGGCTAGTTGCGACATCGCTGCCCGAAGGCTGCGTCGAAGAGTTGTGGGTCTTCTTCCCCGACCCCTGGCCCAAGAAGAAGCACCACAAGCGTCGGCTGGTCGATCCACCGTTCGCACGGGCCGTCGCGAAGGTGCTGCGCCCCGGCGGTGTCTGGCGTCTTGGAACCGACTGGGAGGAATATGCAGTCGCGATGCGCGCAGTACTCCAGGCTGATCCGGCGTTCGAGAACGACGTATGCACACCGGGGGAGACCGTGGACTTCACCGATCGTTTCGAGGGCCGGGTGATGACCCGGTTCGAGCAGAAGGGTCTGGACGCCGGTCGCGAGGTCTACGACATCGCCGCACGCCGCTGCTCATCCTGATCTGCGAATGCCCAGCGCCCTACCCGACGGTGAACCCGTCCCCCCTGATGGGGCACTCCCGGTAACCGCACTCTCGGGTATTCAGAACCGGCAGTTCGGCATCTATCTGCACGTCCCGTTCTGCCGGGTGCGTTGCGGTTACTGCGACTTCAACACCTACACCTTGCCCGAGCTGGGCATGCCCGGGGCAGGGGTCAGCACCTACGCGGACGCGGCGTTGTCCGAGGTGGACCTGGCCGGGCGGGTACTGCGGGCACGGGAGGCCGAGCCACCACCGGTCTCGACGATCTTCGTGGGCGGAGGGACACCGACGATGCTCGACGCCCGTGATCTGGTGCGGATGATCAACGGTGTGCGGAGCACCTTCGGCGTTGTCGATGGGGCTGAGATCACGACTGAGGCCAACCCGGACACCCTGACTCCGCAGGTGGCAGCTGTTCTCGCTGCTGGGGGATTCAACCGCGTCAGCATCGGCATGCAGTCAGCCGTGCCGCACGTACTCGCAACCCTGGATCGCACCCACGACCCGGCGAACGTCGAGCGCGCGGTCTCCTACGCTCGCGACGCAGGACTACAGGTCAGCCTCGATCTGATCTACGGCACGCCGGGGGAGAGCCTGCAGGACTGGCAGCGCAGCCTCGAGGCGGTGATGGAGCTGGCTCCAGATCACGTCAGTGCCTACGCGTTGGTGGTCGAGCAGGGTACGAAACTTGCGGCTCAAGTGCGACGCGGCGTGGTCACCATGCCCGACGACGACGACGAGGCCAACAAATACGAACTGGCCGACGAGCTGCTGCAGGCTGCCGGGTACGGCTGGTACGAGATCAGTAACTGGTCAGCGCGACCGGATGCGCGATGCATGCACAACGAGAGTTACTGGCGCGGCGACGACTGGTGGGGCGTCGGACCCGGTGCGCACAGTCACGTCGGCGGTGTGCGGTGGTGGAACGTGAAGCACCCCACCGCGTACGCGCAACGGCTGACCGACGGTGTTTCGCCTGGTGCCGGTCGCGAACGACTCACCGACGAACAGCAGTACGACGAGAAGGTGCTGCTCGGTATCCGAATGGCCGACGGGTTGCCCCTCGACTCGCTCACACAGTCGGGCCGCACGAGCGTTGCAGGACTCATCGCCGATGGGTTGATCGAGCCCGGCCCGGCAGTGCGCCGGTCAGCTCAGCGAGCCGTGCTCACCTTGCGCGGGCGGATGTTGGCAGACACCGTCGTACGACGGCTGCTCGGTTTCTGAAAGCTCAGCTGAGCACCTTGATCTGGAACGGGTAGCTGTAGGGCTTCCCGTTGGAGGTCGCGATCGCGCCGCGGACGTGGCACCACAGACTGACCGCGAACGCGACGATCAGCAGCGGAATGCCGACGATCGCGCCGACGATCGTGATGGTGAGGAGCCACCCGATCAGGTAGACCACCCAGAACGCCAGGTTGAAGTTGAAGGCACCGGCAGCAATCGAACGAACGGCGGGGTTGTCCTTTTTGATAGCCCAGATGATCAGCGGCCCCACCAGCGACAGGGCACCCGCGGACAGCACCGCCGCGATGATCGCCGAGAGGTGGGCGACGATTCCCCAGGTCTGGTCCGCAGTGCTCACCGAAGCAGTTCGATGGGTGGTCCCGTAGTTCGTCATGTCGTCAGTCAATCAGCGTCCACCGACGGACGCACGCAGGTCCAGACCGAAATCAAGTTCGCGCACGCTGTGGGTGAGCGCGCCGATGGAGATCACGTCGGCGCCGGCCTCGGCGAGCGCTCGCACCGATGTCTCGGTGACACCGCCGGAAACCTCGACCACGACAGGTGCCGGGTGACTGCGCACGAGGGCGGCCCCCTCGGCGATGTGCTCAGGCGTCATGTTGTCGAGCAACACGGCGTGCACCACCGGGGAGAGGCCGGAATCCAAGCGCTCGCGGTCGAACGAGAGCACCCGCTCTAGTTGTGCGATCGTGTCGACCTCCACCTGCACCCTGGTGAGGTGACCGGTGTGATGGGCGAGCCGGTTCAACACGGCGTCGAGGCCGCCGCCGAGGCCGATGTGATTGTCCTTGACCATGATCGCGTCGAACAGACCGAAGCGGTGATTGATGCCACCGCCATGTACGACTGCTTGTTTCTCCAGCGCGCGCAGCCCGGGAGTCGTCTTCCGAGTGTCTGCGATCCGAGTGCTGGTGCCGCCGACGAGCGCGACGAATCCTGCGGTCCGAGTGGCGATCCCACTGCAGTGCGAGAGCAGGTTGAGCCCGACGCGTTCGCCGGTCAGGATCGACGACGCACTGCCGGTGACGGTAGCCACCACCTGTCCGGGATGCACCCGGTCACCGTCTGCTGCACTCCAATGCACCTGCAATTCCGGATCGACGAGAGCGAAGGCGGTTGTAACGCAGCGCGACCCGGAGAGCACGCCGTTCTCGCGCGCGACGACGTGCGCCGTGCCGCTGGCCTCGCGCGGCACGGTTGCGCGGGTGGTGATGTCCCCGATCCCGCCCAGGTCTTCGGACAGGGCGCGACGGATCAGGTCATCGAGGACCAGGTCGGTGTGGTCGGCCTCCAGGAT
>JBBPZD010000267.1:0-32370 GCA_038199265.1 Actinomycetales bacterium | reverse complement strand
TGCGTCCCAGGTGTTCGGGCCGATGAATCCGTCGCGACCCAGGTTTCGGTTCTTCTGCACCGCCCACACGGCCTGCTGCATCAGCGGTCCGAAATTGCCGTCGAGGTTCCCGAGCCAGAAACCGGACCCCCACATCAGCCGCTGAGCCGCCAGCACCCAGTTACCGCTGTAACCCGGCCGCAACACTGGACGGGTGGTCGCTGCGTCTGCGGTCCCCGCGAGCGCTACGCCGCCCAACATCGCTACCGCGGAGGCACCAGCCGTACTGGCCAGCAGAGTTCGTCGATCAATATTCGACATTGTTACATTCCCCTCTTCAGGCGAGGCGACGACCTATTTGACCCGTGCACCGCCGAATTCTCAAGACACCGGAATTTCGATATCTCACCTTAGACGCGCACAGACGGCATCCGGTTGGGTCGTTTACTGCTTCGTTATCAAAAACTGCTGAAAAAGCACCACCTCGTGCTCTGGTCACACCTCGCGACGAACCACGAAACGAGCGAGTTCGATCAAATCAGCACATGCTTCGTCCTGCAGACCGGTATTGCTCAGCACCTGTTCGCCCGCGCTCACCTGCTCGCGCGCAGCCTCGTGACACCACTCACGGGCCCCGATCCCCTCCAGCTGACCCGCGATCGCGTCGAGAGTTGCATTGTCGACCGGACCATCGAGCAGCCAGTCTCTGATCTGCTCAGAACCGGCCCGCTCCAACGCCCAGGTCAGGGGCAGGGTGCACTTCTTGGCACGCAGATCAGAGTAGATGGACTTACCGGTCTGCACCGGGTCGCCCCAGGTACCGAGCAGATCATCGACGATCTGGAAGGCCAGCCCGACGTGTTCTCCGTAGCTGCTGAGTGCGGCGATCACACGATCGTCCGCGCCTCCCAACACTGCACCGATTGCGGCGCTGCACGCGAGCAGTGAACCTGTCTTTGCGCCGGCCATATCGAGACACTGCGCAAATCGAACCTGCTGTTCCCGGGCCTCGAAACGCATGTCGAGTGCCTGCCCGCGAATGAGCTCGCGGGTGGTGGTGGCCAAAAACTGCGCGGCGCGCGCCGACGCGGCGGTTCCGTGTTCGACGAGGGCTTCGAACGCAAGGGTCTGAAGTGCGTCCCCGGCAAGGATCGCGGTCGCTTCTCCCCAGAGCGCCCATACCGTCAGGCGGTGCCTGCGCGTCGTGTCACGATCCATGATGTCGTCGTGTACCAGCGAGAAGTTGTGGGTCAGTTCGACCGCCACGGCTGCAGCCACGACCGTTGCGGGGTCGATTCGGGCGGCCTGGGCACCGAGCAGGGTCAGTGTCGGACGAAGCCGCTTGCCTCTCTCACCTGAGGTCGGGTTGCCCTGACCGTCGACGAAACCGAGGTGGTAGGACGCCACGAGACGCTCCGGTTCGCTCAGCGATTCGACGGCCTTGCGCAGGGCGGGATCAAGCAATACACGGGACTGTTCCAACACGTCGTCCAGGCTCATGCGACGCAGTCCAGCGGTCGCTGTCCCACAGGCGCCGTGGTCCGTTCGATGACGGTACGGGCGACTGGGCGGGGATGAGCCGACATGGGGAAGCCTGACTGTTACACCGATCGGGATGGCGCGGACATGTCACATGATGCCCTTCAACAACCGCTGGATCAGCTGGTTACCCGATTCGGGGACATCTCTTGACCTGCAACGTGCGGCGTTCGGTGAGCGATGACCGACATCACGACGGCGATAGTGGCATTCGCCGTCATGACGATCCCCAGGAACAGCGGACCACCCGCTGCGCCGCGCCCGGCGAACGGACCGACAGCACCACCGATGATGAACTGCGCGGCGCCGAGCAGCGCCGACGCGGCACCGGCCTTGCCCGGGTGCCCCTGCATCGCTTCCGCCGTGATGATTGGTAGGCAGAAACCGATCGCCGTGGCGACGACGAAGAATCCTGGCAGGAGCAAGACGAGACCGGAACCGGTCGGTCCGCTGAGCATTACTGCGGTGGCGCCGGCGAGCAGCACTGCCAGGCCCCGCTGCAAACCCACCCGTTGCGCTACGCGCGTAGCGAGCACCAGGCCGATGGCGTTGGTCGCGAACGCGATGCTGAACAGTTGTGCTGAGAACCCGTAGTGGTACTGCAGCACGAAGGGCGCCGCCGAGATGTAGGCGAATAAGGCCGCGAACGCGAATGCGCCGGTGAGTACCTGAGCGACGAATCGCCTGTCGCGCAGCAACGCCCCGTACGCGCTCGCAGCGTGCGCAAACCCACCCTGGTGACGTTGTTCTGGCGGTAGTGATTCGGGCACCACCCGCCAGACCAGCGTGACTATCAACGCACCGAGTACCGCGAGGGCCACGAACGCGTACCGCCACGACACCACCCGCATGAGTTGCCCACCCAGCAACGGGGCGAGGACGGGCGCGAGACCGTTGACTGCGAACATCAACGAGTACAACCGCACCAGTTCGGGCCCGGACCGCAGGTCGCGCGCGACCGCACGAGCCAGCACGATGCCGGCCGACCCTCCCAGCGCCTGGATGAACCGGGCGCCGATCAACACCGGCAGGGTCTGCGCGACTGCGCACACCAGCGAGAACACGGTGAAGAGCACCACCCCCGCCAGCAGCGGCGTGCGACGGCCCCACCGATCCGAAAGCGGACCGACGATCAGTTGACCTGCGCCCAACCCGAACGTGCACGCGCTCAGCGTGAGAGCGACGCCGCCCGGTGACGCCTGTAGATCGCGGGCCACCTGCGGCAGGCCCGGTAGGTACAGGTCGATCGAGAGCGGCCCGAAAGCCGACAGCACACCCAGCGCGAGCACGAACCAACCGCGCGGCAAGGGTTGTGCAGCAACCTTCGGGTCAGGAGACACCAGGCCGCCCCGCACACGTCGCGATGGCAGCGACGTGACGGGTGTCAGTTCCACAACATCCGCCGAGAATGCGCACCGACGGCAGGGCAGAGGCGACGTCGCACATGTCGCGCCCGAACTGTTCCGGGTCGCCGTCATCCAGCTCGGTCGATGCCTCCAACTCGGCGTGAGTTCGACGTGAGGCATTGCCGCGCAGACCCTCGATGCGGTCCCCCCAGGTGCCTGGAACCTCCAATGCGGGCCGCAGGTGATCCGGGTGCGCGCAGTTGACCTGGAAGTAGTCGGGTGCGGCGGCCGAGTCGACGGCGTTGATCGCGTCGGCGAGGGTGACGCCGTTCGGCAGGCGGCCGTCGGTCTCGATCGTGAACGAGATCGCGACCGGTAACCCGAGGTCGCGGGCTGCGCGCACGATGCCAATCGGTTCGTCGACATGCGTCATGGTGTTCGCCGTGACCAGTTCGGCCCCCGCCGCCGCGAACGCCTCCAGCTGGGGGTGGTGGTACTTGCGTGCCTCGGACGGCACGACCCGCGCTGTCGCGCTGTACCCGTCGTTCCTCGGCCCGATCGATCCTGCGATGATCGTTTCGACGTCAGGATGCTCTCGTTGCAGGCCCTGCATGAGCTCGATCCCGGCCGTGTTGAAACGTGCGAGCTGCTCGGCGTCGTACCCGAGTTTGTGGCCCCAGTCGGGGTTGGCTCGCCAGGTACAGCACTCCAAAATCAGCCCGTGCCCCGAAGCACGGGCGATCGCGGCGTAGTCCGACCAGTAATCGCGCAACATGGTGCGGCCGGCTTCGGTCTGCAGCAGCGGGAAGGTCGCGAACTGCGGCAGGGCAACCCCGCGTCGGTAGATCAGATCTGTCTCGATGCCGCCGTCGGTCAGGAAGGTCGTCGTCACAACGCGACCGCTTCGAACCTGCCGCTGGGCGTCGCGATGGCGTCCTGCGAGGCAACGAGCTGCAACTCCTGCGAGCCGGACCGCTGCGTGGCGTCGATGACCGCGAAGACCGAATCGGCGGTACTGGCCAGAGCTTCCGTGAGATCCCCGGTCATCAACCGCGCCAGGAAGATCGCAGTCGTCAAGTCGCCGCAGCCGACGACGTCCATGGCTAGCTTCGGGGTGGTCACGCAGTATCCGCCGTCCGGGCCGACCGCCACCATCTGCACGCAGCCTTCGGGCGTCCGATCGGTCTGCACCGACGTCACGAGCACCGTCGACGGCCCCTGGTTGCGCAACGAATCGATCGCGGTCAGCAGATCGGTGGCCGAGCGGATCGAGCTACTGGTCAGGTACTCCAGCTCGAACTGGTTGGGAGTCAGGATGTCGGCGGCGGGCACGATCCGGTCGCGCATGAACTCGGGGATTCCGGGGCGCACGTAGAAGCCGCGGCCCACATCGCCCATCACCGGGTCGGCGCAGTAGATCGCAGCCGGGTTGGCCGCCTTCACGCGGGCGACGGCGTCCAGCACGACCTCGCCGACCGCCGGGTCACCCTGATACCCGGACAGCACCGCGTCGCAGGTATGCAGCACCCCGCGCTCCTCGATCCCGGTGATCACGTCAGCGACAGTGCCCGGCTCGAAGACGATGCCACGCCAGTCGCCGTAACCCGTGTGATTGGAGAAGTGCACCGTGTGCACCGGCCACACCTCGTGACCGAGCCGCTGGAGCGGGAAGACAGCGGAGCTGTTGCCTGCGTGGCCGTAGGCGACACTGGACTGGATCGAGAGCACGAACACGTGCGTCAGCGTATGCCGCAGACTGGTAGGTATGAGCGACGACATCACCCCTGCACAGTTGGCCGACGACGCCGTAATGCTCGACGTGCGCGAGCAGAACGAATGGAACGCGGGCCACGCGCCCTTCGCCGTGCACATCCCGCTGAGCGAGCTGCCGAACCGACTGGACGAACTGCCCTCGGACGAATCGACTCTCGCGGTCGTCTGCCGTTCGGGTGGCCGCTCCTCACAGGCTGTCGTATGGCTGCTCCAACAGGGCTTCGACGTCGTCAACGTGGACGGCGGCATGAAGGGCTGGGAGTCGGCCGGCAAACCGATGACCGCCACCACCGGCGACCCGCGCGTTCTCTGACAATGGTGCTCTGACAGAGAAGCCGAGGTGTGGGCGACTGGCGGTCTGCTACCTCCACCTCAACGACGACCGATACTCCGCCATCGCAACAGTTCTCCAAGCCACTGTGCTGAATGCCGGATGCCGGATGCCGGCCCTCAAGCCCGAGGAGTCAGTGGCGGCCGCTGGTCTTCGACTTGCTGACCAGGCTCGCAATGACGAACGTGACAGCGGCCGTCCCCGCGAAGAAGACCACCGCAACCCCGATTGCCGCGCCGAAGCTGGTACCGGTCGCCAGGCTGATCACGAGGTAGATGACAAAGGCAATAGTGCCTGCGATGAGCGCACTGCGAAGGATCGGATTCATGGCCCCTCCTAGGGATCGATAGCTGACCCTAGCGCCAAACAGCCTCCCGTAGAGGATGTAAATACCCGCTCAGAAACCCTCGAACATTGCAGTGACCTCGGCGACTGCTCTCTGTTCGGTGGCCGCATTGTCGCCAATTTCCGGCATCACTCGAGGCTGACAATATCGTCGGACAATGGATTCGTAACTTCAAGCCTCGCAGACCACCCCCACGCTCGCAAAGGAGCTGCCCATTACCACCCCACACAGCCTGACCCTTCGCATCGGCCACGACGAACTGGTGATCAGGCAGCGCTACGAAGTGCTCAGCATCGCCAACGACATCCTGGTCGGGTTGTGGTTCATTGTCGGAAGCATCTTGTTCTTCTGGCCCTCCACCAGCACGCTGGCGATCTGGCTGTTCCTGATCGGCAGCATTGAGATGATCATCCGCCCGATCATCCGGCTGGTCCGAAACCTGCACATCGGCAGAATTCGCGGCGATTCCAGGGCAATGGACTGGTCGTTCGACTTCTGAACTACTTCAGCAGGCGCGACATCCGACGGTCGGCAAGGACTTTGCCGCTGGTCTGGCAGGTCGCGCAGTACTGCATCGAACGGTCCGCGAACGACACCTCACGCACCACGTCACCGCAAACCGGGCACGTCTCACCAGCGCGACCGTGCACTCGCATCCCGGCCCGCTTGGCGTCTTTGAGGTCCTTGGCGGGCTTTCCGGATGCGGCAGCGACTGCCCCCACCAGGATCTCGCGCAGCGCGTCGTAGAGCCGAGACACCTGCTCATCGCTCAGCGAACCTGCTACCGCGTAGGGCGACAACTTCGCCGCGTGCAATACCTCGTCGGAGTAGGCGTTCCCGACGCCCGCAATGATCGACTGGTCACGCAAGAGCCCCTTGATCTGGGTTCGTCGCTCGTGCAGGATCTCTGCGAACACTTCTGGGGTGAACGACTCGTGGAGCGGGTCGGGCCCGAGCGAAGCGATCGCAGGCACCTGCGACGGCGAGCGCACGATGTACGCCGCGAGCCGCTTCTGGGTGCCCGCCTCCGTCAGGTCGAACCCAGAGTCGTCGGAGAAACGCACGCGGACGGCTATCGGTGACTTACCGGGCCGCAGCACGGTGGCCGGCGCCTTCTCATACCAACGCACCCACCCGGCGCGCGCCAGGTGGAACACCAGGTGAACACCATCGACGTCCAGGTCGATCCACTTCCCGTGCCGGTGGACTCCGCTGACCATCAAACCCTCGAACGCCTGCGGCGGCGGATCGAAGGTCTTCAGAACGCTGAACGAGCCCAGCTCGACCCCCGTGATCGCAAGGTCGGACAAGCGGCCCCGCAGGAAGTCGGTCAAGGCCTGCACCTCGGGTAGCTCCGGCATCACCTCAGCGTAACGAACCAGCTTTCGGTGCGCCCACGGCCGGGAAGGCGCGGTGCGACAAGGTGAACGCTTTGCGTCCGTGGCCTTCGCTATTGCGAGGACCACGGACGCAAAAGGTCCACCATGACGTTTGGGGTCAGGCTCAGTTGCCGGTTGCGATGTGTTCGCGCTCGTAGTCGTCGAGCGCGCCGGCGGCTCCGCCGAACTCGTCACCGATCTCGCCAGCGACTGCGGCATCGTCCTCGGGGTGGCTGTGTCCGTCTTCGTCCATTCCCCGGTCAGCGGCTGCGAGCGTCGTGTGCGCCGTCGACAACACCAGTGCCGCAACCACTGCCGCCCCCGCTGCGATGGCGAAAGGCAGGTGCACGTTGTAGTGCTCGACCAGCTTGCCTGCGGCGAACGGCGCGAGGCCGCCACCGAAGAAGCGAACGAACCCGTAGGCCGCTGACGCCACCGGACGCTCGACCGGCGAAATCACCATGACGGCCTGGGTGGTGAGGGTGTTGTTGATGCCGATGAAGATGCCCGCCACGATGACCGTGCTGATCAGGACGGTGCGGTTGTCGGTCCAGATCGCCATGACCGCGAGGTCGACGGCGAAAAGCCCGAGCGCGCCGTAGAGGGTCGGCGCAGTGCCGAAGCGTCGCTGCAGGTTGGGAGCGCCGAAGACCGCGAAGATCGCAACCAGGATCCCCCAGCCGAAGAAGACGAAACCGAGTTGGATGGCGGACAGTTCCATCGGGAACGGTGCGTAGCCGAGCATCGTGAAGAACGCCCAGTTGTAGAACAACGCGGCGAGCCCCATGGTGAACAGACCCCTGTGCCGCAACGCCTTGAGCGGCGCCAACACCGATGTTCGCGAAGTGGGCTTGGGGGTTTCGGGCAGGAACAGCACGGTCGCGATCAGGGCGATCGCCATCAACACCGATACGCCGAAGAAGGGGCCGCGCCAGCTGATCGTGCCGAGCAGGCCACCGACAAGCGGCCCGGCGGCGATGCCGATTCCGAGCGCGGCTTCGTACAAGACGATCGCCCCCGCGAAACCGCCGGATGCCGACGACACGATTACCGCGAGCGAAGTGGCGATGAAGAGCGCGTTGCCCAGACCCCAGCCGGCCCGGAACCCGACAATCTGCCCGATCGAACCTGATGCACCGGCAAGCGCGGCGAAGACCACGATGACGGCCAGGCCCACGATGAGCGTCTTCTTCGCGCCGATCGCACTGGACACGGCATTCGTGCCGAGCATCGCGACGGCGGTCACGACGAGGTAACTGGTGAAGAGCAGTGTTGTCTGACTCGGAGTTGCGTCCAGCTGCTTGGAGATCGCGGGGAGGATCGGGTCTACCAATCCGATACCCATGAACGACACGACACAAGCGAAAGCAACCGCGTAGACGGCTTTGGGTTGGCGGAACATCGAGCTCACTCCCTAATCGTATAGTATTTCTATACTTTAAGGAACGACGTCTCGCCGAGCAAGTCGGGTGATGCGCTGGGTCAGCCCTCGACGTTCTCGGTATCGGCGACGATTCGCTGTAAGAGCTTGGTGGCATCTATCAGTGAGGCTCTTTCGTCGTCGGTCAGCGCGTCGATGACCGGTGCGAGCGTCGCCCGCCGTGCGACCCGCACCTTTTCCAGCACGACTTTTCCGGCCGGCGTGATGTGAATGAGCGCCACTCGCGCGTCACTCGGGTCGGACGTGCGGCGCACCCAACCAGCAGCTTCGACACGCTGCACCTGAGTGGTCATCGTGGGCTGACTGCAGTGGTCCGCGCTCGCCAGATCGCCGATGCGTGCCGGCCCGATCTCCTCGATGAGCGATAGCAGCCGTGCCTGAGCGGGAGGCGTATCAAAATCGGCATGCCTTGTCGCCCAGCGGTTCAGGCGCGTGACGGCCTGCAGCAGCTTCGCGCCGGTGTCATCGGTGTCCATCAAGTCAGCCTATAGAGCAACTATCAGGAAGATGTGCTTTAGGTGGTAACAGGACGTAGCTCACGTCTGAGGATCTTGCCGGTGGCTCCCTTCGGCAACGCATCGATGAACTCGATGGTGCGCGGGTACTTGTAGGGCGCCACTCGCTCTTTCATCCACGCCTGCAGCGACGCTTCGTCCACGTCGCTGCCCTCGCGCAGCACGACGAACGCAGCTACCTCTTCGCCGTAGTGCTCGTGCGGCACCCCGACAACCGCGGCCTCGGCCACGTCTGCGTGCTCGTACAGCACCTCCTCGACCTCGCGCGGGTAGACGTTGAACCCGCCGCGGATGATCAGATCCTTGGCGCGGTCCACGATGAAGTAGTAACCGTCGTCGTCCACTCGACCCAGGTCGCCGGAGAAGAACCAGCCGTCACGGATGGCGTCGGCGGTCGCGTCCTCGCGGCCCCAGTACCCCTTCATCAGCAGATGCCCGCGGATCGCGATTTCACCGATCTCGCTGTCGGCCGATGTCTTCCCGTCCTTGTCGACCAGCCGCATCTCGACCCCCTCGATCGGGGTACCGATCGAGCCTGGCTTGCGCTGAGCGTCAGGGTGGTTGAATGAAACCACCGGCGAAGTCTCCGACAGGCCGTACCCCTCGAGGATCTTGGCACCGAAACGCTCCTCGAACTTGCGCATCACCTCGACCGGCATCGACGAGCCGCCCGCCGCGGCCAACCGCAGGGAAGACAGGTCGGCGTCGACCTTGTCGGCGGCAGCGAGCAGCGCCTGGTACATGGTGGGGACGCCCTCGAACACGGTCGCCTTGTCGCGCTCGATGATCTGCAACACCTTCACCGGGTCGAAGCGCGGTAGCAGGGTCAGCGTCGCGCCGGACCCGATAGCGCAGGTCAACGCGCAGGTCAGTCCGAAGACGTGGAAGAGCGGTAAGCACCCCATGATGACGTCGTCGGAGGTGATCTCGAACAGCGTGCGCGAGACGACCTCCCGGTTGGCGTCGAGCGAACCGTGGGTCAGCTCAGCGCCTTTGGGTCGGCCGGTGGTGCCCGAGGTGTAGAGCAGGACGGCGGTGTCGCCGGTCTCGCGGTCGAGCACCTCGGCATCCGGTTCGATGTTGACCAGCAGAGCCAGCAGGCTCTGATCAGTGCCGTCGACGAAGGGGATGTCGGCAGTTAGGGCGCCCGCCTCCGCGTCACCGGGCATCCCGACCATCATGGACGCCCCGCTGTCGGCCAGGTAGTACTCGACCTCGCGCGGCTTGAACAGCGGGTTCATCGGGATCACGATCGCGCCGATCTGCAGCGCCCCGAAGAACACGATCGGAAAGGCCGGGACGTTGGGCAGACTCATCGCGATCCGGTCACCCTCGCCGATTCCCTGCGAGCGAAGGTAGCCGGCGAACCGGCCCGCGTGATTCTGCAACTCCTCGTACGTCAGCGTGTAGTCGTCCAGCCGGATGGCGACGTTGGAGGGAAACCGCTGCGCTGAGCGGGCGAGGTTCGCTGCGAGGTTCGTCATCAGGTGATGTTAGTTGGCTCACATTTCGCCTCCACGTTTGCGTCGCTGGCGACCAAAACGCTTACAAGCGGAGGAGGGTCAGCGGGGTTGAGCCGGGGAGAACTTCGAGGACGTGCGCGTCCAGCCCAGCGACAGAAGTACCAGTGTCGCGATCAGCAGCTCCGAGCTTCCGAGGATGCCGACGACCGCGGCGAGTGCGACCGCCATTGTCGGGTGCGCCACCCAGAGCAGCCCGATGCCTCGACCGCCACCACTGCTCATCAGCGCCATGGGCGGCGGGCCCTTGTGCACGAAGAGCAACTGGCCGCCACCGAGCACTGCCACGATCGACAGCGCGTGCATGACCGCCAGCGACACACCCACACCGCTCACCACAGCGGTCACGAACGCGACGACCAGCTGGATCAGCGAGACCGGCAACAGGTGCAGCACTGTCTCGGCCTGCCACGGGATGCCCAGGATCGAGGGCTCGCCTGCGGTCTCCGAATGGTGCTGCAGACCACGCGTCAGCCCGGATGTCGTCAGGTGCGCGACCGCGAACACGATCGGCAGGACCAGTGGGGACCGGCTCAGGACGACCGGTTCGATGCTTGCGAGCGCGACCGCGGCGATGTGCAGCACGAGCCACCCGAGCGACACCCAACCGAGCCGTATGAGCCCGGCCAGGTCGGCGCCGATCGTGGTCCGCCACGGTCCGAGCGCCCGGATCCGCAACGGGCGGTGTCGCAATTTCAGGTTGAACGCCTGCGCCCGGGCACGTCGGGTGTCACCGGCCACGAGGGCTGAGCTGATGCTGTCGCTCATCAGGGACTGGGTGCGCAGCACGTTCATCGGTAATGCATCGAGCAACGCACCCACCCGGCGGCCACGGATATGGCCGGTCGCCTCGCCCAGCAGCCAGGAGTAGAGCAACGCGGCAGCACCCACGACGGCGAGGACGGCCCCGAAGACAACGGCCCAGACAGAACCCCCTGAGATCGCCAACCCGCCAGGTATGGCGACGCCGAGGCCGAGCAGCCCGCTGAACATCACGATGCAGATGCTGCGCCAGGAGTCCCGCAAGGTCAGGCGCCGTGGCAGGTCGGTGGCGGTCACGAACTCCAGGTGCCCCGGTTCAGGCACCACCGGTCCACGACGACGACCGGCCCGGTTGGCGAGCAGAGCGACGAGAGCCATCAGCGCGACAGCCGCGGCGGCGTACAGCCAGGGCGAGCCGTTGATCCGGTCGCCCACCTGTGGGTAGGTCTTGAAGACGTAGTTGGACGCCAGAACGCCATAGACGATGCCGAACAACCCCACGACGTAGGCCGTGAAGAGTGCCCCACGCACCTGCCCGCCCTCACCGCGGTACCGCAGGTGATTCGCCTCCACCATCCGGGCGGCGTCGGCCGCCCTCGTGTCGATCTCCACCGGCGTGGGGCTCACGGCTTCTTCTTCTTGTTCTGCTGCTTCTTCGACGGCTGGGTGGGTTTCTCTGTCTGCGTCTGCGGGAAGTACTCGACGCGGGTCGCCGTGCGCTCGGTGAGCGCCTGGTCGTGACAGACCCACACAACCGACGATTTCGCGTCGACCCGCTCACGCAGCACGTCGGACAAAAGCTCCCGGCGTCCGGCATCGAGTCGCTGCTCGGGCTCGTCGAGCACCAGCAGTGCGCTCGGCCGCAACAGGACGATCGACAACTCGACCAGTTGCCGCTGCCCCGAAGACAACTGGGACAGGTACCGGTCGCGGAAATCGTAGATGTCGAGACGTTCCAGCACCGCGATGATGCGCTGGGCAGCGCCTGCCCGGTCACCGCCCCAGGTCTGATCGACCAGGATCAGGTGGTCGCCGACGGTCAGGTCGCGGTATCCCGCGATCGGCCCGATCAGGGGCGCTATCACCCGGCGGGTGGCGCGGTCACGTTCGTCGACGGGCCTGCCGTCGAGGGTGATGGTGCCGGAGGTGGGCAGCATGTTCCCGGTCAGGATGCGCAGGAAGGTCGTCTTGCCGACGCCGTTCGGCCCGGCGATGACGACGTTCTCCCCCGGTCTGATCTTCAGCGACGTCGGCGGCAGCATCACCACCTTGTCGGCGGTGGCGGTGATGCCTTCGGCGACCAGCTCCTTGAAGGTGACGGGAGCCACACCAGCGGCAGTCGTATCCACTAGAGCCAGCCGAGATGGTCATGCAGCAATGAGTAACCCACGAACGCGACGATATCGAGGATTGCGTGGGTGAACACCAGCGGCAGCACCCGCCGGGTCCGCAGGTAGACCGCGCCGAGAATCAAGCCCATCACGAAGTTGCCGACGAATCCGCCGAACCCCTGGTACAGGTGGTAGCTGCCGCGGATCAACGCCGACCCGAGGACTACTGTGCCGAGCCGCCACCCGGCCTGGCTCCATCGGGTGAACAGGTAGCCGATCATCACGACTTCTTCGACGATCGCGTTCTGGAACGCGGCAGCGACCAGCACCGGCACCGTCCACCAGTGGTCGTTCAACGCGGACGCGACGACGGTGGTGTTCGCGCCGATTGCGCGCGCCACCGCGTACAACGCCAACCCGGGGATTCCGATGGCCGCAGCGAGCAGTGCGCCCAGCGCCAGGTCGTTCGGCAAACGGGACCGGTCAAGACCCAAATACCTTCTGCCGTTCCCGATCTCGCGACCGATCAGAAGCACCGCCAACACCGCCGGCACGAGCCCGAGTCCGATGCCGACGACCTGGTAGGTCAGATCCAGCCATGACTGACTGGCCTGCGACGCGTTGAGGGTCGAGGTCTGCTTGTTCAGCGCTACGGCGGCTTGCAACCGTTTGATGATCGACAGGATCGAGTAGATCGCGGAAGCCCCGAGGCTGAGCAACAGCACCAGCACCGTCTCGGCGACGAGGGTGCGGGGTTTGTACGGCGAGCGGGGTACCCGCAGAGGACTGGCGAGCGCAACTCGTAGATTCCGCACTCGCGACATACGGCACATCCTCACCCAGGAGTCTCAACGGGACCAGTGAGACCCACCGCCGGCCCTCCCGAGCCACCCGCCTAGTGAGGTTCCCGACGGGGCGTTGTCGGGTATTTGAACGGGTTGACGTACAGGCCCGGTTGGGTTCCGACGTCGATGACGCAGTCCGTGAGCGGTCGGGCTACGCACAGGAGCACGTACCCTTCCTCGACGTGCCGTGGTCGCAGAGCGAACGCTCGCCCCTTGGTGTGATCCACCTGGCCCTCGACCAGCAGCGCCGCGCAGGTCAGACACGCGCCGAACCGGCACCCGTAAGGAAGGCGTATCCCGGCGTCCTCCAGTTCCTCGAGCAGGAACCTGTCCTCGGAGACGGCCACGACGCGGCCGTCGCGATTGCGCAGGGACACGTCGTAGGTGCCCACCTCATTCCCAGATGTCAGAGGTGGTGTCCCCGCCCGGGTAGCGCATTTCGTGAGCCCGGGCGGGTCCGGCCGGTTCGCCCGCGAAGTCCACCAGGAAGTTCTCGTCGATGGACAGACCTCCGTTCTCGGTATCGCAATTCATCTTGAACATGCAGGATCCGGCGGTGGCCATCTCCGGGTAGAACTGGTTGTCCCAGCTACTGAACAGTGACGTGGTCGTGTAGAGGCGTTTGCCGTCCAGGGAGAGCTGGATCATCTGCGCCGCTCCGTGCACGGTCCGACCGTTCACCTCAGGCGCCTCACCGAGCAGCCCTCCGATCCATACCTCGCCGGTCTGCCTGGGGTTTGCGGGATCGGTGATGTCGTACTGATTCACGCTGCCGTGCAACCAATTCACGAAGTACAAGAACCGGTCGTCCATCGAGATCAGGATGTCGGTCATCAACCCCGGCACCGGTATCGGCCAGCTGTCGAGGTCTACCGGTGGTACATCGATGACCTTCTCGGCCGCCCACTCGCCGCTGTCGTCTTTGAACAGGTGCCACATCGTGGTGCTCAACGCGGCGCCCACGTACCCGTGCGTGCTGTCCGGGTTGTGCTGGAACCGAACCTCCAGCGGAATCATGCCCTCGCTGCCGAGGTCGATGCTCTTGATGACCTCGTGCTTCTCCCAGTCCCAGAAGTGGACCTTGCTGCCGTACTTCCCGGCCGCGACGTCGTCCAGATCGAAACCGCCGAAGTAGGTGTTAGGCGAGGCCCATTCGCTGGACACCATGACGTTGTGCCTCGGCTGGTACCAGAAGTCGTAGTTGTAATCGACACCTTCCATGTCCTTTTCCCATCGACCGACAATGTCGAAATTGCCGTCGAGCAACAGGAAACCACCAGGCCCCTCACCCTCGCCATTCCCCAGCATGCTGATCATCACGTGACCGTCGGCCAGACAATGGACGGTGTGCGGCGCGGAGAGATCGGTCTTCTCCACGATCTCCTCGGGCTCGATGACCTTGTGCATCACCGGTGCCCGTTTGTCCGCGGTGTCGATGATGTGGATACGACCCGAACGCTGACCACCGGCGATCAGGAAGCGCCGCTCCTTGCTCTCATCACCGTGGCATGAACTGCAGGCGTTCCAACCGAAGTGGTGCAGCTCATCACCGATATTCGGCATCGGGAGCCGGTGGATCACCTGCGAATAGGTCGGGGATTCCGGATCGAGATCAACGGTGGCCAAATAGTCCGGGGCCTCGACCCCGGTGCCCACATACAGGGCGATCGTGTAACCGATCTTCTCCGGATCGGCCTGCATCGCAGCCTCAGGCGTAGCAAATCCAGGCCCGCCGCACGTTCGCTTCTGCTCAGTCACGATGTTCTCCTCCACATTCAAATGCCAGGGTCACGATCCAGGTGTGCGAATTTTCAGGCTAACGGCTGCAGCTCACGAAGGCTCAGGAAAGCTCCAAAGGCGCAGGCCGACGTGCGCCTTTCGAGCTTTGCTGAGCCACTTCGAGTCCGGAGCGCAGGTGCCTCTGCGGGGGCCGGTCTCAGGAGCGGTAGGGATCGGCCGCGGTGACCCAGGCGGGGTCGATCGGACCGTAGATGTGCGGGAACAGCTGCCCGTTTCCCGGGTCTTCGTAGCGGACTTCGGTTCCTGCAGCTCGCACGTCGTCGTCGTCCAGTTCGAGCAGCACGAGGTTTTCCGGCGCGTCGGAGTAGAACCTCGCGACGACGCCAGCCAACTGGTCAGGCGTGCAGCAGTGGATGAAGCCGACCTCCTGGAGCGTGGCTCCTCGGGTCGAGGTGTCGTACCGCCCCGAGACCTTCGCGGCGGCCCAGTCGTCAACCTCGGCCAGGTGCAGGATTCGCATGCCGTGGAGCCTACGAGGCCTGCGCCGCAGGACGCGCACTCAACCGAGGGCCGACCGCTGCGAACAACAGCAACGCAAACCCGGCTGCGACGCCGGTCCACCCTGCAGCGGCCGCGTTGTCACTGCTCAGCGTCGGCACCAATCCGGCCAGCCCGACAATCACCAGAGCCGAAGCGACCAGTCGGAAGATGGGCAGCTCGAACGCTCCGGCGAACGGCAGGAAGTGTGCGCCGACGACGAGGACCACCCAGGGCAGGACGGCGGTTGGCCTGTCGAGTGGTCCGTTCAGCACCCGGGCACCCAACAGGATCGCCGCGACCATCGCAAGCACCGAGAACCCGTAGGTGCGAATGGCGTTGCGGCTGGGTATCACGTGTTCCCTCTTCGGGCCGCGAATGACGACGAACCAGACAATCGCCCCGAACGCGATCACCGCCAGCGCCTGCCAAGCGAGGGCGCCCGGCACAGCAGACAAATTCAGCAGCACGAACGCCAGACCGCCGACAGCTGCGACGACTGAGCCGACAGGTCGAGATCTCATCGGGCAGTTCTAGCAGCCGCGGGAGCGCTCCGCGGGGTCCGACTCGTCCGGGCCGACGATCAGGTTCAGGAACTCCCCCACCGTGACGCGCGACTCCAGCGGATGCCGCAGGTGTGTACCAGGAATTACGAGGTAGCGATTGCGGCGTCCGACCTTCTCGATCTCGAGGTAGCCCTGGTCGACCAGTTCACGGACGATCAGCTGAACCGCGCGTTCGGTGATGCCGACAGACTGCGCCACATCACGCGTACGCGCCTGCGGATCGTGCCCCAAAGCGGTCAGGACGTGCCCGTGGTTTGACAGGAACGTCCATTCCCGCGCAGTCATCGCAACGAGAATACGCGACCTGCTATAGAGGCATCTCGACATGGGTTTGCTAAGTATTATGTTTCACGTATTCTATTTCGCGTGATCTGGTTCGTAGCTTGTCGAGTCCTCGCTCTCAGCGCCGTCGCGGCCGGCGTCGTGTCGGCGCCGAAAGCACTCTCCGGTGAACCGTGGTCGGTGGTGGGGCGACCGGACGGGGTCGCGCTCGGCGTTCACCTCGATCTCATCTCCTGTCTCCTGCTCGCCTTCGTCGGCCTACTCGGTTGGGTCGTTAGCCGGTACTCCCTGACCAACCTGCGCGGACGCCTGGCCTTCACCGGCAGCGGGGTCCGGCTCTTCGCGGCGCTTGCCGGGCTATTGCTGACCGTAAGCGGTGCGAGCCTGGTGACCGTTGCGATCGGCTGGACCTTCTCCGGGCACGCCGTCGCTGCATTGATCGCGCGATCAGGCACCGAGCGGGCAGGCGCCGCCACCCAGGCGATGCGCCGCACCCTGCTCATCGGCGACGTTTTCCTGTGGGCCGGGGTCGTGCTCGCAGCCTTCGTGCTGCCGTCCCTGGAACGCAGCCGGATGACCGAGGTCGATGCCGGCTGGGGTACCTCGCTGGTCGTGGCGCTCCTGCTCGTGGCCTGCGTCGCACGCACCGGGCTCGTACCGGCGCACCGCTGGCTGCCCGAGACAGCCGAAGCGCCATCCCCTATCTCCGGCCTGTTGCATGCCGGGGTGGTCAACGGCACGGGTGTGCTGGTGTTGTTGTTCTGGCCGCTCTTCTCCGCAGCCCCTCAGATGATGCTCGTGCTGTTGATCCTGGGGGCGGCCTCGGTCGTCGTGGGTGCCTGGGCCAGCCGGGTGCGGGCCGATGTCAAAGGGCGACTGGCCTGCTCGACGACCAGCCAGATGGGCTACATGTGCATCGAGCTCGGCCTCGGACTGCCAGGCGCTGCGCTGCTGCACCTGATCGGCCACGGCGCCTACAAGTCGTGGTTGTTCATGCGGGCCGGCGGCACGGTGGCCCGCACCCGCTCGGCAGCAATGCCGACTGGCCGACCACGCGTACGCCCCATGTGGACAGCGCTGTCCGCAGGCGTGATTGCCGCGATCATCGCGCTGCCTGCAACGCTGATCCTCATCCAGGAGACCGGGGTGACCACCATTGCGGCATTTGCCCTGGCCGTGTTCACGGCAGCCCTTGCCGGTGGGGCTGTGGCGGGGCTGCGCCGGGTGGGGCCCCGCCACGTCTGGGCCGTCACCGCAACAGCCGGTTGCGCAGCCGGGATCTACGTGTGGCTACTACTGGGCGTCGAGAAACTGCTGGGCGTCGTCTGGACACCCGTTCCTTTGTGGGGACCGGTCGCTGGCACGCTGCTCGTCGCCGCCCTCATCGGCGCGGGCGCCATCGTCAGCCGCGGTTTCAACTACCTGGAGGTCCATCCCTCGTCGTCGCTGGCGACCCGGCTGCTTCCTACGGCATTACCACCGACCCGCCGCACACGGGGCCGCCGCACACTCAACCTGCCCGCCGCCGCATCCACCCCTTCCGGACCCCAGACCGACGAGGTTCTCGTCGTCTCAGCAGTCGTCGCTGCCGCCTCGGTCGTCGGACCGGCCTGGCCGCTGCGCAACTTCGTGGCCGCAAACCCGCTGAGCCATCTGGAGCCGATGGCCTTCGAAGACGCACTGCTGATCGCAGGTCGTGCACACGGCATCACCGGCCGGCCACAACTGGGCTACTACCTGGACCTCTTCACCCAAGGACGCATCACCCCCGGGCAACTGCAGACGGCGCTCGCCGAAGAAAAATTCAAGACCGGCTACGGAACCGATCTGCCCATCACCGATGTCGTACGCCTTTCCCGCAGGCTCGCCTCCACCCCGGCACAGCCCGGCCGCGCCCGACACCCGCTGATGAGCGGCCGGCGGGTCGGTGATCAGGCCCGCGGGAGCCGCCCAGCCGATCTGCACTGCGCCGTGTGGGCACAACGTGGATGGGGACTGACGTCGACCGAGGGGCCCTGGGAGCTGTGGCTGGACAGTGCCGCCCACCGGTCCTACGACCGAGCGGTCGGCATCGACGGGGCAGCGGCGTTCGCGCGCACCCTGCCTCGGGACCCGGCCGCCGCGATCATCCGACTCGCTGCTGTTCTGCAACTGCCGGATGACCAGCTGGTGAACTACTTCGTGGCGACGTTCGCCAACGCGCCCGGCTGGGCCGGCCATGCATCATGGAGGTCACGGCGTGCGCACCACCTCGGTCCGCTCGTCGAATTCGCTGCGGTGCGAATGGCTCACGATGTGTTGTTCACGTTGGCGAGCCCGGCGTCCGCATTTCGATCCATCAACAGCACCAGCAGCCCAACGCCACAGGACCACCGCTGCGTCAGCCTGACGAACACGCTTGAGCTGGATCAGGACGACAGTGGAGAACTCGTCGCCCTCTTCGGCCGGGTATGGCAACGGGCTTTGGAAGTGGGCGTGGAGGAGCAGTTGCTCCCGGCTCTGGCAGCAAAGGGTCGCGCCGACCGCCCCGCCGATCGCCGGACGCGCCCTGTCAGCCAGTCGATCTGGTGCATCGACGTGCGTTCCGAACCGGTACGTCGTCACCTGGAGAGCCTGGGCGAACACCGGACGTACGGATACGCCGGTTTCTTCGGTGCGGCTGTCCGGTACGCCGACGCTGACGCCGTCACCCACGACCTGTGCCCAGGCCTCGTCGAGCCCGCATTCAACAGCGAGGAGAGGCCGACCGGCCTGACTGTCCGGCAGGTCCTGCACCGCACCGCCACCGCAGTCAGCCGTCACCCGCTGGGCGCTCTGGCCATCGCCGAGGGGGGCGGACTGGCCGCTGTCGGAGCATCCACGATGTCGGTGTTCGATCCGCAGCGGATGCGACGGATCACTCGCACCTGGGTGCGCGGTTCCGTTGTCGCGCACCAGGTTCCCCAGCTCATCACCGAGCTGGACACTGCCGGTCGCACCGATCTCACCGAAGCTGCCCTGCGCGCGACCGGACTCACCGGTGATTTCGCACCCGTACTGGTCATCTGCGGGCACGGAGCCAGCCCCGAGAACAACGCGTTCGCAACGGCATACGACTGCGGAGCCTGTGGCGGAAACGACGGGGTCGTCAACGCGACGCTGCTGGTCAACGCACTGAACGACGCCGAGGTCCGTGTCGCACTGGCTGCACGGGGGATACACCTCCCGGGTGACACCGTCGCGGTCGTCGCACTGCACGACACGACGACCGACACCGTCGACCTGTTAACACACCCTGACCTGGCGATGACCGACGCACTGCGGTCGGTGGCCGCCGACCTGCACACGGCCGGAGTCAACGCAGCGCAGGGTCGTGGCCCGACGCTACCGAATCATGGCGCCCGCTTCGGTGAACGACAGCTTGCGCGACGGGCGGCCGACTGGTCCGAGCCGACCCCCGAGTGGGGGCTGGCCGGCAACGCCGCGATCGTGATCGGGCCGCGTGACCTGACCAGATCGATCGACTTGGCCCAACGGGTGTTTCTGCACTCCTATGACCGCGGACAGGACCCGGACGGCACCATCCTCGAGCAGTTGCTGACCGCCCCGCTGGTCGTCGCGCAGTGGATCAACGCCCAGTACTACTTCTCAGCGGTCGCACCCGACGTATTCGGCGCCGGTGACAAGACCACCCACAACGTGGTGGGGGACGTGGGCGTGTTGTCGGGTGCGCACGGGGACCTGCGCACCGGATTGCCATGGCAGGCACTGTTCCGCGACCAACCCGGAACTGTTCCTGATGCTGGCAACCTCATGCACGAGCCGGTGCGGTTGCTCGCAGTCGTCGCCGCCGATCCGGAGCTGATCTGCGAGATCGTCGGTCGTCACGAGACGCTCACCCAGCTCGTGGTGAACGAGTGGATCCACCTGGTCTGCCTCGACGGGTCACGCACCCACCGCCTGCAGACGGACCTGACCTGGCGGCCGTGGCAGGCCTCCCCGCAGGACGAGGCGGGTGTCGTGAAAGTCAGCTGAAGTGGTGCCCGCGTCAAGAACGCATCAAGACCCGTGAAGGTCTGATCAAGGCTCGGGCGGGGGTCACGCGACCGGCCTTGACTTGCCTACATGGCTGAATATTTCGCAGCGGGCGCCATCGCCCTGGCACTGCTCGGGTACCTGATCTACGCGCTCGTCCACCCGGACAAGTTCTGATGGGCGATGTCCCCGCAGGGCTACTGACGATCCTGACACTGGTCGCGATCCTCGCCCTGGCGCACGTGCCTCTCGGCAACCACATCGCGGACACCTACTCCAGCGAGAAGGACCTGCGCGTCGAGCAGCTCATCTACCGGGCTTGCGGAGTCTCGCCGCGATCACAACAGCGCTGGACCACGTATGTCGTCGCGCTGATCACGTTCTCGGTGGTGAGCTTCGCAGCTCTGTTCGCGGTGTGTCTGGCGCAGCCGTTCCTACCGCTCGCCCGCGGCGCGAAGATGGATGTCAGTACGGCATTCAACACCTCGATCTCGTTCGTCACCAACACCAACTGGCAGAGCTACGGCGGCGAGTCGGGCGCCTCACCAGTGGTACAGACGCTCGGCCTGACGATCCAGAACTTCGCCTCCGCTGCCGTCGGCATCGCCGTCGTCATAGCACTCATCCGCGGGCTGACCCGCTCCTACTCGGGCACCGTCGGCAACTTCTGGGTCGACCTCGTGCGCGGCGTCGTCCGGATCCTCCTGCCGCTCGCGTTCGTCGGTGCGATCGTGCTACTGGCAGGCGGCGTGATCCAGGACCTGTCCGCGCCCGAGACGTTGCGCACCCTCGCCGGGGGCACCCAGACCATCCAGTCCGGCCTGGTCGCCGGCCAGGAAGCCATCAAGGAACTGGGCACCAACGGCGGCGGCTACTTCAACGCCAACTCGGCGCATCCCTTCGAGAACCCGAACGCGTTCACCAACCTGGTCGAGATCCTGCTGATCCTGTTGATCCCGTTCTCGCTGCCCCGCGCCTACGGCCGACTGGTCATAGACCACCGGCAGGGAAACGCGGTTCTCGGCTTCATGGGCATCCTGTGGGCCGCCGGCGTCGCAATCATCACCTGGGCGGAGAGTGCCTCTGCCACCGGGCCGTTGGGGGCAATGGAGGGCAAGGAAGTCCGCTTCGGTGTGTGGAGCTCTGCTCTCTTCGCCGGCACGACGACCAGCACGTCCACCGGCGCGGTCAACTCGTTGCACGAGAGCTACAGCCCCATCGGCGGCGGCACGGCGATCCTCAACATGGCCCTGGGCGAGATCTCCCCCGGGGGTGTCGGCTCGGGTCTCTACGGCGCGCTGATCGTCGCGATCCTCGCGGTCTTCATCGCAGGTCTGATGGTCGGGCGCACCCCGGAGCTGCTCGGTAAGACGATCGGCCGCAAGGAGATCACCTTCGCCGCTCTCTTCGCAGTGACCACCCCGGCACTCGTCCTGTTGGGAACCGGTGCGGCACTCTCGCTCAGCACCGCTCGCGCTGGATTGCTGGCCAGCGGCCCGCATGGCCTGAGCGAGATGCTCTACGCCTACACCTCGGCGTCGAACAACAACGGGTCAGCGTTCGCAGGCCTCACTGCGGACCAGCCGTACCTCAACGTCACCCTCGGCCTCGCGATGTGGTTCGGCAGATTCATCCCTATCGTCTTCGTTCTCGCGCTGGCCGGTGCCCTCGCGAGGCAACGCACGAGACCACCGTCCGACGGCACCATGCCGACACATACCCCGCTGTTCTCCGGGCTCATGGTCGGCGTCGCCCTGCTCCTGACCGGCCTGACCTTCCTGCCGGTACTCGCTCTCGGTCCGCTCGCGGAGGCACTGTCATGACCACCCCATCAGCCACTCTGATCCGCAACGCCGGCACGTCGCTACCGGATGCACTGCGCAAGTTCCACCCCGCCCACCTCTTCCGCTCACCGGTAATGTTCGTGGTGGGTGTCGGCTCGGTGGCCACCACCGTGCTCGCCCTCGTGAACCCCTCGTTCTTCGCCTGGAGCATCACGGTCTGGTTGTGGGCCACGATCCTGTTCGCCAACCTCGCCGAGGCGATCGCCGAAGGCCGAGGCAAGGCGCAGGCAGATTCGCTGCGCAAGACCCGGACGACCACGTCCGCCCGACTGCTGGCCGCCGACCGGTCTTCGGAAAAGCAGATAGCCGCAGCCGATCTCACCTTGCACGACCTGGTCGTTGTGGAAGCGGGCCAGGTGATCCCTGGGGATGGGGACGTGGTCGAGGGCATCGCCACCGTCGACGAGTCGGCTATCACCGGCGAGTCGGCGCCCGTCATCCGCGAAGCGGGCGGTGACCGCTGCGCAGTGACCGGAGGCACCACCGTTCTCTCCGACCGGATCGTCGTGCAGATCACCTCCAAGCCGGGTGAGACCTTCATCGACCGGATGATCGCGCTCGTCGAGGGTGCCGAACGCAAGAAGACGCCCAACGAGATCGCGCTCGGCATCCTGCTGGTGGTCCTCACGATCATCTTCCTGCTGGCTGTCGCGACCATCCCGCCACTGGCCGGATTCACCGGTACCCCGCCCACGATGGTGGTGCTGGTCGCGCTCCTCGTCTGCCTGATCCCGACCACGATCGGCGCCCTGTTATCGGCGATCGGGATCGCCGGGATGGACCGGCTCGTGCAGCGCAACGTGCTCGCGATGTCCGGTCGGGCGGTCGAGGCGGCAGGCGACATCTCTACCCTGCTGCTGGACAAGACCGGCACGATCACCCTCGGCAACCGGCAGGCAGCCGACATCACGGTGCTGTCAGGCCAGCTCCAGGACGACGTCCACGGCTGGGCGCAGTTGTCCTCGTTGGCCGACGAGACCCCCGAGGGTCGCTCCATCGTCACCTGGACCACCGACACCCTCGGCACGACAGCGCAGTCTCCGGCCGATGCTCTCGTCATCCCGTTCACGGCGCAGACCCGGATGAGCGGTCTGGACCTGACCGACGGGACCCAGCTGCGCAAGGGTGCAGCCGGATCCGTCTGCCGGTGGGTCACCGAGACCGGTGGCACCGGGGTCGATGAGGCGACGCGTGCTGCCGACGAGATCGGCGCCCGCGGAGGGACCCCGCTGGTCATAGCGGTCCGCCAGGGCGACGCCCCGGCCGCAGCCGTCGGTGTCATCTACCTCAAGGACGTCATCAAGCCCGGCATGGTTGAGCGCTTCGCAGAGTTGCGCCGGATGGGCATCCGCACGGTGATGATCACCGGTGACAACCCGTTGACCGCTAAGGCAATCGCCGACGAGGCCGGCGTGGACGACTTCCTCGCCGAAGCCACGCCTGAGGACAAGATGCGGTTGATCAAGGAAGAGCAGCAGGGTGGCCGGCTGGTCGCGATGACCGGTGACGGCACCAACGATGCACCGGCCCTCGCCCAAGCCGACGTCGGCGTGGCGATGAACACCGGCACCTCGGCCGCGAAAGAGGCCGGCAACATGGTCGACCTCGACTCTGACCCGACGAAGCTGATCGAGATCGTGGCCATCGGCAAACAACTGCTGATCACCCGCGGCGCCCTGACGACGTTCTCCATCGCCAACGACCTGGCCAAGTACTTCGCGATCATCCCTGCGATGTTCCTGCCGCTGTACCCCGGTCTGGACACCCTGAACGTGATGCGGTTGCACTCGCCCAACTCGGCGATCCTGTCGGCGGTCATCTTCAACGCGCTGGTGATCCTCGCGCTGATCCCGTTGTCACTCAAGGGTGTCAAGTACCGACCGCTACGCGCCGATCAGCTCCTCGGTCGCAACCTGCTGGTCTACGGCCTCGGCGGCGTGATCGCGCCGTTCATCGGGATCAAGATCATCGACCTGCTCGTCCAACTCCTCCCCGGAATGTGACCAACCATGGCTTCCTCTTCCCTCCCCTGGGCCCGTCAGACCCTCGCCGCGCTCCGCATGCTGCTGATCCTCACCGTCGTGCTCGGTGTCGGCTACCCCGCCGTGGTCTGGGCAGTGGGCCGCGTCGCGTTCCACGACCAGGCAACCGGTTCGATCGTCCAGCAGGACGGTAGGGATGTCGGATCGTCGCTACTGGGTCAGAAGTTCACCGGCCCGCAGTGGTTCCACGGCCGCATGTCGGCGTCGGACTACGCCGGCGACACCAGCGGTGGCACCAACCTGGCCGCCTCCGACGCGCGGCTGACAAAGGCCGTTGCCGATGCCCGCAAGGCGGCCGGTCCGATCGGGGCCCAGCTACCACCCGATGCGCTGACCACCAGCGCCAGCGGACTGGACCCGCACATCTCGCCTGCTTACGCGAAATTGCAGGCCGCCGGGATCGCCATTGCACGAAAAGTGCCGGTCGCGACCGTGCAGCGCCTGATCGAGGCGAATACCTCCGGGCGCATCCTCGGCTATCTCGGCGAGCCCCGGGTCAACGTGCTGCAACTCAACCTGGCCCTGACGACGATGCGTAGCGCGGGATAATCGGGCTGTGTCCAAAGGCAGACTGCGCATCTATCTCGGTGCCGCCCCGGGTGTCGGCAAGACCGTCAAGATGCTGCAGGAGGGTGCCCGCCGACGTGACCGCGGTACGGACGTCGTGGTCGGCCTGGTCGAAACCCACGGCCGGGCCTACACGGCCGAACAGGTGGGCGGTCTGGAGACCGTGCCGCGATTGCGGGTGACCCACGGCGACACGAGCCTGGAAGAGCTGGACATCGACGCGATCCTGGCCCGTCGGCCCGAGGTCGTCCTGGTCGACGAACTCGCGCACAGCAATGCCTCAGGGTGCCGGCACAGGCGGCGGTGGGAGGACATCGATGAGTTGCTGAGCCACGGCATCGACGTGATCTCGACGGTGAACGTGCAGCACCTGGAGTCCCTGAACGACGTGGTGCAGGAGATCACCGGCATCAAACAGCGCGAGACCGTACCCGATGCAGTCGTGCGTGCTGCCGACCAGATCGAACTGGTCGACATGGCCCCCGAAGCCCTGCGCAGGCGCCTCGCGCACGGCAACGTCTACGGGCCCGACAAGGTCGACGCGGCGCTGTCCAACTACTTTCGGGCGGGCAATCTGTCGGCGCTGCGTGAACTGGCGCTGCTGTGGACGGCCGACCGGGTCGATGAGACCCTGCTGCGGTATCGCGCCGAACACGACATCGACAGCACCTGGGCGGCGCGCGAACGCGTGGTGGTCGCCCTCACCGGCGGGCCTGAGCAGGAGGTGCTGCTGCGTCGCGGAGCGCGGGTCGCCAGCCGGGGAGCCGGCGGCGAGCTGATCGCCGTACAGGTCGTCTCGGAGTCCGGGCTGCGTGAGATCCCACCCGAGTCGGCCAGAGCTGCTCACAACCTCACCGAAGAATTGGGCGGTCAGTTCCACACGGTCAGCGGCGAAGACGTCGGCGAGGCGATCCTGGCGTTCGCGCGCGGCGTCAACGCTTCCCAGATCATCGTCGGCGCGAGCCGTCGCTCCCGCCTTCGCCAACTGTTCGGCCGCGGCGTCGGTGAGACCGTCGTAGACGGTTCCGGAGACATCAACGTCCTGATGGTGACCCACTCGCGCACCCGCAGCGGCCGGTCATCCGGATTGATGTTGCCCGCACTCGGGCGGCGCCGCACGATGCTCGGATGGCTGCTCGCGACCGTCGGGGTAGCGCTGCTGACCGTGGTGATGAACGCGACGACGCAGTACCACTCGCTGCCGTTGGAGGTGCTGGTCTATCTCGCGTTGACCGTGCTGGTGGCTATCGTCGGCGGCCTGTGGCCGGCGGTGACCTGTGCGGTGATCGCGAGCCTGGTCCTGAACTGGTACTTCACCCAGCCGACAGGGACCTTCACCATCGGCCAGCCACAGAACGTAGCGGCCCTCGTGCTCTTCGTACTGGTCGCCGTCGCCGTCGCAGGTGTCGTGCACCTGACAGCGCGACGCAGCGCGCAGGCCACCGCGTTCGCGCGGGACGCTCAACTGCTCGCCGCGCTCGCGCATTCCCTTCTCGATGCCGACGAACAACTCCCCGCGCTGCTGGATCAGGCGCGCGACACGTTCGCGGTGCCGGGTGCGGCGCTCCTCAACACCGACGACGGTGCGGTCCTCGCCACCAGCGGCACCATCGAGCTGAGTGACCCGGACCGGTTGACGTCTGCACAGGTCGGTAGGAAACACAGCCTCGTGCTCGCCACCCGAGGCGTCGATGCCCGCCAACGTCGGCTCGTCGAGGCCTATGCCGACCACGCCGAGGCCATCCTGCACCGCGAACGCCTCGCTGCCGTCGCCGATTCGGCGGATGCGCTGGCCAAGGACAACCAGTACCGCACGGCGCTGCTCGCCGCGGTTTCCCACGATCTGCGTACCCCGCTGTCGTCGATCAAAGCCGGGGTGTCCGGACTGCGCAGCACAGATATCGAACTGTCCCGGCAGGACCAGGACGAGTTGCTGGAAACCGTTGAGGAGTCTGCAGATCGGCTGGATGCATTGATCGAGAACCTGTTGGACATGTCGCGCATCCAGTCCGGCAACCTGACCATCCGCGCCGACGAGACGCTGGCGGCCGACCTGATCGAAGCTGCCCTGCACACGGTGACCGACCGAGACCGCGTGAAGGTGCAACTGCCCGACCCGCACCTCACCTGTAGGACCGATCCAGGCCTCACCGAGCGGGTGCTCGCCAATCTGATCGAGAACGCCCTACGCCATACCCCGTACGGCACGTCTGTCTGCGTGAGTGCCGAAGCCACCGACGGGCGCATCGAATTGCGGGTGATCGACCGTGGACCGGGAATGCCGGCGGATCAGCGGACAACCATGTTCGAACCTTTCCAGCGGTACGGGGACGCGCCGCGCGGCAGTGGCATCGGGCTCGGACTGGCAGTGGCCAAGGGTCTCACCGAGGCGATGGGCGGCGCGATCGACGCCGACGACACCCCCGGTGGAGGACTGACGATGACGGTGGCACTGCCATGACCCGTATCCTGGTGGTCGACGACGAGCCGACGCTGGTGCGCACCCTCAGCATCAACCTGCGCGCCCGCGGTTACGAGGTGGAACACGCTTTCGACGGTCGTTCCGCGGTGCAGAGCATCGGCGAAGAAGTCCCGGACCTCGTCATCCTCGACCTGGGCCTGCCCGACATCGACGGGGTCGAAGTGATCCGGCAGGTGCGCGTGGGCAGTGAGGTTCCGATCATCGTGCTGTCCGCCCGGCACGACTCGGACGACAAGGTCGAGGCCCTGGACGAGGGCGCAGACGACTTCGTCACCAAGCCGTTCGGGATGGACGAGCTGCTCGCGCGGGTCCGCTCCGCGGTTCGGCGATCCACTACCGACACCGCCCATCCGCCACCCGTTCGGACCGAGGACTTCTCACTCGACTTCACCGAACGCGCCGCGACCCGCCACGGCGAACCGGTTCGTCTCACCCCCACCGAGTGGTCCTTCCTCGAACGACTCGCAATCCGCCCGGGGCATCTGGTCAGCCAGGCGGAGTTGCTGCGCGCTGTGTGGGGGCCGGGGTACGAGCGCGAATCACACTACCTGCGGGTCTACGTGGCCGGCATCCGCCGCAAACTCGAACCGTCACCCGGACGACCCCGGTATCTACTTACCGAACCCGGGCAGGGGTACCGCCTGAAGGCATGACCACTTCGAGGCGCGTAAAGAGAAGCTGAAACGCCGCCCTACGCGTGACTCCCGAATGGGATGCTGCCGGGCCACGCACATCGATCGCATGCGAGCGCAGGGGCCCTCAACCGATGTCTCCGCCGGTACCCTGGCCGACGACCTCGTGACCGCTGTTCCAACCGTTGCCCACCCTGGCGATCGCGCTCATGTGCCGTGTCACGGTTGACCGGCAGCAACCCTGGAGGAACGAGGATGAGCGACGTGCCCCGGAACCGTCCACCGATACAAGTCGTGGTCGCCGATGATCAGCCCAGCATCCGCGAGGCGGTCACGCAGGTGCTCCAGTAACGCAGCGGCTTGGCGACGCCCCTTGAAGGTGTGCTCGCGGCGGCCGAACTGGGCTGCCATGACCACGATGACAATTGCCCCACCGATGAGTGCTGCCTACACGAGATCCGAGATCGTGTGCTCCCGGAAGGGTTCTGAGTCATTGTTCTGCTGACTCCTACATCCGTCGGTCTGGTACTTGATGGGCTCAACCCCGTTCGATCACCTGGTCTTGCGGTCTTCCAGCAGGGCGCGCAGGTCGCGCACCTCGACGAGCACCTCGTTCGTCGCCTCCACCTCGCTGCGCACCCGGTCCGAGAACCACGAGGCGAGCGTGGCCGTCACCGTTCCGAGCAGCGCGATCCCCCCGATCATCAGGCCCACCGCCACGAACCGACCGGTCGTGGTCAGCGGATAGCGGTCGCCGTATCCGACGGTGGTCATGGTGGTGATCGCCCACCACCAGGCGTCACCGAACGTCTGGATGGTCGAATCGGCGCTGCCACGCTCGGCATCCAATACCGCCAGCGCAGCGACGAACGAGAGCAGTCCGGCCGCGCCGACCACGTATGTAGCTACTCGTCCACGAAAGGTGACGGTCGCGTGCCGGTTGACGACGCTGAGCACCGTGACCAGTCGCAACAGCCGTAGCGGCCGCAGCATTGGCAGCGCGATCACCGCGAGATCGACCAGATGCCGCCAGAACCACGACCTGCGATGCCGCGCCAACATCAACCGGGCTGCATAGTCCAACGCGAAGAACCCCCAGCTGATCCACTGGACCCACCAGCAGACGCGTGCCACTTCAGGCGAGATCTGCGGCCAGATGATCGGAACCGCGTAAGCCGCGAGGAAGAGCGCGGCAGTGCCCATCAACGGCCACTCGGCCGACCGCTCCCACCGATCCACCCGTGGTTCGGCGACCTGGTCCTGTGCGCTTGTCATCGACATACGAAGGAAGCATTCCACCGTCTCCGAGAGACGTGGCCGCGCACGGTCAAGGCGGGAGAGAACAGATAGTTCAGGGATGGTCCCTTGAGCCAACCCTTCTGCGCTCAGGCAACAAGCAGGATGGAGAAGGCCAGTGCAACTGCCGGCACGGTGCGAACGTCAGGAACACCGGCGGTTACTGGCGGGCCGTTCACCGCCGACTTCAGTCCTGGATGCGCCGCCAGGGGTGGGCGGCCTCGACCTGCAGCGCCAGCCGCAAGAGCAGTGCCTCTGACCCATGTGTGGCGGTCACCATCGCGCCGATCGGCAAACCGCCGGGTGTCACCGCCACCGGGAGCGAGATCGCAGGTGTGCCGGTCGCGTTCTGCCACGGGGTGAAGACGCACAAATCTTCCAGCCGCCGGAAGTGTTCGACCGGATCGACCTCGGCGCCGAGGTAGCCCAGTTTGGGTGTCGTGCCGCTGAGCACGGGCGACACGATGAGGTCAGGTCCGCCGCGAAACTGTCGGCGCGCTATCGCACTGGAGGCGAGGAGTCGAGCCACGACCAGCGGTAGTCGCTTCAGCCGCTTCTTACCCTCGTCGCCGAGGAACTTCGTCAGCGGCTCGAGCTTCGCGGGGTCGTACCCCGGCCCGAAGGCCCGCTCGGTACCGGTCGATGCCAGGTAACCGAGAAACATCCAGTACGTGGCGAAGTCCTCCTTGAAGGTCGCGGGTATCTTCGCGTCATACGGTTCGACATGGTGCCCGAGGCCCTCGAGCTGGTCACCGAACGCACTCACCGCAGCACGGGTCTCTGCGTCGGTGCGCACGTCGGTCGCGGTCGAGTCGAGTGTCAGGCCGATCCGCAACGGGCGGTCCTGCGGCTGGTCCACCAAGCCCATCGGTGCCAAAGTTCGGTTGCGGTAGACCTCTTCAGCAGCCGAGAAGAATCCGGCCACGTCGCGTACCGAACGCGCGAGCACCGAGTTGCTCACGATGTGCACAGGCAGCACCCGATCGGCCGCCTCGATCCGCAGACGTCCGCGGGTGGGTTTCAACCCCACCAGTCCGCAGGCATGTGCGGGAATCCGAATCGACCCGCCCCCGTCATTGCCGTGCGCGATCGGCACGACACCGGCAGCGACATAGGCGGCTGAACCGCCTGAACTACCGCCTGCGGAGTACTGGGTGTTCCATGGATTTCGGGTGCGGTAGTCCAGTGTCTCGGTCGAGCAGGTCCATCCGAACTCAGGCATGGTCGAGGTACCGATGGGAATGAGTCCGGTCGCGCGGTACTGCGCTGCTACCCGACCGTCGGTCGGCTGCGTCGTGTCGCCGAAGGCCCGCGAACCCTCGGTCATGACCATGCCGCCGACTGCAATGTTGTCCTTGAACAGCGTGGGTACCCCAGCGAAGGGCCCGTCGAAAGCAGCCGACCTGGAGGCCCGCCGGCGTGCCCGGTCGAAGTCGGCGTGTCGCAGACCGCTCAACTGCGGCTCGACCACCGCACTGCGGGTGATCGCTGCTTCGACGGCCTCAGTCCGGCTGATCTCACCCGTCGCGATCCGCGCGGCAACTCCAGTCGCGTCTGAGTCACCGAGGGCGTCGTCGCAGAACGCGTGAACCTGATCCATTCCGCAAGGTTACCCACCGGTAGCGGTGGAATTCCCCCTCTGGAATGCCAACGGGCCGCCTACCGAACTCGGCAGGCGGCCCGTTGGCATGCGGGTGGGTGGTCAGCGACGTGACGTCGGGCTCGTCGCGTCCCAGATCCACTGCGAGCCGTAGAAGGTCACCCGGTAGTCGGCCGTCCCAGTGGGGTAGACGTTCGTCTGGGCGTTCCCGTCGCTACCTGTGGTCACGGTCGTGAGGTTGGTCCAGGTGTTCGTGCCGGTCGGTTTGTACTGCACGTACCCGGTCTGGCCCGCCCACGCAATGACCCGCCCGAGCGACGTCGCATACCGCACGGCCCGAGCATTCAGCGTGACTCGCTCGCCTGACCGGGAGGTCCACAAGCCGGCCCATGACCCGACCTTCACCACGGTGATCGGCTGGTCCTGCTTGTAGCTGTACGTGTAGGGCACGTTGCTCGCGCCACCGCCGTACCAGGTGCGGAAGCCCAGTTTCGTGGCGTCCCCGTACACGTCCCATCCGGTTCGCTTCGAGCCACCGAAGGAGATGATGTCCCCGGGGAACTTGCCGGCGTTGGGGTACCAGGTTGCGGACGGGCCGGGGTGCAGAGCGCATCCGCCCGTTACCGAGACGGGCACCTGGTAGTGGGGCTGCGAGACGCGAACGTTGGCAGGAACGACGAGTTTGCAACTGCCGACCGTTCCGTCACTCGATGTAACCGCCTGCGCGGCGGAAACGGTAGAGACGCCCAGGGCTGCGACCAGTGGAAGTGCCGCGAGCGGGTAGAAACGAACCTTCATGATTTCTCTTCTTTCCCCTGTGGCCCACCCCCATAGGTTGGACACAACTGGAAGTTAGATCATCTATATGCCTGGGGTCTAGCAAATGGCGACGGGTGTCTGAATCGTTACCTTGAGCCCGCGACGCGCGCAGCGACAGCCAACGCGTACTGCCATCTTTCCAGCGACTCCGCCCGCCCTTTCGTGTTGCGTTGTGACGGGTGGGGCACCGCCAACAGCGGAACTACATCTTGGTGGAACAGGGTCTGTTGCCGTGTCCACCCGTGCAGTGCCGGGCGACCGACCGTGATCACCAGCTGCAGCTTCGTGAGTAACTCGCGCACCTGTGTCAGCGGGTCCATCGCCTCTTGCAGATCGAGGGGGCTCGGACTGTGCCAGCTGCCATCCGCACCGATCGGTAACCACGGCACGATGTTCCATCGGACGTAATCGGTGCGCTGCAGCCCGGCGCGGGCACGTTCCTGCGCCAGCGATCGAGCGGTCGGGTCTGCGTTGTCCTCTGTACAGAACCCGTGAGTGGTCGCCGGGATGTTGCGAGGTCCTGGTGCCTCCATCAGGATCAGGACGCGCGCCTCGATCCCGCCGTCGTCGGGATCGAACCACAGCATCGAGCGATCTGGCCACCGTGTCCGCCATCCGCGGACCAGGTCGTTGAGCCCGCTCACGTGCGGGGCGTCCACCCGATCGGTTTTGGAGGCCAACTGTTCGGCATGCATCCGCTCACGCTAGCTATCGATGGACGACGATGGCACAGCTGAGTCCGAGAGGCTCAGGCCGGCCTGTGCCTCTGGGCCGTAGCTGAGCCTTCGTCCGCTCACGGCACATCGCTCGACATCAGCCGAGCTGGGAGAACCGCTGGGCAC
>JBBPZD010000266.1:0-9005 GCA_038199265.1 Actinomycetales bacterium | reverse complement strand
GAGGCGGGTCTCTACACCACGGAGTTCTGCGGCAGCCACCCTTCGGGGCCAGCCGTGCCCGCCGCGTACTCCTCCAGCGGAACTTCATTCTTCGCCCACGCCGCCAGAACCGGGTCGACCACGCGCCAGCCCAGCTCCGCCACGTCGTTGCGCAGCGACAGCAGCGGGCTGCCGTCGAGCGTCTCGCGCAATACTTCGCCGTACGCCGTCATCCGCCCGGCGCCCAATTCTGCGGTGAGCTGCTTGTGCTCCAACGACAGCGGGTCACCCTCAGCGTTCATCGTCAGCTCCAGGGAAACCGAACCCGGCTTGAGGTTGATGATCAACCGGTCCGGGGTCGCATCTCCACTGAAACCCTCGGGCACGTGCCCGACGGGTCGGAAGTAGCAGATGATCTGCTTGTGGGCTCGGCCGAGCGCCTTGCCACTGCGCATCGTGATCGGCACCCCGGCCCATCGGGAGGTGCGCACCTCCAGCTTCAGCTGCGCGAGTGTCTCGGTCATCCTGGACGCATCGACACCGTCCTCATCGACATAGGACGGGATCTTCTTGCTGTTCACGACTCCGGCGGTGTAGCGGGCGCGTTTGCTGGCACGCTTGGGCGAGTCCTGCCACAGGTGGGTCGAACGCAGCACCTGGGCTTTCAGGTCCGACAGCTCCTGAGAGTTGATCTGGGCGATCGGTTCCATCGCGAAGATCGCCATCACCTGAAGTAGGTGGCTCTGCAGCATGTCGCGTAGCGCACCGGCCGTGTCGTAGTACCCGGCTCGACCCTCCAGTGCGAGCGCCTCGTCGTAGAGGATTTCGACTCGCTCGATGTGGTGGTGGTTCCAGATGGGCTCCATGATCCGGTTCGCGAATCGAAGGCCGATCAAGTTGAGCACGGTGGCGGTGCCCATGAAGTGGTCGATGCGGAAGATCTGGTGCTCAGGCACGACGCGTTGCAGCTGCTCATTCAGATCATGCGCGCTTTTCTCGTCTTCACCGAACGGCTTCTCCAACGCCAGGCGGAGGTCATCGGGCGTATCGAGTGTCTCCAGCAGCGCACAGATCTTGATCGTGACGGCCGGCGGCAACGCGAAGTAGATGACGACCGGGCCGCCAGAGCACTGTTCGAGCACCCATTTGAGGTGGTCGCCCGCCGTCGCGTCAGCGGTCAACCACCGCGCACTACCCACAACCTGCTCTGTACGGTTCCTGGTGACGTCCGTTTCTTTGAACGCGTGACGAATCCGCGTATGCCATTCCTTGTCGTCCAGCCCCGAACGTCCGACTCCGAACAGCTCGACTTCGCGGTCGGGTTCGATGTGCAGCAGGCTCCCCAGACCCGGCAGCAACAGCCGTCGGGTCAGATCGCCGCTGGCGCCAAGGATGAGCAGAGTGACAGGACCGTCGGTTTTCGCCATGTCGCCAGCATTCCACGCCGCACCGGGGTTTTGATGCCGTTGGTTTCTACCGATCAGTAACTTGTCTCGATAGACGTCCCCGGCTGCTCACGTCCGTCGACAACGGGCATGCTGGCCACGACATCCGGGATGACGTGCCCGCTTACAGGTGCACGGCTCGCCCGATTCCCGAGCCCAGAGAGCACGATTTCGTGACCATCGGCATCCTCACCAGCGGCGGCGACTGCCCAGGCCTCAATGCGGTCATTCGCGGCGCGGTCATCAAGGGCGATCGCATCTACCAACAGCGTTTCATCGGCATTCGCGATGGGTGGCGCGGAATAGTCGAAGACGACGTCTTCGAACTGACCCGCCACGAGGTGCGCGGCCTGGCCCGTCAGGGTGGCACGATCCTGGGCACTTCGCGCACCAACCCTTTCGAGCACGGTGGCTCTGAGCAGGTGCGCGAGGTGATGCAGCGGCACTCGATGGCCGCGCTGATCGCCATTGGTGGCGAAGGCACCCTGACCGCGGCCCGCCGCTTGTCCGACGACGGCATCCCGGTGGTCGGCGTGCCCAAGACAATCGACAACGACCTGTCTGCGACCGACTACACGTTCGGTTTCGATACCGCGGTCTCGATCGCGACCGAGTCGATCGACAGGTTGCGTACGACCGCCGAATCCCACCACCGCTGCATGGTGGTGGAGGTGATGGGCCGCCACGTGGGGTGGATCGCGCTGCACGCGGGCCTCGCATCCGGCGCGCACGCCGTGCTGGTGCCGGAGTTCCCCGTGTCTCTCCAGGAAATCTGCTCCTGGGTGCGTGGCGCTGCTTCGCGAGGCCGCGCCCCCGTCATCGTCGTGGCCGAAGGTTTCATCCCGGCGGGTGAAGAGCAGGCGACAGCCCCGCGTGGCCTGGACGCCTTCGGGCGCCCCCGCCTGGGCGGAATCGGTGAACAGTTGGCCCCGATCATCGAAGAGATGACGGGTATCGAGACCCGAAACGCTCGCCTGGGTCATTTGCAGCGCGGCGGTGTCCCGACGGCGTACGACCGGGTGCTCGCCACCCGCTTCGGAGCAGCCGCCATCGACGCGGTCATCGAAAAGCGGTGGGGATCGATGGTGTCGCTGTCCGGGGAGTCGATCGTGAACGTCGATCTGCATGCCGCGACCACCGTGTTGAAGACCGTTCCGCGCCATCGGTGGGACGAAGCAGCCATCCTGTTCGGCTGATCCGCGAGACCAGTGCTTTGGTACCCCTTGGGCCCCAGATGTGCCAGGGGTATCAGCACTGAACCTAGCTCCTTTTTGATTGCTTGACAGTGCATATCTCCGGCACCCCTCACCATGCCCTCTGAATGGTCGCAAGATGTTAAATACCTCGTCAATGTTCTTCGCCGGTTCTTGTGAGGGCGCCTACGGCACCAGACAGTGAGGCATCCGGCTCGTCCTGGTCGCAATCCGACCGGCGGGCTACTTGCCGAAAGGGATTCGCACATGAAGAAAGCACTCACTGTGATGGGAGCGGTGGCTCTCGCCGCAGGAACCGCCGCGACAGCGTTACCGGCCTCAGCCGCCACGAACGGCGCCCGCAAGGTCGTCGCGCACGCCGTCGCATCACCCGGGACGCTGGTCGGCGCCCCGAACACCCGCAGCAACTCCTCGTTCATGGTCACCCTCAAGCCGCGCAACCAAACCGCGCTGGAGGCCTTCGTGCGGTCCACCTCCGACCCGAGCAGCGCGTCATACCGCAAGTTCCTCACCACCGCCCAGTACACCGGGCGATACGCCGCAACTTCAGCGGATGTCGCCCAGGTCAAGAAGTGGCTGCGTAGTCAGGGGCTGACACCGGGCAAGGTGTCACCGAGCCGCAGCTACCTGGAGGTCAGCGGCACCAACGCCGCTATCCAGAAGGCGTTCGCCACCACCATCCACTCCTACCGCACCGGCGCCCGCACCTTCACTGCGCCGGCCACCGCCCTCACCGTGCCGTCAGCTGTAGGAAACCTCGTAGCGGGCGTCGTCGGTCTCGACCACTCGCGGGTGCTGCACACCACCAATGTCCGCACCGACGAGGTCAAGGCGCCGCAGAGCACCCGCCTGAAGGCGTTGCGAGCATCGCCATCCGCGAAGTCCAGCGTCAGCGATGCATGTTCGCGGTACTACGGCGAACACACCCTGCCCTACATCCAGAAGGGCAAGGCCCCGCTGGCGCGCAAGCTGCCCGGCGTGATGTGCGGGTACACCCCACAGCAGATGCGAGCCGCACGCGGCATCAACAAGGTGGGTGCAACCGGTAAGGGCATGAAGGTCGGCATCACCTTGTGGTGCAACGACCCGCGCATCTTCGACGACACCAACGCGTGGGCCAAGGCGCTGGGCTTCCAGCGGTTGAAGGGCAACCAGTACCAGGTGCTCAAACCAGCCGCGGGTTACAACACCGACTACTGCGACAACAAGGACTCCGGCGGCGTCAACGGCGAACAGGCCCTGGACGTGCAGTCGATCCACGGCGCAGCCCCTGACGCCAAGATCGTCTACTCCTCGGCGGCCGCGCCATTCGACGACGCGCTCATCACCTCGCTGCACGCGTTGGTCGACGGCAACAAAGTGGACGTCATCACCAACTCATGGGGTGGCGGTGAGACCGATGACGCTGCGACGAACGACGCCTACAGCGCCGTCTTCATCCAGGCCGCCGCGCAGGGAATCCCGGTGCTCTTCTCCTCTGGCGACTTCGGCGACAACAGCGCGGGCAACCAGAAGAAGACCAAGCCCTCACCGGACTACCCGGCCGCGAACCCCTGGGTCACCTCGGTCGGCGGAACCTCGCTGGGCACCACCAATGCCTCCGGTTCGAAGGTCGGTTGGGAACAGGCGTGGAACACCGAGCGCAGCGTGCTCGGTGGTGACGCCTGGGGCGCCTGGACCTACCGGTACGGCGGCGGAGGCGGCACCAGCAACTACCACCCGCAGCCCTACTACCAGAAGGGCGTCGTCCCGACCCGGTTCGCCGGTGTCGACCCGCACCGGGTCTACCCCGACCTCGCTGGAGCCGCTGACCCTTACACCGGCTACCTGATCGGCTACCACGACGAGGAGGCCAACTCCGGCAACTTCGGTTTAGGCAAGATCGGGGGCACCAGCTGGTCCTCACCCTGGACGGCGGGCACCATCGCGCTGGCTGGGAAGCGGGTCGGTTTCCTCAACCCGCTCGTCTACGGCAAGGGCCACGCCGGTCTGACCGACATTGCCGGCAACCAGCTGCGGTACGGCTTCGAGGTCAAGGCGACGTTCTTGACCAAGGCCAAAGTTCCGACCGCCTACACGGCCCTGACGACGGTGTCGGTGAACTCGCAAAACCTGCAGGATCAGACCCTTACCTCTGATCGCGGGTACGACAACCTCACCGGTTTCGGCGTCCCGACCTCGACGAAGTCGTTCCTGAAAGCGTTGAAGAAGTAACACAGAACTGCAGTCGCGGGCGGGGATCCCTGTAGGGGGTCCCCGCCCGTTGCGCGTCCGGTCCGCATGGGGTGCGAGTGGCACAGTGGGCCCATGAGCGACATCGTCATGCTGCACTCGGCCATGGGGCTGCGGCCTGCCATCGGAGAATTCGCGGACCTGCTGCGCGCCGGCGGACACACCGTGAACACCCCCGACTTCTATCAGGGTGCAGTGTTCGATGACCCTCTCGAGGGGATGGCCCACCGCCAGGAGGTTGGCCCAAAGGAACTGCTGAACCGGGTGCGCGTCGCGCTGGAAGAGCTACCGGACGACACCGTGCTCGCCGGTTTCTCACTCGGGGCCGCGTTCGCGCAGCGCCTGGCGTCGGATCGAGCGCACGCCCAAGCCGTCGTTCTGCTGCACGCACTGTCCCCTCCACGCGGCGAATGGCCCGGACAACCCGTGCAGGTCCATCGTTATGCGACCGACCCGTTCGTCGCCGAGGCAGACCTCGCCGCGTTGGCAACCGCAGTCGAATCATCGGGCGCCACGTTCGAGGACATCGTCGTGCCGGGCAGTGGCCACCTGTTCACCGACCTGGACACCCCCGACGGCAACCGAGCCGCGCGAGACTCTGCTGCAGGGCACATCCTCGACCTGCTCGAACGCACCTCAGACTGATGCGCAGGTTCTTCTCAGCGGCACGCCACCCACTGGCACGGTGGGATAGCGGCGCATGAGCCTTTCATCGACCCATCTTTCTCGTTGCGGGTGATTCGATCAGTTAACTATGGCGTGTCGGGTGTCGTCCCGAACAGCATCTCGCCGTTCAGGACGGGCCACCCGTACTGGCCCAGGCGCCCAGCGCTTGAGCCGGGTACTCCTGTTCCGCGGTCGACTCGTCGGTGATCGCGAACCCACGCGCCTGGTAGTTGGCAATCGCGTGTGGGCCGTCCAGATTGCAGGTGTGCACCCATACGTTCCGTACAGGCGGCAGTCCCCGACGGTCCGGTACAGACCAGGCGCGTGCGATCCCGTACCCGAGCAGGGCGCCTCCGAGACCTTGTCCGATGGCGTGTTCCATCAACCCGAAGTAAGTGATCTCGACAGTGCTACTTGGTGATTCACCGGAGTCATCGGCCACTGCGTCGAGCTGTACGTACCCGGCTGGAGCGCCGTCGCTGTACAACACGTACAACTCGGCGCCGGGCCGCGCGAGGCCCTCAGCCCACTCCTGCCGGGTCCAACCGAGCCGGTCGGTCCAGCGCCACGGCCCGCCGACGGCTGCGTACAACCAGCGCGCGAACTCAGGTGTCGGCTCCTGCACCTGATCGATCCGAGCACCGTCCGGCAGTGCCCGGGACGGGGCCGTCGGCTGTTGCGTCATCCGCAATGTTGTCGTCGTCACCTGCACCCGTCCAGGCTAGATGAGCCGTCAGCCCGGTAGGCCCACCGAAAGTCGGAGCATGCGGGAGATCAGGGCTTACGCGAGATCAGATCGGCCGCACGAGCGATCATCGACGACTTGCCGGTTGCCAGTTCCCGCTTGTCGGCCTCGTTGTAGGCCCGGTAGAGGCCGTGCACCCCGATCCAGCGCAACGGTTCCGGCTCCCAGCGCTGCACCGACCGATTCACCCACGGCAACCGGGTTCGCTCGGTTCCTCCGCCGGTCACCAGCTCGGCCAACGTCCGGCCGCCCAGCGACGCAGCTGTCACGCCGTGCCCGACGTACCCGCCGCTGTACCCCAACCCGGTGGAAGCGTCGTACGACACGGTCGCCGACCAGTCGCGTGGTACCCCGAGCACCCCGGACCAGGCATGCGCGATCGGTACGTCGCTGGTCGCCGGCAGTAACCGGTGCAGTGCGGCGGACAGCTGCTCGATGGTGACGGCGTGGGTGGTGCCGTCGTTGTCGGTCTTGGAGCCATAGCGGTAGGGCACCCCACGACCACCGATCGCAATCCGGTCGTCAGCAGTGCGCTGGGCATATACGTAGGCGTGCGCCTCGTCGCCGAGCACTTCGCGACCTTCCCACCCGATCTGCGCCCACACCTGCGCCGGGATCGGATCGGTGGCGATCATCGAAGAATTCATCGGCAACCAGGTACGCCGCTCCCCCGGCAGGCCGGCGGTGAATCCCTCCGTGCACCGAAGGACGTACTGGGCGGTGACGGTGCCGCGGTCGGTGCGCACCACACGCGGTTCGATCGAGGTAACGCCGGTGCCTTCCAGGATCGTCACCCCCATCTGCTCCACTGTCTGCGCCAGCCCGCGTGCCAATTTGGCGGGATGAATTCGGGCACAGTGCGGGGTCCAGGTCCCGGCCCGCATCTCATCGACCGCGATGCGTCGTGACGCTGCCGCTGCATCAAGCCATTCGATGTCGGGCACGCCCCATTCGAGGTTTGCCTCGTGGCCTGAGCGCAACCGCGCCTCCTGGGCATCGGAGGTCGCTGCGCTCATCTCGCCGCCTTTGACGACATCGGCGTCGATGCCCCGCTCGGCGCAGACAGCGATGACCTCATCGACCTGTCCTCGCAACTGCGCTTCGAAGTCGATCACGCCCTGGCGTCCCGTCTGTTGTTTGGCCAGGACCGCGCGCGAGCCCGGTAACGCTGCCGTCAGCCAGCCGCCGTTACGTCCAGATGCCCCGAAACCAGCGAATTCACGCTCTATCACTACGATTTCGAGGGACGGGCGGATCATTTTGAGGTAGTAGGCAGCCCACAGTCCGGTGTACCCCGCGCCGACGATCGCAACGTCAGCGCTCCGGTAGCCAGCGAGCGCCGGCCGCAACTGCGGCACTCCGCCGAGTTCGGTCCACCAGCGGGAAACAGAGCCGTTGATCGTCATGGCGACCATCGTGGCATCTGCCATGCAGGCGGCGCGGCGAGATACCTGTTCTCGATTGCGGTGTTGCGCTGCCCTCACCGGGCACGTACTGGGATGATCGCGCCATGACGCAGCGTGTGGTGACCGTTCTCGAGGACGACGTCGATGGCGGCCCTGGTGACGAGACCGTCCAGTTCGGGCTGGACGGCCAAGACTGGGAGATCGACCTCTCCAGCCATCATGCCGACGAACTGCGGACGATCCTGCGTCCGTGGCTGCAGGTTGCCCGTCAGGCCGGACGCGCCCCACGCGCGGCTTCTTTCCAGGTCGAGACGCCAGCCGATCCGAGGGCAGTGCGCGCGTGGGCGACCGCCCGCGGCATCGACTTCCCCTCCAAGGGCCGCATCCCACAGGACGTCATCGACCAGTTCCACGCAGCCGGAAACTGACCACTCACCGGCAGCTTCACAACGGCGCCCGAGGTCGATGCTGTATTGGCTGACCGACAATCGAAGCCGACCTCTCCCGACAACCCAGCAGGGGCAGCTCATAAACGAGGTGGGTGCTTCGCGCAGCAGTGTCCGCTCGGGCCTACTGTGTTCGGATGCCCCTCACGGTCACCCTGGACCAAGCGCTTGTTCGCCTGTGTTCGCGTCCGATGTCCGACAGGTTCATCCTCGGCATCACGGGGCCGCCCGCGGTCGGCAAGTCCACGGTCGCCGAGCGACTACTCGCTTGGGCGAGGGCTGAAAACGTTCGCGCAACCGTCGTGCCGATGGACGGCTTCCACCTCGCGCAGAGCGTGCTGCAGGCTCGCGGCGATGCAGAGGTCAAAGGCGCCCCCCAGACCTTCGACGCATCCGGATATGCAGCGGTGCTAAGGCGTCTACGTGACCAACGCGTGGGTGACCACACCGTGTGGACCCCGTTTTTCGACCGATCCATCGAGAACGCGATTGCAGGGTCCATCGGCGTCAGCCCGAGCGACCACCTCGTCATCACCGAGGGCAACTACCTGTTGCTGGACGACGGCCCCTGGCGGGCAGCCCGTGCCTGCGTCGACGAGTGCTGGTACCTGGAACTGTCGGACGCGGTCCGCCTCCAGCGGCTCGCTCAACGTCACGAAGACTTCGGCCGCTCGCCACAGGAGGCGGCCGAACGAGCTGCCGGTTCCGACGAGGCCAACGCGCAACTGGTCGCGGCCGCCCGGCAGAACGCCGACCTGATCGTCACCGTCGACTAAGCGCGCGGATTCAGGCTGCGGGGTACTCCATCGTCTCGGCGAGGCCCGCGCGTAGTCGGGTAAGCACCGCCGCCAACAACCGTGAGACCTGCATCT
>JBBPZD010000265.1:0-10860 GCA_038199265.1 Actinomycetales bacterium | reverse complement strand
TCGATCAGGTGGGCCAGACGATCGCGTCGTACTGGGCGCGCAGCCGTGCGCCACGGCTTGGGTTGAGCGACTCCACCCAGCTGATCCGGCCGTCCAGGTGCCGTCGCAGGTTCGGGTGCCCGTCCCGGTTCGCAGCGTCGACGCCGTTGCGCTGCGCGTCGCACAGCACCGCGCGCAGCTGGTCGTAGTACTCGCGGGGACCGTTGAGTCGCTCGTTGACCACGATGCCGGTGACCTCCTGCCGCTGGTGGGTGCTGCGAAGGCGGGTCTTGGTCGGGTTCAGCGCGAAGCCCTCTTCGCTCGCGATAGAGGCGACCGCACGTATGAGATGGAACTTCTCGAGCCGGGGCCCAGAGAAACTGAGATCGTCGGCGTACCTGGTGTAGGTGAGCCCGGCGGCTTCGGCGTACCCGCCGAGGCGTTGATCCAGTCCGAAACATGCCAGGTTGGCCAGGATGGGCGATGTCGGCGCGCCCTGGGGTAGGTGGCGCGTGCGCAGCCGGGACCGCAACAGATGCCGTTGCGAACTGTCACCACCGGCGGGCATCTGGGCGAGCACGAAGGCAGGGGTCTGGTGAGTGCACAGCGCGGCCAGGGTCCAGGCCACCGACTCCGAATACCCCATCGAGGTGACGATCCCGTTGACTCGCGGCGCTGTGATCGTGGCGAAGAACGTGCGTAGGTCCAGACACAGCACGGCGGGCGCACCGACATGCATGGACGCGTTGGTAACGGCGCTGCGACCGGGGACGAATCCGTGCGCCGCTGGGTGCACTGGAACCCAGACCAATATCTCGTTCAGGACCCGTCGCAATACTGCCCGCAGCAGCGGGGTGGGCGATTCGATGAGGCGCGGTGGCGATTTCGGGCGCTCGATCCAGCGATGGCTGTAGAGGTGCAGTGGGCCGGGCGGTGTACGTCGTTGCAGTCCGCGAACGTCTGCGGACCAGACCAGGTGGTCCAGCGGGAGCTCCAACAACTCGGCCAGTGCTGCGAGGTCGTCGAGCTGCGGCACCGGCCAGCTGTGGGGGCCCATGCCAGCGGGGGCCAGGGCGAAACGGCGTACCGCGACGGGCGTGCCGCGCTTGGATTCCCGATCGACGAACTCGCGGAACGCCGTGGTGTCCAGGACGAAACCCGCCAGCTCACGCGGACGTCCGATCGGCGGGTGCGGGCAAGCGGCCAATACCGCTCTTACGATCTTGCTCATCCAACGGTATCGGCGCCCCAGCGTGGTAGTCGCGGCAGCGATGAGGTCTGGCTCGGTCCAGGTGGGCGCCGCCAGAAAGCCCCACGCGAGAGCCTGCACCCGGCGCTGCGCCCGGTCCCTATGCAACGGCGTGCCGGGTCGTTGATGATGATGGTGCTGGGTGTGATGACGCCGACGACCTGCTGTGCATGAGCGGGTGCTGAGCTGCGCGAAGCGCAGTGGCGCACCTGTGGGCCTGCTGCAAGGTGGACGTGCTGCCACCGGAGGGAACCTCGGGCGCCGACCCGTCGAAACGGGTCGTTGTATCTCGTCGGCGCCACCACACTCGAGCCATCATGCACCCCTGCGCGCCTCGTATCGGTGCACATCGATCCCGCCCGGTCCGAAATGCACGGCTTCGGCAGCCGTGCGGGTCAATCCGCAGGCGGGGCAGCGCCGTCGTCTGGTGGCGCGGCTGCTGCGGACGTCACCTGAGGTGAACCGCCGACCGCAGCGATCGGGCCGGCCATCGGGATACCACTGCCATCGCGTCGGTCATCCACATCGGGCAGGTCGACTGCGACACCGGTGGGGCTGGCGGCGCGCGTCGGTACGGGCCCGACCCAGGCCAGCACCAGTGCGTTCTCACCGCGGATGAACCGCTGCGCCCGCACTCCGCCGGTCGCCCGGCCTTTGCCGGGATAGGCCCAGAAATCGGTCACTTTCACAGATCCTGCCTCGGTTCCCGGCAGCGCGTCGTCGCCACCCGCGACCGTCACGACGGCGTTCGCAACCTGCGGGTCGACGGCTCCGAACCACAGGGCGGCAGCGCCAGCAGCTAGCTTGACCCCCGCCATCCCGCCGCCGGAGCGGCCCTGCGGGCGAACGGCAATGGCGCCGAAGTGCAGCAACTGTGCATCGTCGGTGATGAAGACAAGCTCCTCCTCGCCCGTTCGAAGCTCCGTTGCGCCGACCAGCGCATCGCCGTCCTTGAGCGAGATCAACTCGAAGGTGTCCTTGCTCGGATAATCGGTGGTGACCCGTTTGACGGTCCCTGCACGGGTACCCAGCGCGAGTCCGGGGGAGTCGGCGCGCAGGGAGGTCAGGGTCAGTACCTGCTCACCGCGGGCAAGATCTACGTAGGTACCGACGGGCACGCCTCCGGACAATACGGGCGAACCACTTGTCGGTGGCATGGTCGGCAGGTCGATGGCGGTGACCCGCACCAGTCGCCCTGCGGTCGTCACCACACCGAACTCGCCGCGTGCGGTGGTCGTCACGGCGGCCACGACGACGTCGTGCTTTCGACGTGCACCGCCGCCGGGCAACGGATCGTCGGTGGTGGTGCGGGCAAGCAGTCCCGTCGATGAAAGCAGCACGTGGCATGGGTCGTCCGGGACTTCCAACGCCGTGGTCGCAGTCGGCGCGCCCGTCGATTCCAGCAACGTCGTCCGACGGGGAGTGCCGTGGTTCTTGGAGATCTCGGCCAGCTCGCTGGACACCGTTCGGCGCAGTAGCTTCTCGTCGGCGAGGATCGCGCGCAGCGCCTCGATCGCGTCGATCAACTCCTGCTGTTCCTTCTCCAGTTCGATGCGCGAGAACTTGGTGAGGCGTCGCAGCTGCAGGTCCAGGATGTAGTTCGCTTGCGCCTGCGAAAGCTCGAAGACTTCCATCAGTCGAAGCCGGGCAGCGCCGGAGTCGTCCGAGCTGCGGATGACCTGGATGACCTCGTCGATGTCGAGGATTGCGATTAGTAGGCCCTCGACGAGATGCAACCGGTCCAGCCGCTTGTCGAGGCGGAACTGGGTGCGCCGGCGGACGACGTCGATCCGGAAGTCGACGTAGACAGCAAGCAGCTCTTTGAGACCCAGCGTTCGTGGCTGACCCTCGACGAGCGCGACGTTGTTGATGCCGAAGGACTCCTCCAGCGGTGTCAACCGGTAGAGCTGTTCCAGCACGGCTTCGGGGTTGAAACCATTCTTGATCTCGATGACCAACTGCAGGCCCTTGGTGCGGTCCGACAGGTCCTTGAGGTCGGCAATGCCCTGCAGTTTCTTGCTCTGCACCAGGTCTTTGACCTTGTCGATCACCTTTTCGGGGCCCACGAGGTAGGGCAGTTCGGTCACCACGATGCCCTTGCGGCGCGGGGTGACGTTCTCGATCTTGACCGTCGCACGGGTGCGGAAGGTGCCGCGACCGGTCAGATAGGCGTCGCGGATCCCGTCGAGACCGACGATCTGACCACCGCACGGCAGGTCTGGTCCGGGCACGAAGCGCATCAGGTCGTCCAGCGAGCAGCCCGGGTGCGAGATCAGGTGCCGCGCTGCATCGACGACCTCGACCAGGTTGTGCGGCGCCATGTTGGTCGCCATGCCGACTGCGATCCCGCTCGCGCCGTTGACCAGCAATGTCGGGAACGACGCAGGCAGCACGGTGGGCTGCATGAACTGTTCGTCGTAGTTGGGTTCGAACTCGACCGTGTTCTCCTCCAACCCTGCAAGCATCGTCATCGACACCGGCGCCGGGCGGGCCTCGGTGTATCGCGCGGCTGCCGGTCCCTGGTCGAGCGAACCGAAATTGCCGTGGCCGTCGACCAGCGGCACACGCATGGTGAAGTCCTGTGCCAACCGCACGAGAGTGTCGTAGATCGCCTGGTCGCCGTGCGGGTGGAACTTACCCATCACCTCACCGATGACGCGGGATGACTTCACGTGCGGCCGTTCCGGGCGCAGCCCCAGTTCGTCCATACCGAAGAGGATCCGACGCTGCACAGGCTTGAGGCCGTCTCGCGCATCAGGGATCGCCCGGGAGTAGATGACCGAGTAGGCGTACTCCAGGTACGCGCTCTGCATCTCATCCTGCACATCGATGTCGACGATGTTCTCGACGAAGTCGTCACCGGGGGGTGGGGTCTTGGTAACGCGCGCCATACTCCGCGTGTCTCCTTCAGGGTGGGACGGTGAATGCTGCGCAAGTGTCTCGCACAGATGTGCGGAAGCCGCCGGAACCACGCCGTGTTGACGCCATTGAGAGTTCAAACATGGAACTATCAATTTCGTGTCCGAAGATCTCGATCATCTCGCGCTGACGTACGCGCCCATCGGAGTGACGCGTGATGCGGTCCCCGTGCCTGCCGGCATGCGCTTCAGTGGGACAACGCGGATCGTCGGTGGGCCTGAGGTCTTCGGGCAGGCCTCAGATTTCGTGATGGGCCTCGGGATGCAGCGCGCACTGCGGATGCGGGTCGACGCTCCCGATCGACCGCTCGAAGTCGGCGACACAGTGGTCATGCGAGCGGGGCTGGGCCGGTTCGCGATCCGGATCCCGACCCGCATCGTCTACGTGATCGACGAGAGCGATCGCCGGGGCTTTGCCTACGGCACCCTGCCTGGTCATCCGGAGCGGGGCGAAGAGCTCTTCCTCGTGGAGCAACTCCCTGCGGGCGCGGTGCGGGTCACCGTGTCTGCGGTCTCAGCGCCGGGCCGTTGGTACACCAGACTGGCAGGCCCTTTCGGGCGACTCCTGCAGCGCGCAGCGACCTGGCGGTACGTGGACGCAGCTCGCCGACACTGCCTGCCCCGTCGGTCCTGACCGGTCGGACCTCAGTCGCGGGCAGCGCGCCAGCCCGCAGCGGAAGCTTCGGACTCACTGCAGAAGTAGCGCTCGCCCTTGCTCGGCGTGATCTTGGTGCGGCCATAGCTCTTGCCGCCGGGAACGTGGTAGATCTTCTCGCCCTCCGAGCTGATGTTTCCTTTGATGTCGCAGGCTCCGGCCGGTTTCACCGGAGTGCTGGGTGCGACGGGGCGGGCAGGTGTGGCGGGCTGGTTGGTCGACCGTTTCGTCGAGGTCGGGCTGGCCGTCGAGCCGCTCTGAGGTGCGCCGAACGATGGGCACGCACCCCACAGGCCGCTCCTGGTCCTCTGGGCGGTCGCCTGCGCGGCACGGAACAGGCCCTGGAACCCGTAAGCACTGCTGTAGGTGTATTCACGCCCGAAACCTCCGGCGATCAGCACCTGGGCGACGTTGCGACCATCTGGCGTGAAGACGTACCGAAGCAAGCGGTCGTACCTGTCCCGATCACCCTGAGTCGGATCGGCCTGCAACCGCACGCTGCGGCTCTGCACCAGGCTCTGCATCCTGCTGCTGGCCTGGGGGCCGAAACACTGCACAGGGGTATTGGGTTTGCGGGTCTCGGGAGTGTCGACGCCGATGAGGCGTACCTTCACCCGCTCGCCGTCGATGCGCACTGCAATCGTGTCGCCGTCGATCACGCTGATGACCGGTACGAGAGCGCCGATCGCGGCTTCTCCCGTGGCCGCCCCGGAGCTGGGCGAGGCGACGGACGTGCTGGAGCTCGGGCTCGTACTGCTGGACTGGACCGGGCTACTGGAGGACTGCGAGGGAGCCGGGTTGCTCGATCGCGGGCTGGTGGCGGATGCATCGGATGAGAGCGAAGACGGCGCGCCGACCTGCCCGTCACATGCTGCGAGCGACACCATCACGATCGACATGCTGACAGCCCCGAAGATGGCCTGGGTGCGTCGTTGAGGAGCAGTAGATACTTGGGGGAACCACACAACCATGCGCACAGGTTAGATCGGATAATTGACCCAAACCGCAATGCGGGCAGCCCGTTTCGATGAGCAGTCGTGCTTGGCTGGCAGCTGGGTCGACTCACTGGCGCAAGGCTATTTCGATTGTCGGCGAGCACGAGTAGGTTTTCGTTGCGGTCCCGTCTGTCCTCGGAGGTCTGATGTCCCCTTGCCCACGCACGTCCCACCAGAACGACGAGCGAACAGTGGCCGTGTTCGCACACTCTTTTGACGTCGGTGACCGCCTGTGTCGATGAGGGATGCGCTACGGGACCTTCAGAGTGCGGCGCAGCGCAGTCTCGACCCGGTTATCTGGCACTACATCTCGCGGGGATCGGGTGACCATCGAAGTGCAGCCGAGGCTGAGACCTCCTGGGACGGATGGCAGCTGCGCCCCAGGGTCTTGCGTGACGTATCCGAGATCAGCACATCGAGGCAGCTGTTCGGCAGTTGGCAGACGCCCGTCGGCATCGCCCCGACGGCGTTCCACCGGTTGATGCATCCGGAGGGGGAGGCAGCGACGGCACGAGGTGCAGCAGCCAGCGGTGCGCCGTTTGTGCTGTCGAGTCGCTCGACCGTCCCGATCGAGGAGGTGGCGCAGGAGTTCGGCGGCAACCCATGGTGGTTCCAGGTCTATCTGATGCACGACCGGTCGATCAGCGACGCACTCATCCTGCGCGCTGCGGCGGCGGGGGCGACCGCGCTGGTCCTCACGGGTGACACGCCGTACGTCGGCTACCGGCCGCGCGCCGGGCAGGTGCGTCCGTTGCCGCTGGGCGAGGATCTCAGCCTGATCGGTGTCCGCCAGCACCTCCCCGTCGACGTGGCCGATCCTTGGCCGCTGATCGATCAGACCCCACGGCAGACGATGGCTGACATCGAGCGGCTTGCCGACCTCAGCGGGCTACCCGTGATCGTCAAGGGAGTCCTTCGCGGTGATGACGCGGTGGCCTGCGTCCGGGCCGGCGCCGACGCGATCTGGGTCAGCAACCATGGCGGACGACAGTTGGACGGCGCCATTGCGCCGTCGCATGCCTTGGGCGAAGTGGTGGAGGCAGTCGGCGACCGGGTGCCGGTGATCGTCGACGGTGGAGTACGCGGAGGGCGGGACGCACTGGTAGCGCTCGCCCTCGGTGCGTCAGCGGTGTTCGTCGGGCGACCCGCGTTGTGGGCGCTCGCTGACGGGGGAGCGGGCGGCGTGGCCGAACTGCTGACCGGGCTGCGCGCGGAACTCGCGCACCTGATGGGCCTGGCTGGCGCGACCGATCTCACCCAGCTCGACCGGTCGCTGGTCACCCGTATCGACTGATTCACGGGGTATCCGTATCGTCGGATCGATGGACCAGGGAAAAAGTAGAGATCCTCGCGGGCCGCAGCAGTTCGATCGCCGCAGAGCGCGTAACGCGAGCTACGGGCTCGTCATGGGCCTGTTGATGGGCGTCCTGATCGGTTCGCTGACCGGCAATCTCGTGCTGTGGATCGCAATCGGCTTCGCGTCGGGTGTTGCCGCCGGTCAAACCGTTGATTTCGACAGTTTGTTCAGAAGGAGACGCGGCGACAAGTAGCGCTTCACGCTCGCAAGCGGAGCAAGCGCTTCCTCAGGTCTGATTTGCGCGCGGCCCGGCCCCGGCCATTTCGAGCAGATGTGCCGCGGATCGGTCACCCACGCCCACTTCGATCCGGTCGCCAGGACGTACCCGTCAAGCACAGTATGGCGAGGACTGGATGCGGCAACGCCTCAGATCAGCGGGGTGCCGAAATGGCCGTCGTGGAAAACCTCGCCCGAAGGACGGCGTTCTCTCGTGCGGGTGCTTGCGCTGGGACGATCTGTGGCCGGGTAGCCCAACGCGATGACTCCGACCAGATGATGGGTGGCCGGAACGGCGAACAGTTCGTGCACGGCCGCCATCCGGTCGCCGGGCACCCCGAAGAACAGCCCGCCCAACCCTTCGTCGACTGCGCCGAGCAACATCAACATCGCCGCCATGCCCGTATCGACGTCCCAGTAGGACACCGGCCAATGATCCTCGCTGCGGTCGGGCCAGGGTTTGTCCGGTTCGGCATACCTGTCCAGGTACCGCTCCTTGTCCGAACAACACAGGATCAGGACAGGCGCCCCCGAAACCCCGCGTAGCCAGGCGTCCGCAGGTGAACAAGGGTCGGTCGTCGCGGTCCAGTAAGCCGCGCGGTCCTGCTCGGAGCGCACCACGACGAAGTCCCAGCCCTGGCTGAATCCCGCGCTGGGTGCGCGCACTGCCAACTCCAGTACCCGGGCCAGCACAGCCGAGGGCACGGGCTGGGAGGGGTCGAAGCGGCGCACCATCCGCCGCCGCCGGATGGCCTCACGCAGTTCCACCGGGTCTCAGTCCGGTGAGTCGGACGGAGCCTTGAGGTCCGGGAAGTCGGACTCCCAGAACTCCATCGGGCCCGACCTGCTGTCTGGCGTGCCGTCGCTCTGTTGGTCGCGCTCGCGCGACCGCAGCTCTACTCGCCGAATCTTCCCGGAGATCGTCTTGGGAAGTTCTGCGAACTCCAGGCGGCGGATCCGCTTGTACGCCGCAAGGTGCTCGCGGCAGTACGCCAGGATGTCGCGGGCTGTCTCAGCGGTCGGTTCGTGACCGTCGGCGAGGACGACGAAAGCCTTCGGTACCGACAGCCGCGTCGGGTCGGGTGAGGGCACAACAGCCGCCTCGGCCACCGCCGGGTGCTCGATCAGTACCGACTCGAGCTCGAACGGCGAGATGCGGTAGTCCGAGGCTTTGAAGACATCATCCGAGCGCCCGACGTAGGTGACATAGCCGCTCTCGTCACGAACTGCCACGTCGCCGGTGTGATAAACCCCGCCGCGCATGGCATCAGCAGTGCGTTCCTCGTCGCCGTCGTAGCCGACCATCAACCCAACCGGTCGCCCCAACGGCCCGGTGAGCCGGAGGCAGATCTCGCCCTCCTCATTTCCGGTCTCGTCACCGGACAACGGATCGACCAGCACCACGTCGTAGCCGGGTAGCACCCGCCCCATCGACCCGGGCACCAGCCGCTGGCCGGGGGTGTTGCCGATCTGCGCCGTGGTCTCGGTCTGTCCGAAGCCGTCCCGCACTGTGATCCCGAGCGCCGTGCGCACCTGCTCGATCACCTCGGGGTTCAGCGGCTCACCAGCCCCCACCATCTCGCGCAGCGACAGCCGATTGCTCCATGACGCCAGATCGGTCTGCACCATCATCCGGTAGACCGTCGGCGGCGCACAGAATGTCGTGGCCCGCTCCTGTTCCAGGGTGCGCAACAGGCCCTGGGCATCGAACCGTGGCTGGTTGACCATGAGCACCGTGGCGCCTGCGTTCCAGGGCGCGAACACGCAGCTCCATGCGTGTTTGGCCCAGCCGGGTGAACTGACGTTGACGTGCACATCACCGGGTTGCAGGCCGATCCAGTACATCGTCGACAGGTGTCCCACCGGGTACGAAGCGTGGGTGTGCGTGACCAACTTGGGCGCGGCCGTCGTCCCAGAAGTGAAGTAGACGAGCATCGGGTCATGCGCACCGGTCTGCGCTGCGGGCACTGTGCCCGTGTGGGTGGAACTGTCGCCGTAACGCAGCCACCCGGCGGCGGCGTGGTCTCCGACGGCGATGCGGGTGAACTCTCCGGGAACCGTTTCGAAGGCCTTCGTCGACGAACTTGCCACGATTGCGTGTTTCACTGCGCCGCGTTGGATCCGGTCGCGCAGGTCAGCCGAGGTCAACAATGTCGTTGCCGGAATCGTGACTGCGCCGAGTCGGATGCAGGCGAGCAAGCTCTCCCACAGTTCCACCTGGTTTCCGAGCATCAGCAGGACCCGGTCCCCGGCGCGGACGCCATTGTCCGCAAGCCATCCTGCGACCTGCTGGGATCGTGCCGAGAGCTGTGCATAGGTATAACTGGAGCGCCGGTCCGAGTCGGCATCGGTACCTTGGTCGACGATGGTCAGGGCAGCGCGGTCACTTGAATCGGGCTCGGCGGCGATCAGGTCGAACCAGTCGACAGCCCAGTTGAAGTACTGCAGGATCGGCGCCGAGTACCCGGCTATCGCCGCGTCGTAGTCGGTGCGGTGGGCTTGCAGGTGGTCGCGCGCGGTGCGAAAGTCGTCTGCGGGCTTCGCGGTAGCGTGCTGATTCGTAGGCGGCATACTCGAATGTAACCAGCGTCACAGGGGTTTGCGTAGCCGCAAGCACCAACCCGTGCGGTGCTTGCGGCGTCACAGGGGGTATGACCGCCTCCTCCCTACTGGCGCCGGCTCGGCGTCCGGACGGCTCGAACAACGGGGAGGACCGCAGGACGGTGGCTCGTGGGGAGACGGCGACTGACATCGACGTGCGCGAGGTGTACGACGCGCACTTCGGTCGCCTGGTCGGCTGGGCGACGTCGTTGGTGGGTGACCGCGACCTCGCGCACGACTTCGTCACCGAAGCTTTCATCCGTTTGATCGGGCACTGGGGCGACGTGTCCGAGCCGCGACCGTGGCTCTACACCACCGTGGCAAACCAGGTGCGCGACCACTGGCGCAAGCGCGGTCGCGAATCCGCGGCGTACGACAAATACGCGGCCGGTCAGCCGGCCGACCTCGATGTCGCGGCCCCGGAGCCGGATGCCGCGACCCGGATGACAGTGCAGAATGCGGTGGAGTCTCTCCCAGCCAGGCTACGGATGACGGTGCTGTTGCATTATTACGCCGATCTGTCGGTGGCTCAGGTCGCCCGTCAGCTCGGCAAGTCCGAGGGCACCATAAAACGAGATCTCTACGATGGCCGCAAGTTGCTGGCTGCGCATCTGAAGGATGTTCGATGACCGACGAAGACAGGTTCGTGGCGCCGTCTCTTCCCGACCACATGCCGGAACCGGCGTACGAGGATGACCCGGTAGCGCAGTTCTTCAACGCGCACCGAGCTGCAGTTCACGCCGAGCCGGCGAACGACATGGACTGGGCGCGGATCTCCCGCGCGTCCCGCCAGCAGCGCCCGCGGAACTTCCTGATGGGCGCCGTCGTCGCAGCTGCCGTGGCCGCTATCGCAGGCTTCGGGGTGTGGACGGCGCAGCGCCCGCTCGGGC